>JAFYOF010000016.1 GCA_017560305.1 Alistipes sp.
CGCCATCCACCTCGACCATAATCTCGGGTGTTGACTCGATGCGCAGATGACGACCACGATAATGCTTCACATGGCCGATACTGTAAATATCACCGTTAAACAAGCGACGCAGGCGGAAGATAATCTGCCACCAGTACATCGCTCTGATGAGCGTGATATCAAACAATCCATCGTCAGCCACCGCCAGCGGCAACTGCTGCGTACCGCCTCCGTTATACTTACCGATACCGATTGCTGCACTGAATAACAGGTCCTTATGAATCAACTCTCCATCAATCCACACCTTCACTCCCGTTGATTTATATCGCAGAAAACTCTTCACGCAGCCCTTCGCATAGAGGTGTCCTCCACGCTTGCCCTGCGCCTTGTAGTGCTCATAAATCTTGGTCACCGAAGGGTCGAAACCGACGCCCGCTACATTTGCCATATATCGCACCTGCTTGAACTGCGACTGCTCATACTGCACCTCGCCCACATCCTGCAGGAAGGTGTAACCCTCCTTGATGGCGCGAATCGCCTCCGAGTAGTTCTTCGGCAAGCCGAACATACGAATCCAGTCGTTGCCCGTACCCACAGCCACCACGCCGATAGTCACCTCCGAGGGCTCAACGGTCTGCTGGATAAACAGACCGTTTACAACCTCGTGTAGCGTACCATCACCGCCGATGACCATAATGTGGCGATAACCATCCTTCACAGCCTGAACGGTGAGTTCGGTGACATGGTGCTTATGCTGCGAAAAGACCAACTCATAGGGAATCTCGTTCTCGCGTATAAGTTTGGTAATCAGCGGCAAATCCTCCAGTCCACGACTGAAGCCCGCCACGGGATTGACCAGCACAAACCAAGTCTTTGATATATCTTTATGCGGATACATCGCCTTTATTTTTTAGGAGCGTTCTTTAATGTGTGCAACAGGAAATCGAAGAACTTCTCAACCGAAGCAATCTCAACCTTCTCATCTGGAGAGTGTGGGTAGCAGATTGTAGGACCGAATGAAATCATATCCAAACCTGGGTAGTTAGAGCCGATGATACCGCACTCCAAACCAGCGTGGATAGCCGTTACCGATGGGCGCTTGCCGTAGAGAGCCTCATAAGACTCCAGCATAGCCTTCAGGATTGGCGACTGCATATTTGGATTCCAGCCATCGTATGAGCCAGAGAGTGTAACCTCAAAACCCGCCATCTCCAATACTGCCTTGATTGAGTCAGCCAACGCCTCCTTCTCCGAGCGAACTGAAGAACGAACCAGGGTCTGCATCTTCACCTTCTCGCCATCAGAGACCACGCGAGCCATATTGTTTGAAGTCTGCACCAAGCCCTCCATTGCCATCGACATCTTGTCAACGCCATCAGGACAGCCCACCAATGCGCAAACCAACTTCCAGGCATCCTCTGCACACATCACCTGCGCTGGAGCAGCCACCTCCGCAGCCTTCACAGAGATTGAGTCCTCAATACCAGCGAACTCTGCGATAACAGCCTGCTCAAACTCTGCAACAATCTGCAAAGCCTCAGCCACCTTGCTCTGCTCAACCAAGATTACCGCAGTAGCCTCACGAGGGATAGCATTACGCAAACCACCACCATCAATCGAAGCCAGCTTCCAGTCGCCAATCTTACGCAACACGCGAGAGAGCAACTTGTTAGCATTCGCTCGCTGGCAGATAATCTGGATACCAGAGTGACCACCCTTGCAGCCCTTCACGGCAATCTCCAACGCCTGATAGCCCTCTGCAGGAGCAGCCTCCCAAGCGCACACCTTCTCGGCGTTCACATCCGTACCGCCCGCGCAACCAACATACAACTCGCCCTCGGTCTCAGAGTCGAGGTTGAGCAAAATATCACCCTTCAGGATGCCGCCCTTCAAGCCGAAAGCACCATCCATACCAGTCTCCTCGGTCGCGGTGATAAGGCCCTCGATAGGACCGTGAGCCACGCTGTCATCCTCAAAGATTGCGAGGATTGCAGCCACACCGATACCATTGTCTGCGCCAAGAGTTGTGCCGTTTGCAGTCACCCACTCGCCATCGATGTAAGCCTCGATTGGGTCGTTGATGAAGTCAAACACCTTGTCGTTGTTCTTCTGTGGCACCATATCCATATGCGCCTGCAAAACGATACCCTTTCTGCCCTCCATACCCGCAGTCGCTGGCTTTGTCATATATACATTGCCCGCCTCGTCCACCGAGTGCTCAATGTTGTGCGCCACGGCAAAGTCAACCAGATACTGGCGAATCTTATCCTCGCTGTGCGATGGGTGAGGTATGTTACAAATCTCAGCAAAGTGCTTCCACACCAATGCTGGGTTCAATGCTGTTAAGTTCTTATTCATAATTCTTTAGGTTTTTATTGTTTATAATTTTCTGTTACTCTTTATCCTTTCTGTCGCGTGGCATTCGCACCACAGGCGCACCCTCCAAAGCCTTCGCCTCACGCTCGGCGCGTTTGTCGAATGCATCGACGATGTACTTCACCAGCGGGTGACGCACGATGTCGCGCTTGTCAAACTCCACCATTCCAATGCCCTCAATTCCTCGCAAGGTCTCCATCGCCTGCGTCAGACCGCTATCGCTCTTGCGTGGCAGGTCAATCTGTGTCACATCACCCGTCACTATAAACTTCGCGTTGCGACCCATACGCGTTAGGAACATCTTTATTTGCGAGCGAGTCGTGTTCTGCGCCTCATCCAAAATCACGAAGGCGTTATCCAATGTGCGACCACGCATATATGCAAGCGGCGCAATCTGCACCGTGCCATCCTCCAGATACTTCTGCAACTTGGCGGCTGGAATCATATCGTTCAGCGCATCATACAAAGGCTGCAAATATGGGTCGAGCTTCTCCTTCATATCACCTGGCAGGAAGCCCAACTTCTCGCCCGCCTCCACCGCAGGACGCGTCAAAATCACTCGGCGCACCTCTCGCTCCTTCAAAGCACGCACCGCCAGAGCAATGGCCGTATAGGTCTTTCCCGAGCCCGCAGGACCCACGGCAAACAAAAGGTCATTCTTGCCATACTTCTCCACCAACTTGCGCTGGTTTACCGTACGGGCACGAATCACATTGCCGTTATTGCCAAATACGATGGTATCCTTGTCACTCACTGGTTCCGATGCCTCGCTCAAGCCCGTAGAGAATGCCTGCGACACCACCTCGTTCGAGATGTGACCATACTTCACATAGTATGCCACGAGCGCACCAATTTTACGCTCAAACGCATCCACATCCTTCTTTGCGCCCAGCACCTTGAGTGACGAGCCTCGTGCCACCACCTTCACGCGTGGCGACAACTCGCGCATCAGCTCGATGTAAGCATCCTGCGCGCCATACAACTCACGAGGGTCAACGCCCTCCAAAATTATCTCTTTATTTATCGACTCTGCTGTCATATAGAGTTAAAACATATATGCTATTCCAAAACTTGCCCACCAACTTCTCGAAGTGAACTCAACCCCCTCGAAATAGTTGCTCACCGCACCGAGGTTTCCCATCAGGCGGGCATCCAACATCAAGTGCTGCGAAAGCTTCACACCCACATCTGCCACATAACCAACCATCGAGCGCATCTGACCGAACTCCAATCTCTCAAACTCGGTATCATACCTACCCGACGCCACGGGCGACAAAACCACTCCCGCACCTATTCGCAACGGACTGAAGCCACGATATGAGAACATCACAGGCACCTCCACCACGCCCGACTGAAGCGTCAGTTCGCGCATTCCAAGCGCCACATCAGCCTTGTTTTTCAGGTAAGCCACCTCCACCTGCAAGGCGTAACTCTGCTCCCACACCATCGACATCTCCAGCGCCGCTCTCACGCCCATCTTTGGCGATACGGTTACGGCATCGGTTGAGCAATCAGCGCCCATATAGGAAACGCCCAGCGACACACCCATCTCCACCGCTCGCGAGTTGTAGTCCTGCTGGTCGAGGAAACGGGCATAACGCTCATACTCGCCCACTTGCGCACGACTTAGACCGAAGGTCGAAACCACCGCTACAAGAGTGAATATTATTTTGCGCCACAACGACATTTCAAATGGGTTTATCTCTCTTTGGTGCCTCAAGCACCATTACTCCAAATTATAATTTTCAAATATACAACATTTTCTGCAAACCGCGAAATTTTCCTCCACATTCTTCTCTTTTACACGATTATTCAGACCCCAGGCGACACCACCGACAAAACCCGTTTACCGAGAAATCATATAGGAAGAGGGTTTTCAAGGCTTGCGAAGCCCGCAAAAGCGGAGTTTACTGAAGCGTAAATGAGCATTTAAGGGCAAGCTCAACGCAGAAAACACCTTCATTAGATGGTTTCTATATTGAATATTTGATTAATAATGTGTATCTTTGCGGCATTATAAGACAAAAACAGAATTACAATGAGTTTAGTAGCAATCGTAGGTCGCCCAAATGTGGGTAAATCAACTCTTTTCAACCGCTTGGTTGGTCATCGTCAGGCTATCGTGGACGAGACCGCTGGTACAACCCGTGACCGCCACTATGGCAAGACAGACTGGAACGGCAAGGAGTTCTCAATCATTGATACAGGCGGCTACGCTGTAAATACAGATGATATTTTCGAGGATGACATCCGTCGTCAGGTGATACTCGCCATCGAGGAGGCTGACCTTATCCTCTTTATGGTTGAGGTTAAGACAGGTGTTACCGACCTCGATATGATGATGGCAGATGTATTGCGCCGCTCGGGCAAGAAGGTGATTGTTGTCTGCAACAAGGTTGACAACTACGACCTTATCTACCAGTCACACGAGTTCTACTCACTCGGCTTGGGTGATATCTTCTGCATCAGCTCTATGTCAGGTAGCGGTACAGGCGACTTGATGGACGAGATTTTGAAGCAGTTGCCAGAGGACACCAAGGCTGAGGAGTTGGATGACCTCCCACGCATCACTATCGTGGGTCGTCCTAATGTGGGTAAGTCATCACTCACAAACGCACTTCTTGGCGAGGAGCGTAACATCGTTACCAACATCGCTGGTACAACCCGCGACTCAATCCACACCCGCTACAACAAGTACGGTATGGACTTCTACTTGGTCGATACAGCAGGTATGCGTAAGAAGGGTAAGGAGATGGAGGATTTGGAGTTCTACTCTGTGATGCGCTCTATCCGTGCCATCGAGAACTCGGATGTATGTATCCTGATGCTCGACGCTCAACAGGGCTTGGAGTCACAGGACTTGAACATCCACAACCTTATAGTTCGTAACCGCAAGGGCTGCGTTATCGTGGTGAACAAGTGGGACCTCATCGAGAAGGAGAGCAACACAATGAAGGAGTGGAAGGAGTTTTTGGAGAAGAAGCTCGCTCCATTCAACGATATTCCAATCATCTTCACATCGGTGTTGAACAAGCAGCGTATCTTGGAGGTGTTGCAGCAGGCTATCCGCGTATACAACTCACGCAAGCGCCGCATTCCGACACACGAGCTCAACGAGTTCATCCTCCCAGTTATCGAGGATTACCCACCAGCATCAACCAAGGGTAAGTACATCCGCATCAAGTATGCGACACAGTTGCCTACCCCAACGCCACAGTTTGCGTTCTTCGTGAACTTGCCACAGTACATCAAGGACTCTTATCGTCGTTACCTTGAGAACAAGATGCGTGAGCAGTGGGACTTCTCTGGTGTACCTATCCAGATCTATTTCCGCCAGAAGTAATCACTTCCAATAAAGCACAAGAAAGGCTGCCAACCCGTAGGTTAGCAGCCTTTTCTATACCTTGAGACTTCGTTATCGGATTCTATCCAAAGAGCGCACCAACATCTCATCCTTAAAGATTGCACGAATGGCAAGATAATCAAGAATCAACGCCACCAATGGGAAGATGATTGCAATGCGGAAGCCCTGCGCGCTGAACTCCAGCTGCGAGAACATACGACTACCGAGGTAGTAGTAAATACCCATGAATACTGCGCTACCGAGAAGCAATACCAGCTCCACTGCGCAGAGGCGAATCTGCAATGTGCGGTTCTTATAAAGGAAGATTGTAACAAATGGGACGATAGCAGCCAACGCCACTACAACACCCATATAGATTGTCGAATAAGATGTCTCGCCACCCTTCAAAGAAAAGGCGTAGAGCAAATACTCCTGCGCACCAGCCGCAAAGTAGGCAAGCGGAGTGAGAACTGCGGTTGTCATCAACGCAGCAACCGCCAAGAGATAAAGTGTTTGA
Organism: Alistipes sp.; assembly: GCA_017560305.1. The sequence goes on from JAFYOF010000016.1 coordinate 6,216, forward strand.
ATTCTCTGTATCATAACTTTCTAATTTATATTTTCTTATCAATCAGGTAGGTATTTCTGTCCGATGAGTTACGGTTAATCAACTCACCCAGGAAACCCGCCAGGAACAACTGCACACCCAAAATCACCGCCAGAATTGCAACAAAGAACAACGGCTGGTCGGTCACGGCACGCAATGGCAAGCCATTCATCTGCTTGTAGAGCTTATCGGCAATAACCCACACCGTAGTGCCGCCACCCAACAGGAACATAATCGTTCCGAGACTACCGAAGAAATACATTGGCGAGCGACCAAAATGCGACATAAACGACACTGTGATAAGGTCAAGATAACCCTTCACCATACGCTCCATTCCGAATTTCGACACTCCGTACTTACGCTCCTGATGCTGCACCACCTTCTCGCCGATGCGCTTGAAGCCTGCGTGCTTCGCCAAAATAGGGATGTAACGATGCATCTCGCCATACACCTCGATAGACTTCACCACACGACGACGATAGGCCTTCAGTCCGCAGTTGAAATCGTGCAACTTGATGCCCGACACCGCGCGCGCAGTCCAGTTAAAGAACTTGCTTGGCAGACGCTTGCCCGCTGGGTCATAGCGCTTCTTCTTCCAGCCTGACACAAGGTCGTAGCCCTCCTCCATAATCATACGATAGAGCGCTGGAATCTCATCTGGAGAATCCTGCAAATCGGCATCCATAGTGATTACCACCTCGCCCTCAGCCTCGGCAAAACCGCAGTAGAGAGCCGCCGACTTACCATAGTTGCGAGCAAAACGGACACCCTTCACAGCGGGATACTCCCCCTTCAGGCGCTCCACCTCTGCCCACGAGCCATCCGACGAGCCATCGTCAATCATAATCACCTCATAAGTGAGTGTGCTCGCCTTCGCCACGCGGTCAATCCACGCCACGAGTTCCGATAACGACTCCTCCTCATTATATAAAGGTACTACGACAGATATATTCAATCTCTGCTCCATACGCTACTCCTCGTCCTCCTCGTCTAATGTTGGGATATCAAAGATTTCAGCCTCACGCTTTGTGCCAAGCGCGATGAAAAGACCATAGAATGCATAGGTAAACACCGACGCCATGATATTTACAATCAATACGGGCATTGGCGAGAAGATGTAGGCACGAATGGTTGTCTTCAAGAAATCCATCGAGTCCTTGAATGTATCCACCTGCGCATAGGTCTTTATCATCATTGCGTAAGTCTCCTCATACTTCTCTGCAAAGAGGAAGTTGCTCGCCACAATCTGGTATGCTCCAGTAATGATACCCGCGAAGATACCCATCGCCACAATAAAGCCCAGACACTGCGCATAGGTGTAGCCCTCCTTGATAAACTCATCAGCGCGACGCTTTGTAAAGAAGAAGAGCAAGTAGAGTGTCACCACGAAACTCACCACACTCACCACAAAGTTAGCACCCTGAGGAAGGAACATACTCAAAACGGTGAACGCCACCGATGCCAAACCCAACATAGCTCCACCATACGAAGCCTCATTCCAAAACTTGTTTTTCATATCTAAAGTTTTTTATCTTCAACAAAAATCTGCAATCTGCAAACCCACTCACGCAACCACCCCGCAGGGCAATCACACTCTTTCACATTACAAATTTATGTAAAATGTTGCAACTTACGCCACTTTCCCCCGACTTTTTCGCCTTACAGCATAAAAAAACTCCCCACCCAAAGGTGAGGAGTCGCCATATCGTATCTTAAAAAGATTACTTCTGGTTCAATGCTGCCTGAGCAGCTGTTAATTAGGCTTGCTTTTCAGTTAGTTAGGAAATGCTGTACAACAATGTGTCAGCGAGGGTTATTTTTAGTCGTATAAATCGTGTAATCTGTCATTGTTAATGAATATGATAGGATACCATAGCAAATATGATAAACCCATTACAAAGTTTCGTTTTAGTAATTCAATTGTTAAATCTGAGCGAATATCATTTGAAAACAATTCACTGATACTCCATATCGCCATTATGACCATTGCAATAAATGGGAAATAATAATACGCATTATCTTTTGTGTTTCCTCTCAATAACCCAATAGTAAATACCAATGAAGATAACAGCACGCACAATGTTAAACTTATTTCGTTTGTATCTTCAAACTTCAGCATTAAGAAACAGTCGTTTATAATAGTTTGAGCAAAGAAGAATAGTATCAGAAACGACAATATGCACAGATTGCTATTAACCAACTTATTCCATAATGTTCTATTTGCATAGGCTATCTTTGATATTTTAACTGCTTTTTTTGCATCATTGGTTTTAGAGAATGATTGTTTCCAACAGAAATCAAACAAATCATCATATCCGTTTTTGAAATATTTTATTTTACCTCTGCTACTATGTGGAGAGTTATCTATTTGACATAGTGGCTTTATTTTCCCCCATAGTATAGACTTTATATCATCTTTACGATATAATTGAGTCGTAGTTGACACACGATATATGGCGTGCATAAGCATAATATCATTTTCGCAATTGATATTATCTTGTATCCCATATACCAACCAATTCGTTTTTATTCGCTGGCAAAGTTGTTCGACTCCATCATCGTATGTATGATAATAAAACTCTATCATTCTATCCCCTTAACCATTGACACTAATTTGTTCATCACATCATCACGCTGCTGATAGTTTTCAACTAATGCTTTACAAAGGGCAATAAGTTCTGGACTATTACTTTGTGAAACAAACTGTGAATTGTCAGTTTGTGAACGTCGTATCATTTCACCTTCTCCACTCAACAACCAATCAGCGGATACACCTTTGCAGCCTTTGTATATTTGCTCAGCGTCAAACGTATTCCTCTTAAGCCAATTACTAAGTAATTGAGGCTTAATTCCTACCATTGTCGCAAAACTCGCTTTATTCCCATCTGTGTAATGGTTAATTAACTGCTCCAGCATCAAGGTTTTATCCATAATCAAAAAATATTTTATAAACAAATCGACAAATAATTGTCAAAATGTTTGGTTGGAATTGTCAAAGTGTGTATATTTGCACCATAAAGTTAAACATTAAACTTCAAATCACCGAAAAAATGGCAAAGAAAAAGACAATTACAGGCGAATTAGAGCCTATGAAGATTGGCGATAGCAAGGAGTTTCCTGCATCACTATGCACTACTGCAAGAAGTATGGCGAGTATGCTCGGTTTCAAATGGAACAGAACATACAAGACCGAGACAGACCGTGAAAGACGTGTCGTAATAGTAACCCGAACAGCGTAATGAAAGGACTTAATAAGAAAGCATTTGATTTGAAATTCAAGTCTCCACAATTTTTGGGCGATTATAAGCAATACTACTTCGAGTTTACAGGCAGTCGTGCAAAACTGAATGGAGAGTACTTGAAGAAAATCGAGATACTTCGCCTCATCAGCACATACGATAACGAGTTAGCAATGTCATTGCTTTCTGAAAGGTTCATTTCATACGAAGATGTAGCAATGCACTTTATGAGAGGTCTGTTTCAATTCTGTAATGTTAGCATCAATTCTGATGCGACAAGATTGAAAATAGCATTATTAAACGAATAAACAATTTCAAACATTCTAAATAAATCAATATGGATAAGTTTATGAGCCTCAGCCAACTTGCAATGTCAATCTTTATGCTAATTGGCACAATCGTGTGGGGAATTGCCCACCTCATCAAAGGAACAATCGGATTATTCGGCTTCTGTGTAGTTCTCCTGTTCGTCTATCTGATATGGATACTCGTTCGTGAGAGTTATCGTGAGTACCAAGAAGAGAAAAACAAGTAAGCAATGGCGCAGGAGGTAGGAATTGGTGCAGATGCGTTGGAGTTTGCCAAAGCAATATCGAAAGCCGAGAAAGAATTGAAATTAGAGGAGTATGTACGCATTGTCTTCTATCGCAGGACTGAAAGCGGAGAAAGTATCGAGATATTCCGATATGAAATTCCAAAGCATTTCATCGACCGTTGGGGTTGGGTTATTCAATGGCGCAGAGCAAAACTGATATGCAAATATCCTCGTGGTCGTGTTTACGACACATTCAGCACCTACTACCTGCAAGAGGGAAAGGATTGGGGCTTCACAGCAGACTTAAAGCAACTCGTAGCCCTCAAAGGTAAAATAACCCTGCAAGAAAGGAATGTCGCCAAATATCTCGCCTCGAAGCAAGGAGAACTATTCTTCGATAAAGAGAATGACGCAATGTTGCAGAAGATACTTGCAAAAGTTGAACGAGCAAAACAGAATGTAGCAGAAGCGGAACAGAGATTAGCAGATAAAGTAGAACAATATAAAAGAGAATTATTGTAATGAGAACACCCCCAATAAATAACAGAGGATTGAAAGAGGTAGCACAAAGGGTCTATGTGAGAACTCGTGAAAAAAGGGACAACGAAGGTTGCTTGGATATTCCTGCCGTTTCGTTCGATGAACTAAAACTGCCATTCCAGCACCCTCTCATTATGGATTTGAGAGATTTAGGCATCCTTGCCTTATCTTCAACAAAAGACGGTAAATGTGGGGTCGTTTTAAGAGAGCCTTATGCCTCACTTACTCGTGTGGAGTTCAATGATTTTCTTAAAAAACTATGTTGAAGAATAATGGGAACACCAAAAGGTAACGGACTTGTCGAGATTACAGGCGAGAACAAAGCAATGGATAAGGGTTGGTTCTGTATGGACTTGATGGGGTTTCTTCGTGGCGTGGATTGGGACACCTTTCATTCCGCCTATCAGCAAGCCAAATCGGGTAACTGCCCTTACAAAGACAAATGCAAGCGTTACGAACGCACAGTAAAGAAAAGAGGTCACCAATTAAGCATATTCTAAATATGGCATCACATACCAATCCCACCTGCGCCAAGTGCGTAAAGGCACACGAACAGTTGAACGGTCGCTACTGCACCATACTGAAAAGGCTTGTGGAATACGCAAAAGAGCCTCCCTGTCAAACCACTAAACAGAAACAGTAATGCTCACACTCAATTTCTCCGATAAGACAGTCACCTATGACACATTCGTTCACGATGTTGCCGCCTCGGTTGTCCGTATGCTTTCCGAGGCACGCAACGACCCCGAGACCATCAGCAAACGACAGGCATACGCAATGTTCGGGCGTGGGAATGTCGATAGGTGGACACGACAGGGCAAAGTAGAGCCTTGCAAACGTCCGGGCAAGGTAGAATACCGCACGGCAGAGTTGAGGGCACTACAACGGACAAAACAGGATTATTTCGCCCTGTAAACATAAGGCTGCATAGAGTAATTGGGAACTACACTCCGGCTCGTATGGCATAATGGAGGGTTGGCGGTTCGAGTCCGCTTGCAGTCACAACAGACAACTGTATTTAATAACTTTAATATCAACATTATGAGCAATGCATTATCATTAGCCAAAGAGTTGCAATCAATGAAAGCAACCGATGTGATACGCAACGAGCGTGTGCGTAATCAGTTCATCAACGTGTACAACTCCATTTGGAAAGAGGGAGGTGAACAGGTGTACGAGCGTGAAGCAATCTATTTCAACTCACAGTTGAGAGACAAGGCAAACCTCCGTGAGTGCTCTGGTACATCAATCTTCTACGCCTTTATCGACCTTGCCGTGCGTGGTCTCACGCTTGCACCCGGTTCACAGGCACTCTGCTACCTCATTCCTCGTTCAATCAAGACAGGTGTTGACGATAGAGGACAGGACGTGTGGGAGAAAGTATGTAACCTCACAATCTCGGGCTACGGCGAATTGGTGCTCCGCAAGAACGCAGGACAGATACGCCACGCCGACAACCCTGTAATCGTGTACGAGGGCGACACATTCCAATACGGCGAGCAGAACGGACAGAAGATTGTGAACTATATGTCAGCGTTCCCTCGCAAGTCAAACAAGATTATCGCCTGTTTCTTGAAGATTACACGTGCCGATGGTACTATCGACTACTCCGTGATGACGGAAAACGATTGGCTCCGCCTCAAAGGTTACAGCGACAAACAGAACTCTTACTTCGACCGCAAGACCAACCAATGGGTAGTCAAGTCAAACGAACTCTACGGCAAGGACGGACAGATAGACACCGGCTTCCTTATGGCGAAGTGTGTGAAGCACGCTTTCAAGACCTATCCGAAACTGAATATCGGACGTGGCTCATCGCTCGAAACAGAAATCATCGAGCAGCAAGCACCCGAGTTCGACCCATACGGCGGTGTAGGTGCTGAACAGCCACAGCCTCAACCACAGGAACAACACTTTGCCCCTGCACCCGATATGTCAGCAGGTGTGACAATCGACCCTGCACAGCAGCCAAACAATGATGATGACACATTCTAACACCCCATAACTATGTCACAGGAATTAGTAATCGTAAAACAGGAGAATATACAGACCATCGTGTCTGCCGCTCCTCAGTCATACCAAGACAACAAAATTTCACGTGAGAAATGTATTGAAGCCGGTCAAGCAATCCTTGCAGCCATTCAAGCACAGGGAATGACTGACGAACTCGACCAACAGGCGGCACAGTTCATTGAAAAGGCACGCAAGACCGTGAAGAAGATGAACGAACGCCGTTCGCCTGTAACCAAACTCTTTGATGACATCCGCAAGGAGTTCACGGCGATGGAGAACGCTATCGACCCTCTCAAAGCCGACACCATTCCATACCAATTGCAGCAGCTCCGCAATCAGTTCGCAGCCAAGAAGCGTGCAGAGGAGGAGGAACGCCGCCGCCGTGAGTACGAACGCCAACAGGCAGAACAGGCACGTGCACGTATGAAACAGGACATCGAGGAGGATTTCAAGGCACAGTTCCAACAACTCGTAAACAAGGTGTGCAACGACCTTTCAGCCATTGACAGTGCCGTTACGCTTGCCAATTACGAAGCATCATTCAAACAGATTAAAGAGTTCTCATCTGCACTCCCTGCCGATTTCCTCTACAACCTGCACACATTTATCCGCATCCCTACCGGTGTCTCTGTTGAGGAACTTCGCAAGGTTGAGATTGAGACAAAGGAACGTCTCGGCAAACAGTTCACCGAACAATACGACTTCGAGGTGGACAGCACAAAGCAGTACATCATCGACCGTCTGCCATCCAAGAAAGCCAACCTTGAACGTATGGCACAGGCTAACGAGGAGGAAGCTGCACGCATCAAGGCTGAAATGGAAGCACGTCAGCGCAAGGAAGCCGAGGAACAGGAGGCTGAACGCCGCCGTAAGGAGGAGGAAGACAGGCAGAAAGCAGAAATGGCACGCCAACAGTCCGAAATGGAAAGCCTGTTCGGTCAGCAAGCAGTTGTATCGTCTGGCTATCAGCCAAAGGTTAAGGTTGCACAGAAAATTAACCTCCTCAATCCCGAGGGCATTATGGCAGTCCTCTCTATGTGGTGGATGAACGAGGGTCGCACTCTCTCTGTTGAGGAACTTTCCAAGATGTTCAAGAAACAGATTACATTCTGTGAGAAACTTGCCAAAGAGGGTACATTCATCGCCGATGAGAGTGTTGAATATGTCGAAGACGTAAAGGCGAAGTAGCTATGTTCGAAAGTGGATACTACCCACCCGGAGCAGAACACGACCCACGTGCGCCGTGGAACGAGAAAGAGCCTCATCGCGTCAAATGCGAAGCCTGTGACGGCAATGGTTATCACTACTACGCCTACAACTTCGAGAAAGACGAGGAGACCGAATGTACCGTCCACACTTGGAATGCTCTCCCCGAGACCGAGGAACAAGCACGTGCCCTCCGCCAACACTATATACGAGGTGAGAAAGAAATATGCGAGGTATGTGATGGTGAAGGCGAGGTAGAATACGAAGAAGATTACGAACCCGACTACGATGATTACTATGAGCGATAACTATTACAGCAGAAGTGAGGTCAGTAACTCTGACCTCACGGAACTGAAAAACATCTTGCACCCACGTATGCAGTTTGGCGACAAGGAAGCTGCTTTCCGCTTCGGCTCGTTAGTCGATGCAATCATAACAGAGCCGTCAAAGGTGGACTACTACCGCTTAACTGTGGACGATGTGCTATACAGCGAAGATGAGTTCCGACACGCACAGGAAATGCAAAAAGCACTCCGTATGGAGGCTCGCAAAGATGCGTTCCTCGCCAAAGTTCTTGAATGTGCCGAAACGCAACGGTTTATGGTCAATAAGGCACAGCAGTTCACATACTGCGATTTCCCCTTCACACTCGATACCCGTTGCAAATGGGATTGGTGGCTCGGTGCTTTCGGTGGCGACCTCAAAACAACATTTGCTGCCTCACAACAGCAATTCGAGGAGGCGGTTGATTTCTTCGATTGGGACAGAAGCCGTGCCTGGTATATGGACATCGCCAAAAGCGACCGTGATTTCATCTACGCTATCAGCAAGAAGAACTGCAAGATATTTAAGAAGTTCATCACTCGTGGCGATGAGGTCTATAATCGAGGTCGTGAGAAGTATGAAGAATTGGCATTTCAGTATTGGTGTTTAACCCCTCAAATATAAGCCTATGGACATCATCTGCAAGGTAACGCCCTACGGTCTTGTGCCGCTCTATGACAGCGACCTCGATTTGAAAAAGCGGCTCAAAGTCGGCTCAACGGTCAAATGCAAGGTAAGCAACCCACGTAACTACGAGCATCACAAAAAGTTCTTTGCGTTGGTGCGCCTCACGTTCGACAACTTGCCGTCCAATCTTGCAGAGCATTGGCGAGTACATAACGAGGAAGATATGCTGCGCCGCTTCAAGCGTGATTTGGGCTATTACACCTCAACCCTCAACGAACGAGGCGAACGAGAGATAGAATACCAAAGCATATCATTTGCCGCTATGGAACAGCACGAGTTTGAACGCTTCTACAATCAGTGCATCGACCTTGTGCTACACAAGTACATCAAAGGGATAGACAAACAAGATTTAATAACAGAGATAGAGAATTTCAAATGAGCAATACACTTAAACATAACCTGCGTGTCGAGCCTTACGAATACCAACGTGAGGGCATCTGCTTCGGGTTGCAACATAAGCGTATCATCATCGGCGATGAACCGGGATTGGGCAAGACCTTGCAGAGTATCGGCATTGTCGATACCGCCAACGCTTATCCCTGCCTTGTTATCTGCCCCTCATCACTCAAGATAAATTGGCAACGTGAGTTTCACAAGTTCACAGACAAGTCCGCTGTTGTGCTCGACAACAATGTCCGCACCACTTGGGGCTACCTGCTTACAATGGGCGTGCATCAGGTCGCCATAGTCAATTACGAAAGCCTCCGCAAATACTTCGTGTGGGACATCAAGGGTGATGGCAAACAGTTCCGACTGAAAGATGTCGTGTTCTGTCCGCAGATTACAGCGTTCAAGTCCATAATCATTGATGAGAGCCACCGTGTCAAAGACCCCTCGGCACAGCAAACCATCTTCACAAAAGGGTTGTCAGTCGGTAAAGATTGGTGCATACTCCTGTCGGGTACTCCTGTCGTAAACCGCCCCGAGGACTTGATAGCGCAGCTCTCCATAATGGGCAGGATTGGCGACTTCGGCGGTCGTGCCAAGTTTATGGCAGACTACTGCACCGACCCAAAGGACAAAAAGGCAGAACCTGCCGTACCTCTGTCCGTCCTCTCAAAGCAACTCTACGACACCTGTATGATACGCCGAGAGAAAGCAAAGGTGCTTCCTCAACTCCCCGACAAAACGAGAGTGGACCTGTATGTGGAGATAAACAACTCCAACGAGTACAACCTTGCTGCTGCCGACCTTGCCGGTTATCTGCGTGAATACACCGAGTGTACCGATAGCGAGATACGCCGCAAGATGCGAATGGAAGCCCTCGTCAAGTTTATGACACTGCGTTCATTGGCAACCAAAGGAAAGGTATCACAAGCCATTGACTTTATTCGCACATTCCTCGATAGCGGAAAGAAACTCATTGTGTTCTGCTCGCTTCACGAGATTGTGGACGACTTGAAAGGTGCTTTCCCACGTGCCGTAACAGTTACAGGGCGAGACAGTGCAGTAAACAAACAGACTGCTGTTGATGCATTCCAGAACAACCCCGATGTAAACCTCATCATCTGCTCAATCAAGGCGGCAGGTGTCGGGCTTACGCTTACAGCCTCATCCGATGTTGCTTTCGTGGAACTCGCTTGGACGTATGCCGACTGTTGTCAGTGTGAGGATAGAGCACACCGCATTGGGCAGAAAGACAACGTAACCTGTTACTACCTGCTCGGGCGTGGAACTATCGACCACACCATTTACAGCCTCATCCACCGCAAGAAATCCATTGCCAACGAGATTATGAACTCGGACGATGATATTCCAACCGATGAAATGTATTTCGATGAGTTGGTAAATCTGTTCCTCAACTCCTCGGGCTGATATGGAGATAAGCAAAACCGATGTGCAGAAGATTATCAAGTATTTCGATGACGCTGCCAAAGTATATGACACCCTGCCCGGACAACGAAACGTCTGCCGTGCTTGGGTATTGAGACAAATGATTAGAAAGTTAGAAAAACGATTATTCACCTTTAATTCAGTTCAAAATGAAAAAAAATGACATCGTTGATTACGTTATCAACAACACGACATTAAGTCGTTCACAGGCAATCGCCGCTACCGAAGCCGTAGTAGAGGCTATCAGTCAGTCTCTCGTCAAGGGCGAAAGCGTATTCATTCGTGGTTTCGCCACCATCAAGGCTGTGACTACCGCACCCAAAAAGGCACGCAACATCAGTAAGGGTGTAACCGTGTCCATTCCGGCAAAGAACACCGCCAAACTCGTGTTAAGTAAAGAATTGAAAGAACGAATGAACTTGAAAGAATGATGCACGCATATTTCCTCTCAACCGTCCGTTACGACAAGGTTATGGAAAACGGACTCCAAAAGACAGTGAACGAGCAATACCTCTTTGATGCACTCTCATTCACAGAAGCCGAAGCACGCACCATCGAGGAATTCACACCCTATATCAGTGGAGAATTTACAATCCCACAAATCGTGAAGCCTCGTATCTCCGAACTGTTCCTGTCCGATGATGCTTCAGCCGACCGCTTCTACAAGGTAAAGGTTTCGTTCATCACGCTTGACGAAAAGAGCGGAGCAGAGAAAAAGACCAACAGTTTCGTACTCGTACAGGCATCCGACTTCAAGAACGCTTACGACCGCTTTATTGACGGTATGAGAGGTTCAATGTCCGACTATGAGATAGTTTCTATTGTCGAGACAATGATAATGGATTATTACCCTGTAAAAGATGAAAGCAAGTAAGAAAATGACATTTGACGAGTTAATGGCAGCTCAGAAGAAAGCAGCACACACTCGCAAACGACCTACGGACGAGGAACACCGCATACAATGTGAGTGTGTGCGGTGGTTCTCCCTCCAATATCCACGGCTTCACGGCAGACTGTTCGCTGTTCCTAATGGTGGCAGACGTGATGCTACCACAGCGGCAAAACTAAAAGCCGAGGGAGTTGTGGCAGGAGTGGCAGACCTCATCCTCTTGAAAAGCAACCGTGATTATGGTGCTTTGCTCATTGAAATGAAAACTCGTAAGGGCAGACAACGTGACAGCCAAAAGCAATGGGAAAATACGGTGTGCGCTGATAGCGAGTACAAATATGTGGTGTGTCGTTCATTTGACGACTTCAAACGTGAGGTGGACGACTATTTGAAAAATGAATAACTCTCTATGGCACGAACTTCAAAAATAGGGCTGGAATACTTTCCAATGGATATAGATATTTTCAGCGATATAAAGATAAGGAAACTAATCAAGTATCAAGGTGGCAAAGCCATTTCGATATATGCTCTGCTGCTCTGTAATATCTACAAGAATGGGTATTACATTGAGTGGGACGATGAGCTGCCTTTCATCTGCTCGGAACTCACGGGCTTTGACGAGGCGTATGTATCGGAGGTTATCAAGACCTGCCTGTCGCTCGGGTTATTTTCCAAGGAGTTGTTCGATGCGGAGGGAGTGCTTACCTCAAAAGGTATTCAAGAGAGATACAGTCGTATATGTATTCAGTGCCGCCGAGTGTGCAAAATCACAGATTATAGCCTGCTTGCACCGCAAGAGCCGAGACATCGCCACAGAGCTGCAAACAATCAACCAAAGAAGGAGACTGAAAGACAAGACACACCACAACGTTACGAACCTTATTCGCTAACGCTCGACCAAGAGATTGAGAAACTGAAAGCCGATGAATGTTGGCTCGATGGGTTACAGGTCCTGCACTCAATGAAAATAGACCTGCTCCGCAACAGCCTCGATGACTTCCGGGTACAATGTGTTGCTGACGGCAAGGAACGAGGACACCAATCATTGGCTGATGCAAAACAGCATTTCAATTCGTGGTTACGCATAGTGAATAGAAACAAGAAGAAAGAAGATGATAACGCTAAATCCAAAGGACGAAATCAACGTAGAGGAAATGTTCTCTCGCCTGATGAGCCGAAAACGTACGGCGACACGTTTTAGACTGCCGTACACACAGGAACAGGTGTATGCTATGCTCTATGCTGCTTGCAAAGCCGAAGTCGTAAGCCGACATCGTGTTTTTCAAGACACACAGGAGTACAAACAGCACCTGTGGGACATATCCCGATGGCTCACATCGCAAGACTCCACATTCGGGCTGTTCCTCTGTGGTGGTGCAGGTAACGGCAAGACAACCATTCTCCGTGCCTTGCAAAACCTCACGAATTTACTCCGTTCCGATGAGGCTTGGAGTAGCAGACAGGACGATTACCCGGTGCGTGGCTACACGTTCATCACTGCAAAGGAACTTGTATTGCTTGCAAAGGCATACAACAACCCCACACGTGAGAACGAAAGCGATGTGTACAAGTTCAAGAGGCTACGCACCATTGAGATACTTGCCATTGACGACCTCGGTCAAGAGCCAAAGGAAAGCATACACTACGGCGATTTCGTTACGGCGGCTATGGATATTATCTCTTTTCGTTACGAGGAGCAATTCTGCACGTTGGCTTCATCCAACCTTACAGCAGCAGAAATAGCAACTTACTACGATGAACGCATTGCCGACCGCTTCCGAGAAATGATGCACATCATCAACTTCGGTACGGAGCAATCATTTCGCAAACCTATAAACAAGTGATAAATGAACAAAGATTACACTTACTGCTCGGGCGTTACCTGCCCAATCCGAAATGAGTGCAGACGTTATCTGCCCGACCCACCCGATGAGCCGCTATGGTGGATACCACCTGCCTATAAGGAGAAGTTAAAGTCGTGCCCACATTTTGAGCAAAAAATCAACAAACAATGAAACATTTTTTAGTCATCAACATTCGGAAATTTTTCCCATCAACAAAAAACAACAACAGTATGGAAAACAAGACAAAGAAAGTAGAAATCGAAATCCCCGTAGGGAAGAAAGCAGTTTGGGTTAATGGTGTGCTTACACTCGTAGATGATAAGCCACAGGACGTAACAGAGCGCATCAAGACATTTGCCGATGCTTGTCGTGAACTCGGCTCTGACCACCCATTCGTAAAAGCCTATGACGGCTATGTGTCGCATATCCACCAACACGATATGAACGACTATGATTTGGTGGCATACCTCCAACTTCGTATCATCACAGCAGCTCTCAACGAGGGTTGGGAACCTCAATTCACAAAGGGCGAACGCCGTTGGTATTTTTGGTACGACCTAATCACCAAAGAGCAGTACGACAAACTATCTGCTGAGGATAAAAGCCGTGTCGTTGGTCGTGGTGGTTACAATGCGGTTGCGTACTACGGTCTCGATTATGCGCACGCGTATTACGCATCTTCGCTCTCGTACACGAACGACGGTTCTCGGCTCGCCTTCAAAAGCGAAAAACTCGCAGCCTACGCAGGTAGGCAGTTCGCCGAGATTTATGCCGACTTCTGTTTCAAACCAAAGTCGGAGGAGAAGAAAGCGTAATGCAGGGGCAGTGTGGGGGCTGCTGCCTCCGCACTGCCATTTTTCAAACAAACTGTTACTACTATGAGGAAGATTAAATTTAGAGGCAAGGATATAGAAACAGGCAAGTGGATATATGGAGACCTCATTCAGCGAATTGGTTATATGCCAAGCATTATATATGCTTACGAGCATAACGGCAAAATTTGTTATGGCGAGTGCGCTGTCAAACGTGAAACGGTTGGGCAGTTTACCGGAAGACTTGACAAGAACGGAAATGAGATATATGAGGGTGACATCGTAAAGTCCAAGTACACCAAACGTGCTCCTGTAAAATATAAAGATGTACACTTCTGTGTTGATTATAACGGTTTTCAAGGCTTGTTGGGGAGCGAAGATTATGAAGTAATAGGCAACGTTCACGAGGACAATGATGAGGTAACCTATGAAATGTGCCCACATTGTGGTAATGAGGTTGTTTTGAAAGCAGAATTGAGCGTCCAGAAATGCCCTTCTTGTGGCAAGTATATCGTATGCTGCTCTATGTGCGATGAATGTCTGCAAGATTGTCCATACGAGGAGGAAGCAAACAAATTAAACGAGAAAGGAGGCACAAAATGAACAAGAAGAGAACAGACAGTATAGTTGCTGTAACCGTTGCGAAATATGCAACAATGTATATCGAGGCTGACACACCCGAAGAAGCCTACAAGTATGCAAAGAAACATTGCCACGAGGTGGATGATAGCGAATTTGAAGATAGTGATGTTTCTGTGGACTCGTGGGAGAACTACACCACCGAAGCCGAGGATTGGATGGATAAAATTTGGGTAGAGGACGGCAAGACTATGAGTTACGATGATTACATAGACGAATTAGAAGAACAGGAGGAGTAGTTATGAAGATAGATGCAAAAGGGTGTATAACCTTAACCCCGAAAGAGAGTGAGGATGTTATGGACTTACTCGATACTCTTGCCGCTATGAGTGGTGCTTATGACCAAGACTTTACAAAAGAATGTAAGAAAGCACAAAAGTATTCGGATAAGATACTGTCATTAAAAAACGATTTGATATATGAGAGTAAAAGTAGAACTTGAAATAGAGGTAACAGGCGATTGTAGTTTTGAAGATGCAGAAGAATTTTTCCGCTATCATTTCGCAGGTTACGGTTTGACGGATTGGGAACGAAATCCGTTGATGAGTGAAGATTATGATGCAGATTATTGTGTAGAAGAAATAGAAGTTGAGCAGTTATGAAAGAATTTTTTTTATACGATGCCGACACAGTACAAGGCACGCCAAATTTTATTCCAGGCAAATATGCTATAAATCTCGGTAAGGGTAAATATGAATATATGGGATACATATACGATGAGTTTATCCAATATCCCGAAGACAATAATTGGAATTATGATTTCATACTTGTGAACAATGGAAAAATCATTGCAATGGGTAATGAACAAGTAAGATGCGGAGGTATAACTGATACCTGCAAGGATAAAGATTTTGCAGAACGCATAAAACTATCTCCTGCTTACAATAAGGTAAAGCATCTGCCTATCGCTTCTCCCGAAGAATTAGAGGAACCAGTATATATGTATTTCCACTCTCAAAAAGAGTATGAAGAATTTATGGAAAGGGATAAACAATGAGAAAACGTATTGCAAAAAAGATATACCGAAAGGTCTATGATTTATTGTGGTCAAGTGCTACTTGCTTCCTTTACTATACGACAGTAGATGTATTCGGAAAGTTTTTTTTCAAAGACAGACCGTATTCTGCGATATATAGTAGAGAGCAATTTGCGAAAGCATTGAAAGTATTGAAGAAGGCATATCCAAAAAGTAAACTTAAAAGACAAGGTACATCGGCAAAAGGCAACCCAATAAATATAAGAATACGTCTATGAAAAAGAAAATCATCATAACCCTGTCGAGGTTATTCCCGACAACCCACAGCCGTAGAGGAGAGCCGACCGACTTTGCAAGCAAACTTGCATCGGGAGAAAAGAAACACACCATACGCAAGAACTACGACCAATGGAAAGTCAATGCCGAGAAAATGGAACGAAGCAAGTTCTACCTCTCCATACGGCAGTGGTCCGGCAGACCTTACAAATCGCCACAGGTTGAGATAGCACAGCGAAACAATCCTATTGGTGTTCAGCCTATCGAACTCTACTACCACGCCGACAACGACACGATAACCGCTAAAATAGACGGTCGTGAGTGGCTCGATGCAGATTGCTACACCATTGCAAAGAATGACGGACTTTCCGTACAGGATTTCAAGGAGTGGTTTTTCGGCAAAGACCCACACGAGGACAAAGTTTTCACAGGAGTAATCATTCACTTTACGGATTTTAGATACTGATATGTACAGGATTGTAACAGGAACAGCGTATGACGGCTGCATACCGATTACCGTCTATTGGGTGCAGAAGCGAAAGCAAACATTCTTTGGGTACAAATGGGAGAACATAAAGGGCTTTGACAGACGGAGCAGAGCCGAGGAATTATTAAATTTACTACGAGGAACAAAATGAAACTTCTATACATAGACCTATTCTGCGGAGCAGGGGGCACGTCTTCGGGCGTGAACTCTGCCCGACTTGAAGGCAGACAATGTGCACAGGTGGTTGCCTGTGTCAATCACGACAAGAACGCCATTGCATCACACGCCGCCAACCATCCCGAAGCACTGCACTTCACCGAGGATATACGCACGTTGGAGCTGTCACCATTGGTAGCACACCTGCAAGAGTGCCGCCGTACCTATCCCGAT
Source organism: Alistipes sp. (assembly GCA_017560305.1). Next base: position 22,924 of record JAFYOF010000016.1, read on the forward strand.
GCGTTGGTAGTTCTGTGGGCTTCGTTGGAGTGTACCAATTTCAGCAAGGCAAAAGGCGGTATGCCTCGTGATGCAGACAGCCGCACGCTTGCAGAACACCTGTTCCGTTACATCGAGGCAATCAACCCAGACTACATACAGATTGAGAATGTCGAGGAATTTATGTCGTGGGGCGATGTGGACGAGAACGGCAAACCCCTCTCTATGGATAAGGGCAAGAGTTACACACGTTGGGTGCGTAACATCAAGAAGTACGGCTACAACTTTGAACACCGCATACTCAATGCTGCCGATTATGGTGCTTACACCTCACGCAAACGCTTCTTCGGTATCTTCGCAAAGAAAGGTTTGCCAATCACATTCCCCGAAGCAACACATAGCAAAGAGGGCACTACGTCATTGTTCGGTACATTGGAAAAATGGAAGCCTGTGCGTGAGTGCTTGGACTTCGAGGACGAGGGCGATAGCATCTTCGGTCGCAAGAAGCCACTCGTTGAGGCTACGTTGGAGCGTATCTATGCAGGGCTGATAAAATTCGTTGCAGGTGGCAAAGATGCGTTCATCGTAAAATACAATTCCGTCAATAAGAAGACAGGCAAGCACGTTCCGCCCTCTATTGATGAACCGTGCCCGACTGTTGCTACACAGAACCGCCTTGCATTGGCAAAGGTGTCGTTCCTGTCAAAGCAGTTCAGTGGCGACCCTATGAGCAAGAACGTGTCCGTTGATGCACCTGCCGGCACAATCACCTGCAAAGACCACCACGCAATCATATCTGCTGAAAGGTTTATCGTGAACTACCGCTTCAACAACACAGGACATTCGATAGAAGACCCCTCGCCAACAATCTGCACAGTAGGACAGATAGGCATTGCAAGTTGTCAGTTCATAGATATGCAGTACGGCAATGGTACACCAATATCAACCGAAGAACCGGCTAACACCGTAACCACAACGCCCAAGTTCAACCTTGTAACGGTCAAGAGGCATTATCTCCTCAACCCACAATACAGTTCAGCAGGTGGCTCGGTAGATAAGCCCTGCTTCACGCTCATAGCACGTATGGACAAGATGCCTCCTTATTTGGTCGCTACGGAGACAGGAGAGGCAGCGATAGAGGTTTATCCTACTGATAGCCCGATGACGGTTAAAATCAAGGAATTTATGGCACTATACGGCATTGTGGATATTAAGATGCGTATGCTCAAAATTCCCGAACTCAAAAAGATTATGGGCTTTCCCGAGGACTATGTGTTGGTAGGTACACAGGCAGAGCAGAAAAAGTACATCGGCAATGCCGTTGAAGTTACAATCGCACGCCGTTGGTGCGAGGCTCTATGTGCCAAAATCAAAGACTACTTAAAGAAAGCTGCTTGATATGGACGCAAAAACATTCTTCCAAAAGGTAGCACTTATGCGTAAGGCTCAAAAAGAGTATTTCAAGACACGCAGCCAAACCGCCCTGCGTAACAGCAAGGCTCTTGAAGCAGAAATTGACAATGAGATTGAGCGTGTGAATAACATCATAGGCACGCCCAAGAAACCCGAACAGAAACTTTTGTTTAACGACTAAATAACAATTTTATGAACTCAACAGTATTAAAAGAAATCATCGCATTTCTATTCGGACGTAAGTATTACGCCAACATCATCGCCACCAAAGGCGTAGCAAAACAGGAAATTTGTAGTTACATCTTCGCCTCACGTGAAGCAGCCGACCGCCACAGGGACGAGATAGAGACAACACTATCGTTCCGTTATATCGAGACGGTATCGTTCCGCTCTCGCAAAGTCGCACCCGACTTGGCACAGCAGTAAAATGATAAACCGCACAACAGACAACCGCTCATTATTTTTGGACTATGATTTTCAAGAAAATAAAAAAATGGTGGCAGTCGCTTCGGTACTATGTCATTGCCGACCCTGCCGACAACTCCGTCACTCTCTCAAAAGCATTGTTTACACACATTAAGAACAATGCCCGAGAGGGCGATGAGGCTCGTGTGTTCGTGTTCCGTGTGGGCGACCGCTACGGATTTATGGCAAACCCAGGCATTGAGCAGCCAACACAGATGTGCGATATACAGTACAACGACAAATATCGTTGCATTGGTTTTGAGACACTCTGCCCATCTGTCGGACAAATTCTCTATGACTACGGACTAAATGCCACACAACGTGTCAAAATGTCCGTCTCTGTGTGCCATACGTTACAAGGTAAGGTTTACTATCAATTCGAGTGTCCCAATGCAAAGTATATTAGGAAATACGCGCAAGGCTGATATAACCTTTCACGCCACAGGGCGCATCTGTATATCCGCTCGTGTGTCAAAGCTGCTGTCTTTGGCACACGGCGATGTCATAGACATAATGCAGTCCAATGTGGAAACATACCTCTACGTCAAGCATCGTGCACCAATCATCGGACGACACGAGGGTATGGTGTTCCACTCCAACAAGAACGGAAGCCATTGCATAGCCTCATCAATCAAGTTGAGCCGTTATATCTTGCAGCGATGCGGCGTAAGCGACAAGGTGCGTTTGTGCTGCGGTAGCCCTATAACGCTCGCACACTACGGAACAGCGTTACCAATAATAGTTAAATATATCTTATAGGTTATGATTAAGGAGATTAAATACAATGGCTATTCAGCCAATCCCTCCGACTACGAATGTGTCGATGGCGATTTGGCGACAACGATAGGACTTGTACAGGAGGACGGCACAATGAAACCTGTGCCGCCTCCTGCTGTCGTTTTACAGCTCGAAAGCGGAGAGAGTATCAAGTTTATTCACGAGACCGCCAATTTTAGGAATTACATCATTCAAAAAACAAATGGTGCAATGCTGTGGTGGGATGGCAAAGCAAATAGTTCTAAAACATCGCTCCGCACATTCACGACTACTGTTTACGAAGTAACGTCTATCGGAAATACCCTTGTCGTCCTTGCTTCTGACGGTATGCACTATTTCTTGTGGAAAGGTGAAGACGAGGGCTATTTGTATTTGGGGACAGAAATTCCCGAATGCCCTTTGTCGTTCGGTTTGCAGGGAGAAATGGTTCGAACAGATGAGTTTGAAATCTCGTTTAATAGCATCAGTGAGGGTAGCATCTGGAATGAGTTTTCCGATGCGAACAAAACGACCATCACATCACAGGTGTTGGCAAAGGTAAACAAGTTTATTGCCGACAACTCAACTAACAAGGGACGATTTATATATCCATTCCTGTTGCGATACGCTTATCGTTTGTATGACGGCTCATTGACAAAACATTCAGCCCCTATATTGATGATTGCTTCTTCCGACTTGGCTCCGCAGGTGTTCTTTACACATATCACGGGTAAAGGCTCATACACAAATGCCAAACTGCAAGTCGTAGGAATGTTGCACAAAGTGGATTTTGCAGCAGTAAGTGAGTACACTCTTTCTAACATAAAGAATTGGAAGGATATTGTACGCTCTGTTGATATATTTATCTCAAAGCCAATTTATACATACGACCAAAATGGAGAATGTACGAGTTTTGTTAAGGTAGATGACAGCGACTGCTACTGTGTATGCAAGCATACCAATCAAGCAGCAAGTACAACGACATACCCTTTGCGCTATCAATACAATAAGTTTAGTAAGTTGTATGCGTTCACATATAATCCATCTACATTATCATACCCGACAGGAAGATTGATGCTCCCTCGCCGTAGTGTTGATGATGTGAAAAGCGACATCAAGAACTGTTCTCAATTTTATTTCCTTGAAAGCGTAAAGATAGAGCAATTATCTATGGAGCGTACTTTGATAACGGTAGAGGAAGATTATTTGCAGTCTCTTGTCACTCGTGAGGTAATGACTGACGACTATGATAGCCACGACAAGATAATGCCTCAATATTCGTTCCCTTACAATAGCCGTTTGAATGTGGCTAACATTAGAAAGTTGCTATTTAGAGGGCACAATGCATACTCTCTGTTTAACCATAGTGATGGTTATGTAGCCAATTGGAGTGATGCCACTCCAACAATGCTTGATTTACGACTTGGTGTAAGCGTTCTTGTGTTTATCAAACAGGACGGTAAGGATATTGTTGTTCGTAGTGAGTATGGATACTTTGGTTATAATACACCACTGCTGTTCTTCTACTATCCAAACCCTAATGCATACAAGGCTATCATTGAGCGAAACAACTATTTTAGTGATTACTACGAGATGCCATTAGAGCAGCACGACTTCTTGAATGGTGCATTCTATTTCGGAGGTTGGGAGGATTTGAGCGTTAAGGCTACGAGCGTTCCGTCTGTATCGAGCGATGCAGACCGTACAATTGAAGTGCCTAACAAAATCTACACCTCCGAGGTGAACAATCCGTTCTATTTCCCTGTGCTCGGTATCAACACCGTAGGAACAGGCGACATTCTCGGTATCTGTGCCGCCGCAAAGGCATTGTCGGAAGGTCAGTTCGGACAGTTCCCACTCTATGCGTTCACCACAGAAGGAGTGTGGGCATTGGAGGTATCCAATACCGGCACATACTCTGCAAAGCAGCCAATCACACGTGATGTCGTTATCAACCCCGATAGCATTACACAGATTGACTCTGCCGTGCTATTCGCTACCGACAGGGGTATTATGCACATCAGCGGCTCAACCGTTCAGTGTATATCCGACCGACTCAACACCGAAGAACTGTTCAGCATTGCCGACCTGCCAAAAGCCGAGGCACTGATAAACATCTTCAATAGCAAAGCCTCCGAGAACGAACAGATAAGCCTCGCCGATGCAACATTGTTGCCGTTCAGCGAGTTCCTTGCAGGTTGCCGTATGGTGTACGACTACACCAATCAGCACATCATCGTGTATAACCCTGTCGTGCGTTACGCTTACGTCTATTCATTGAAGTCGCAGACGTGGGGAATGATGCGGTCCGACATTGTGAGCAACGTCAATTCCTACCCCGAAGCCCTTGCAATGGCAGAGGGTGCAAAGTTGGTCGATTTCTCAAAGACCGATGCGGCGACCGATGAGAACGGCACAACGTCCCTCATCATCACACGACCGTTCAAGATGGACGACCCCAACTCATTCAAGACCATCAACACCATTATACAGCGTGGTATGTTCCGTTCTACCCACGTTCAGCAGGTGCTGTATGGCTCCAACGACCTTTTCCATTGGCATACCGTATGGAGCAGTGTCGATAAGATGATGCGAGGCTTCCGAGGCACACCATACAAAGCCTATCGCCTTGCCCTCGTCTGCAAGTTCGACAAGGGAGAAAGCATTTACGGCTGTACCGTAGTGTTCGAGCCACGAATGACAAACCAAGTACGATAGTCAATTCTTTTTCATAGTATTATACAGCAGAGAGCCGGGATGCGTGATGCACCTCGGCTCTCTAATTATAGTCTAAAAAGGTTTCAGTTTCCTGCGCACCTTTCCTGTTCTTGACACGATAGATGTCTGTATCTTCGTTTTAAGGCTCTTGAATTTCTCCTCCCAATTCTCTTGACTGCCTGGATTGGTAATGCTCATCCAATCGGCAAGCACCCTGCACACAAGATACTCGTGTACCAAATGGGTAAGCAGCTTCAGCGTTGTCAGCGAAAAGCCCTCGGGCAAGTTCAGCACGATGTGGTACTCATCGGGAACAGTCATTACGTCTGTCATCGCCTCCTGTCCCTCGGGTATCTCCTCTTTGGAGTAGGGGAACAGCATTTCTACACATTCGGCGTGTGCAAGGTTGAGCACTCTCGTCACACGGTCAATGTTGCCCTTTGCTGCAATGTCGAACACCTGATGCCTTGCGTGTTCATCGTCTGCTTTCATTATGTCGCCCTCAACAAACGAATAGTTCTCGGCATCATACAGCAGCTCCGTACGTTTGAATGTCAGCGTTACAGCCCTTGACTGCTGCCGACTATCGCCACATTGATACATTAGGCGTATGTGGGGCGTTCCGGGCGACTACGCTTGTACAAAGCACGCTTCACGTTCTCCAAACTCACAGCCGAGTGCGAAATGTAGGTGTCTGCATCCTCCTTGTTGGTGATAGCAAACCAATCGCCCAATGCCATATCCACCAAGTAAGCGTGAATACTGTTGCCAAGGCTGTCAGCCGAAGCGTTGTTGTAATTGCTTGGCAATTCAAACGACAAAATCAGTGTGCCGTCATTGTCAATCTCATTGTTGATGAGGTTGTCGCTCGTGGTCTTGTCTTCCGACAGATACTCTCCGAGCAGACTTTTCAGCATTGCAAAAGCGTTAGCCAACGAGCGGCGGATTTGGTAACTGTTCTCAACGTCATCACTCGCCTGCATATTGGAAGCAGCCTCATAACTCTTTTTACCTTCTGCCTCACGTGCCTGTCCTGTCAAGTAGGCTTTGTTCTGAATGTCGAAGATAAGTTCCTTAACCCTTTGGGTCACGGTCAGTGTTTTTTTGTTCTCTGCCATATCAGTTAAAAAATTAAGTGAATAAATTAGTCATCGTATGTGGGGCGTGTAGGGCGTTTCTTATAGAAAGCCTTACGCATAATGTCCTCAATGTAGGTGGCAGCTTCGGTGGCATATCCTGTTGCCTCGCTCTTGTTGGCAAACGTGTACCACTTCGCTGTAATGTTCATCACAAAGAACGAGAACAGGCTACGCTGCATACTCTCTGTTAGGCTCTCGTCAAACGCCGATGACAGTCCCAACGTCAGCACATACGAACCCTCCTCGGTCTCATTCTCCGATACAAGCACCTTTTTCAAACTGTTGCAAACCATATTCTTGCACTCGTTCCAAAAGCGTTCAAGCATCGTCTTGTCTTCCTCGGTGGTCGAAATCACCTCGTATGCGTGCTCATCGTCCATCTTTGCACCTGTGTATTCGGTAGTCTTTGCCACCTCGTCATACACAGCCTCTTTGCTGATTGTCAATGTTACTTCCATAATCAAAAACTAAATAGGTTATACGACACACCGATACCTACGTATGGGGCAAACTGCGGCGTGCCTTTCAACGTAACTCCATATCCAACCTGTACACCCACGCTCCAACGCTTCGGCTTGCTGTACTCCTTTACAGTCACAACCTCTCGGGGCATTCGGAATATAAGGCTGTCAAGGCTTGCACGGTAACCGCTGACGTATGCAGTATAGGTGCTGTCCTCATATACGGTTTGCGTGATGGGAACAACAACTTCGGCACTGTCGGGAGTAACCATTTCGCCCATATCCTCGAAATGGTCTTCGGGAACGCTTTTACCGAAATTTTTTACACTATCCTGCAAGTTTTTGCCACTTTCGGGAAATTTTTGCACGTTTTCGGGCAATTTGGGAACACTTACAGGCAATTTTGCGGTGATATTTCCCAATGGCTTTTCCTCTTTAGGTACAGGCTTGTAGTACGGAATAGTGTCCACAAAGGTTGTCCTTATGGTATCTATGTATGGCTCTGCCGTAACTCCTGTGTAATGATGCACATTGAGCAGCAGCGAAGCCACAAACAACGCCAAGAACAGCAGCAGCGCAATGTTTTTAAGCCTTTCCATATTCCTCAACGTATTTCTTGATTGCATCAACGTGGGTCTTTACAATAGCATTAAAGCCCTCGTCCGATGTCAAGTAGGCAACGTCCTGTACATTGTCCATAAAGAAATTTTCGGTAAGCACAGCAGGGCATTTCGTCTTGCGTAGGATATAGAAACCCTCCTCCCAATCGGGGTCGCCATCCGAAAACTCTTTGCGGATTGTCTGCCCTGTAAAGTTGTTAGCCGCCTCAATGTATAGCATCGTAGCAAGTTCATCGCTCTTGGTCTTCCCCTTGCTTGTGTAAGCGCACCAACCTCGGGCGTTCTTCCACTCTCCGTTACCTGCGGCATTGCAGTGAATAGATATAAGCACAACATTGTTTGCTCCCAATCGTCCGCACGCCTCGTTGGCTCGTCTCGCACGTTCAGCCAAAGGAACGTCCGTCATTTCACGCACGAGCATTTCAGCATCATAGCCCTGCAACAACAGTCGTCTCTCGATGGAGGCGGCAATCTCTCGTGCATACAGGTATTCACGGAACTTTCCGTCTGGACTGCGTTTGCCCGGGGTCTCCTCGCCGTGTCCGTTGTCAATAAGTATCTTCATATCCTAATCTGTTAAACGGTGATAAAAATCAAGTCTAATCTTGGAATATATAGCCTCAACATTGGTAAAGGCACGTGAATTGTTCTGTGTTTCTGCATACACCTCACTCGTCACAATGTCGGCAACCCAATCAATCCATTCGGGGGAGGTGTACTGTGTCAAGGTCTTGCCCCTGTATCGGTGGTTGTCAAAGCGGCTGTTCCTGTCCTCGTGCAAGTTGCAGAGCAACGTGCGTATCTTCGCTTTGGTAGCCTCCTTGTTTACGATGTTGTTTTCCTCACGCACCTTTTTGATGATGCGGCACACTCGTTCCACAGCAAGGTCAAAACACGTGTTCGATATGTTCTTTATCTGCAACAGCGTTGCAGGGCGCATACCGTCCGCAATGTCGTTCAGCAGTTCGTTTTGCTTGTTGGTGGTCTCCAACAGTTCGTTCATCATCTTGGCATTGTTGGTCATCGTGCTGTCAATAATGCTCTTGAACCATTTGAATATGGCAACCCACATCAACAGCGACAAGACGATGAAAGCGGCACAGATAACCACCATTACACCGAAGTTACTGATACCCTCGGCAATCTGTGTTACACCTTGCACCTCGTTCATAGCACTGCCCTTATAGTATGTCCTACAATCGCTCCGGCTGCTGTCAGCCCAAAGTCTATCCAATCCCATTCACCGCCGTGTGCCTTGTCTTTGAACTCCAAAGCACCTGCGGCAACTAAACCTGCATACCCGGCACAATACCAACTGTTAGCACCCAAGCCGATACACATTCCACCTGCAAGGTGTTTCCATCTGCTGCTCGTTTTCAGCCATTCAAAAAGTTTCTTCATAACTATCTACTATTGATTAAATACACTCAAATCAAGGTTGTCCTTTTCCTGCCAACCCTCATCGAGCACCTGCTGAACGAATGCCAACGATGTCATATAGAACTCCTGCAACTCATCAAGCGTAGTGAATGTGTGGTAAACAGGCTGTTCGTCTGTGCCGAACTTAAACTTCACAGGGAGCGATTGTCCGCCTGTCTGTACCGCCAAGTCGTATGCCGCTTTGTAATTGAATTGGTTTTCGGTAGATAACCATATAGGCATATCCCTCCACACCAAACCGCACAAAATCTTCTCCTCTACATTGCAGTTGATTTGGGCGATGATAATGTCCTTTATCTCGTCCTGTGTAGGCTTGCGGTTGAAACGCTCTCTGTATGTCCAACCCGACACGCCATCAGTGCCGTAGCCGTATATAAGTTCCCATTTGTTACGTCCGATTTGCATTAGTCGGTCGTTCCTTTCGGTTGCTCCGTATCTTTTCTCCATACTCGTGCAATTTATTTACAGCAAAAATACTTACTCATCATTTGCTCGGTAGTTTATCTTGTTACGCATAGCCACTTCGTGAAACTATACTTAACCTTGTTGCCGTCAAACCTCTCGCTCTTGATAACCGTCTCAAATGGGAAGCCGTCCTCGATGTCGCTAATCTGGTCAAGGATATTCTTCATTTCCTCCGATGCGGTAAAGAACTTCGCCCACTCTCCACTATCCTTATACTTGAACGATACAAGGTAACGTCCGTCTCCGTGTGGAGTTTTCATATCCGACTGAAAGTCGTGTACCTCAATGGCGATGTTCTGCACACCTGCCAATCGTACCGTGTTGCCCGGAAATCGTTTCTTCCCGTCCTTTGGGGTGTACGCAACACCCATTTCTCCGAATTTCTTCATTCTGTCTCCTGTTAATATGTAATACAAATGTTTGCAGTCAGCGTGGCACGCCATACCTTTGAATGAGCCGATAATGGTTTGTCGGCGTTTCCTCGACTTTACCTTTGCCAAGTGTCGTGCAGCTCGCTGTTTCGTTCGCTTGCGTATCAGCGAGTGGCTGCGGTAGTTCACATAGCCCAAGTAGTCGAGTCCGTAATCATCAAGAGGGCGCACAGCCTCGTTGGGTTTCACTTTCAGTCCCACGCTCTCCACGTGGGAAATCAGCATATCTCTCAATCGCCACAATTCCTTTTTGCTTGGAGCGAACATCACTATATCATCGCAGTATCGGTAATACAGGTGTCGCACCTCGAATGTGCCGTCTTTGTTTTCAAGTTCATAACTGCCCACAGCCTTTGTCATTATGTGGTCTAACTTGCACAGGAACAGGTTGGCGAAGCATTGCGAGGAACGCAGTCCTTTTGACAAGCCCTCGGGCAACAGTTCTATGAAGTTATCAAGCATCGGCAGCAGTACCTCATCACTGATATATTCTCTTATCAACGCTTTCATTCGCCATTGCTCTATGCTGTCATAGTAATGGTAGATGTCGCACTGATAGTAGAACTGCGTCAGTTCGGGAACTTCCGTCACATCTGTTTCCACAATGTGGTGTAGCCAATGCATACCACGTCCCGGAATGCTCGCCGCAGTATTCTTGATGAGTGTTGTATAAGTGTATTTCTCGATAATAACCATTATAGCGTGACAGCCTACACGTCCATACACTCGTGGGGCTTGAACACGTCTCACTTTCGGACCGTCCTTTACCACCATATCGTTGAACTCGGTAATACGGAACGTACCGTTCGCAAAGTCCTTTAATAGCCTTTCACACATCTTCTCACGTTGAGGATAGTATTTCTCACGCTGTTCCCGACATTCAAGATGACTGACAACGTAATCAAAGGCTTCTTCCACATTCTCCCTCGTGGCAATCTCACTCATCAGATTGTTGAGGGGAAACTTAATCTTTTCCATAAATAATGTTGTTTGCCTTCAAGGCACTAAGTTATGTTCCGGCTTTCTTCCTTGCGGAGAGGGTTGCCGAGGCTCGTGTCTCTCGCTCCCTACGGTGGCTACACGTAGCCGTGCAGTTAGAACGATTATATATAAGCGTGGCGAACATCCACGTTTATTGCGCTTAAATGTGAGCCGAGAACCGTTGTTCGTGTTCGAGTTCGAAGATGCGTTATTCGCGTTCGCATAAACGAGACCGTAGTTCGCATTCGCATTGTTACCACCACGACCAACGACACGGCTATGGAGACACTCTACCTTTTTTGCAGTCTAACCGACTGCCGGTTATATTTTTCTTTGGCAAATCTCGCCGCCCTTTGTCGGGCGGTAACAGGCAAGAGTGAGCAGACCCCTATACAGGGTCTCTCACTCTAACGAGTTCCTTTTTCGTTTTCCGTTCCATCGCCTTACTCTATTTCGATTTTTCCGATGAAGGCGAGCCGAGAACCGAGGTGCGCGCCCGAGTACGAAGATGCGTAACTCGCGTACGCATAAACGAGACCGCAGTACGCATTCGCATGGTTACCACCACGACCAACGACACGGGCTTTCTCACCCGAATAGTAGTAACTATCGCTGTACCATTGGTTATAGGCTGAACTATCGTTTGTCAATCTCGATGCGATGCAGTCGCAATAACGACCGAAACGTACACGACCGATAGTGTAGTGCGTTGTACTTGCGGCACAAGCCTGTACGCTACGCTCTGTGTCAGTTACAGGGTCGTAGATATGCCAAACTCTATCAATCACATCGGCTGCAATGGCGTTGCCTTTGTTCTTCAAGAATGACTTGTACGATACCACATTGATAGCAACGTGGTCTGCCCATTCAGTGTTACAAGCAACGAAGTTCTGCAAACCGAACATCAAGTTACCGATGTTTGTACCCGAATACTTGCGTGTCTGATTACCGTAGGTGTTCAGCGAGTTCGCACCTGTGGTATAAGCAGCACCACAACCGTAACCGCAATACGCCTGTACGTCACGAGTACCAATCAACGCCATAATGAGGTTGGCAACGTCCTTGCTCATTTCGTAGTCGATGAGTTGGTATCCGTTCTTGCGGAGCTGCGCAAGATTTTGGAAATCTTTCATCGTATATTTGAGCGAGTTCGGTGCTTGCGTGTTCGTCACTCTGCCGTTCTCATCGTAAGTCCATTCTGCACTTGTCTGTGATGTGCCATTACCTACCTGTGTTTTCACGCCACTGATTGAGCGTAAGCGCATAAGTCCGTCCACCGATGCACCGTACACGCCGATAAGGCGGTCGGGAGTATGCACCCAATCAGGTTCAATAGCCTCAATGGCATTACTATCTACGGCAATAGCCTCAACATCATCCAAACCTGTCTGTGCCGAGAATACGAAGCGTTTAGCACCCTGCGGAACATCGCAGAAAATATATTCGCCAGGCACAAAGTCAAACAGCGAATGGGTAACGTACATATTGAACAGCGACACCACATTGTTATCGTCATCAACGAAAGCACCGCCAATAGCACTTGAATTGACACCCGGGAAACGCACCTGCTTCATACCCTCAACGTCCATCGAGTAGGTATTGTGGTTGGCGTTCTCTGTAACCTGCAAAGGCTGTCCCACTGCATTACCCGACAAGAATACCGATGTGAGTTCGTGCAAGAGGATTTCACTCAAATTGTAGCGTGATACCCTGTTGGCTGTACTCATAGGCTCGTCTCTCTGCGATGAAGCTAAGAAGTGTTTCTGCTGATTTTTATAGTCATTCACACCCTTGTACCAATATGGTTGCAAACGCTTCATAATGTCGAAGCCCTCGCCCGATGTATCGCTCAAGTCGAGTTGTGTGCCATCTGCGAAGTAGTTGTAATCCTCATCGCTCAACTGACGGCATTTCATCGCTCCTGCACTTGCATCGTAGATAGCACGGTAGGCGTGGCTCTCTGCCTCAATGCGTGCAAAGTGTCCGCTTTTCTCGTACTTGTTGCCATACAGGTATCCTGTCTTGTTATCCACGTTGGAGATGTTGTAGCAGTCTGCCTCCTCATCATTGAAGATAACCTGCGAGAACTGTGCGTTATATACGCTCAATTCCTTGAAGTACGTTTGCAGTGCTGCCACCTCGCTATCCTCAACAAGTTCAGTCAGTATCCAACGTCCTGTGATACCGCTACACTGTCCCTGCTCATCATAAGCATTGCCGTTTGCATCAAGACCGATAGCACCGCTATCCTTGATAGAACGGAGCATATCAACGCTTGCCGATACGTTCACATTAGGAATACGCACAGTCTTCAGCGAACTTGCGCTTGTAATCTGCTCCAACAACGTCATAGTGTTGATGTTGTCGCACTTGTTTACATACACCTTTGAAACCTTATTCATACCTGCAATGGTAAGACCACCGGGATAGGTAAGGTTCGGCAGGTTGTTCAGCACAAGTTCTGTCATTGTGTTTGGCAGAGCCAATGTCTTGATAGGTGATGTCTCCGCAAGGGTAATGGTAGCAAGTTCGGTGCTGTCAGCATTTACGGTTACCAATCGAGGACACTTCGATGCGTTGATAGTCTGCACCTCGGTGTTACGCACATCAAGGATACGCAAGAACGGCATATCTCCCAAGTCGAGCGTACTCATATAGCCTGTGTTACCGGGCGACATAGTCCAATTGCCGTGAGTCTCGCTACCCAAATACAACTCCTGCAACAATGCCATTTTTGACAATGTGTTACCGAACTGTGGGTCTATGCTCACCTCGCTCAAGTCAAGCATACTCATACGGTCTGCTTGGTAGATGTAGAGCATAATGTTCTCGCCGTGTTGGAAGTTGCTGAATACACCTTCCTCACCTGCTTGAAGATATACACCCTCGGTAATGTTACCACTATCGTTACCGATACCGAAATAACCTGTCTTGGCTGCTTTGAAACGGATTACAGCACCGTTCTTTGCACCGATACGACCACCGATGTAACCGCTCTCTGCCTTGAAGTCGCCACAACGGTAGTAGCCGTCACGGATACGCCAACGCTGTTCAATGAAAGCAGGTAACGATGTCAAGCCCAAGCCCTGCAACGCATAGAAATAGATATCGCTGTAACCTGTGTACTTGATGTACTTGCGCTCTCCGTCAAAACTTGATACCACTTTCTGCCACTTCTTCAAACGCTCGGTAACAAAGTAGTGGTATGCTCCCTTTGGAGAGAACGGACCTGCACCGATACCAAGCGTGTCGGGGAGTGAACGCATAGTGTCGGCAATAGCCGCAAGGGTAATGGTGTTGCCGTGTTGGTCAACCTCCATTGTCTGCTGTCCTCGGATATTGTTCCAAAGCACAGAGCCACGACCTGCGTATGCACTGCTTGTCAAATCGCCCGGGTCAACTTCGGGGTCAATGGTCTGTCCACCGTCATTGTCCTTTCCGTTACAGGTATCGCAGTCGTACACCTTGTTACAATACATACGGCGTGCTTGCATACCATTCGCACCGCTATATACACCGTCTTTCACGCTACAACCGTCCTCCAAGAAGAACATAGGCTGCATATTCTTCGCCTGTTGGTCAACGGCTGCAAGATAGTCGGTAAACAGGTAGTAGGCTACAAGTGAGTACGGATTGGCATACTTCCACATCTGTGTTTTCCAAATGTTCTGCCAAGTTCCTGCAAGTTCGGTCTTTGAGTAGTCGCAACTGTTACAGAACACCAACATTTGGAACAGGTCGTATGGAACTTTGCGACCCATTGCCAAGTCCTCTTGAAGTTGGTCATCGTCAATCATACACTCGAAGTAGCGTGTCCACATCGGGTATGTAGGCTGTCCCAATTTCAGTTTGGTTACCCACGATGCTTCAGCAGTGGTCGGCTCCATCATATCGGCAACGCTGCCAACACCCTGCCACCAATCCAAGCCGTCATAACTCAACAACTCGTAACCGCTTACAGGGTTTAGCACCTTGCCTGTAATCTGCCACTTGCCGTTTACCTGCTTCATTTCGCCCTTTTGGGCAGTCCAAGCACCGCTCTCATAAGCCATAAAGCGGTAGTTCTCTCCGCAGTAGAGAGACAACAGGTAGAGTTTGCTCTTGTCGGTGGTCGCATCGTTCTTGAAACGCATTTCAATTTGGTCAAGGGTTTCGCCCTCTCTACCGAAATACTCAATGAAGTCGCCGTAGTTCACACAGCCCAAGTTGTAGCCCGGAGTGTCAAGGAAGCCCAGAGCAACCTGCTCGTTCTTATCCTCTTTCCAATTGCCCTTTGCGTGAAACCAAGCATCGGTGAGGCTCTCCATTGTTGAACGGAACGCCGCAATCGGGTGATTGGCGGTTGAGTGGTTCATCTGCAAGCCGGTCAGTTTGATGTCGCCTTTCGTCCAAGTACCGTCAAACGCTCGCTGTGCAGGGGTCAGATAGTTGCTGCCGAGTGCTCTGTATGTAGCGTTCATCAAGTCACACACACCGCAGTCGTTCGCACCCGAACTGTCCGAATAGTCCACCTTTACAGTGATGATGCTTACAGGGATAGAGTTCTCGTTCACACGAACGTAGCCCTTTTCCATCAACTGATAAGAAATCAATGCGTCCTCGTTGGTGTACTCGGGATAGATAGGTGTAACAGCCCAACCGCTGTTCTTCTTCAAGTAGAAGCGGTCGTTCTTGATAGGACGTTTTGCCGATGTAGTACCCTGTCTTCTCCACTGAACATTTATCGCCTTGAAACTTCTCCACGGCATTGTAGGGTGGTAGTAGTACAGCGTACAAGCAAACTTCTTGCTCGTGTCGATGTCGCCGTCAAACGTGTCGAATGTCTGCTGTTCTGCAACAACCACATAATAAGGCACGCCTTTCTCTTTTAGTGCATCAAGTGTCGGACGGTTCTGTGTGTCGAGTACATTTTCCGCATCATACTCCGCAATCATAGCAGTAGTATCGGTCAGTTTACACAGGTAGTTTTGGAAAGCCTGTGCCCACTCATAGTGGCTGTCGTATGCAAGGAAGTAGTACAGGTACAGGTCGCCCTCTGTTCCGTTGAACTTGATTGTCTTGTTGCTGAGGATTGCACCGCTGTTGCTGATGTAACCGATACAGCCAACCTCCTCACCGTTCAAGTATAGTTTGATGCACGAATAGTTGCTACCGCCACGAGTAACGTAGATAGTAGAAGGCTCAACAACAATAGCCATCGTGATTTTCTCTCCACAACGGAAACGGCGTTCAACCAATGCCGGCTGTCCTGTCTTGCAGACAATAGCAGCTCTGTTACCACACACGTAGAAACCTGCACCTGTGTCGGGGTCGTAGCACTCGATAAGTTTTGCATCTGCATCCTTGATGTTCTTGGTAGCAAACGCAAACTGAATGGCACAACCTGTTGTCTTCTCGGTTGCAGAACTGCCGAATGGGCGATAATTCAATATCTCTGCCTTGACGTTCTCTGCAATACGCAAGCAGCGTTCATTCAAGTAGTCCACGAAACCATTGCTTGAATAGTTCGAGCCGTGTACAACCATTTCCACACCATTGTTCTTGATAGTGTGGTCGCTCTCGCTGTTGCTTCGGGTCGCAAAGTCATAGCCGAACAAAGCACCGTCCTTGATGACTGCACCAATGGCACTGCCCTGTACAGTAACCTCGATGTTGTTGGTCTTTACAGCACCGCTCTCGGCGTGTACGGTAATCTTCTGTGTGCCGTCTGTGCGATAGCCCTGTATCTGCTTGTTTACCTTGATGGTCTCTGCAATCATAGCATCCACCGAGGTAACAAGTTCATCGCCGTAATACACGTTAATCGGTGTCTCTGTCTTGCCCGAGGTGTATGCGGCAACCTCAACGGTCAAGTTGTCATACAGACGCAATGAACCGTTATTGGTGTCGTTGAAACGGATAGCCACGAGAGGTGTCGTGTTGTCTGCATCAACGCACATAATGGCAGAGTAGATGGTGTTACCTCGTACTCTCGACTTCGTTTCAATACCATAGATACGCACAGGATACGCACCGTGCAAGAGACGTTCGCCACCACCAAATACATTGCTCGGATTTACAGAAATACTCTTGGTGTAACTGTCGCTTACAGTTGCCTCGCCCAACTTCTTCCACTCTCCGTTATAGAGCATTTCCACAACGGCAAGGATAGACGATGAGTTGTTAGGGAACTTATAGAACTGACCGATGCTCTTTGCAGAGCCGCCAACGGTCAATGCTGTGCTACTTGTGTAGTTCAATGCCATAGGCTGCTCAACGGTAACATCGACCGCCACAATGGTAATGGCTTTCTTCTTGCTGTTGCCGTCCGCATCGGTAGCCTGTACAAAGAAACTCTTGCTTGCTGCACTGCTGAAATAATCGGTAAAGTCAAGTGCAAACTTATAGTCGGTGGCACTTGCAGAACCTACCTCGTTCATTGTCTCGCTGAACAATGTCAAGCCGGTACTTGCGTCCACGATAGCGAGGCTACGGATAACGCCCAACACCTCGTTGCCGTCTGGGTAACTTACGCTACGCAAAGCCACGTTCACAATGATGTCCGAGCCGAACGCTACGGTAGGAGCGGCTTCCTCAAAGTAGATTGACAGCGTGCTGTCCTCGCTTGAACCGCCACCGCCTGTATTCTTCGGGATTTTGATTTCAACATCGGGGAGTTGCTTTCCGTTGAGGTTTACAGCCTTATAGTAGATGTAGTCCTCATCGCTCTCCTCATCAAAACCTGCAATGGCTTTCTCCTGCATTTCGTACGCACCGCCTGTTGAAAGGGCACTCTTGCCGCCCTCCTCGGGTGTGTCCGATGTCTCCACGTTGCCACCGCCACCTGCACCGAAAGCAACCCAAGGCTTTTCATCGGCAGGGTTGATGTCTGCCACCTCACGTGTGAATTGGTATGCAAGCCACACAGGAGCACCGTTAGTGTCAGTGTCAGCAGTCTTGAACGTAAGCACAACACCGCTCTTGAAGTAGGACAGACCGCTTTCCTTTTCAAGTGTCTGCACAGCCTGTATTGCGGTACTCAATGAATACTCGATGTTGTCGCAAAGGGCATTCACATTGATAGTGTTGCCAATGCTCTCACCATTAGCACCGAAGTCAGTCCACTTGCTTTCATCGTACCAATTACCTCCCATTTCTACCTCGGCAGTCCATTGCTTCGATTGCCAACCGTTTTCAGTAAGGAATGTAAGCACGACACCCGGTGTCATAACGTAGGTTGCAATGTCGCTTGTTGCTATACGGTCAATTGCAACGGCAAGAGTGATAGGACGATTTTCCAAACCTAACAGGTAGTTCACATTCACAACGCTTCGTGCTGCGATTTGCTTTTTCAAAATCTCTTGGTAAACCTGCATCGTAGTGATGTTTCCCTGTACGATGTCCATTTCGTCACGCAACTGTGCACCCTCGCTACCTGGGAATGCCGAACTGCTTGTATAGCCCAATGCAAGGTCAGAGCCAATAGGCACAAGAGTGCTACCGCTCCAACGATAGGTGATGTTCTTGGACAAATCAACATACACCTTGCCCGATTGAGGTATAGCACCATTATATGTAACATCGCCGAACTTTTCAGCATCAGCCCATATAGAGTAGTATGTATCGTTGTCGTTTAGTGTCTGTCTCAACAAGAACGTGTTGAAGTTCTTAATGAATAAGACTTTGCAACCCTCGTCTGTTGATGATAAATTAGATGATGATTGGTCGTAATAGGTATTGAAATTGCTAATGGTTTCATCAAACTCAATCACATCATCGACAAAGCCCGGCAAGTATGTTGCAGGTACTTTACCGTCACTGCCAAGCGGAGCAATACCATCTGCGCCACCTTTCGTATTCTTGAATGCAGTAAGTTCCGAGCCAACCGAATTAGCCTTTGTCTTGGCTTCGTTGGCTGTCGCCTGTACCGTGTTCACTTGGGTTTGAATGGCGTTGATGTTGTTGCCCTGTGATGTCAGTTGGGTGTCCTGTGCTTTGTTCTTATCTTCAATGTCTGCGATGTCCTGTTTCATCAAGGCAATATCGCCCTGCAACTCGGCTACCGCTTCATTGTACTGCTCGCTATCAACGGTAGGATTACCGCCGACCTCACCTGTTGCAACCCACTCGCCACCGTCACCAACATAGATAGGACCGGGAAGCGATTGCCCAACAATAGCCCACCAACCATCGTGAGGCAACGGATAGGCGGCTTTCAATTTCTCTATCGAAGTGAAGATACCTTTGTTCGCTCCCTTGATGTTCTTGGCATCGAGCCAACCCTCAATCTTTACACTTCCCTTGAATTGGGAACTGCCTTGAACGGTTACCCTGCCTCCAACAGCCACGTTGCGACCAACGGATACATCTCCATCAATCTGTGTTGTCTTTATTGAACTCATATTAAAGTTGATTTAGCTAATTCGTTCAACACGTTGCTTTTCTCCGTGTCGCCGAACGTGATTAACACTAATGCCGCTGTGGTGTAAACCACCGCATCGTAACATCGCTGACAAATTTCGATAGCACCGTACTCGTCCACCTTTGGATAGGGAAGATATACGGCACGGCTTACCATTGCCTCTGTGCTCTTGCAGGAGTAGAACTCCAACACACGCCCCTCTGGGCGAATGGAAACAAAGCATACAGGACGCTGCGCCGTGCCTCTTATACCTTTGAAGCGTGAATGTTGCTTCTCATACTCGGCATCGTCTGTATTGGTGGCGTGGAAAACAGGTCTCGCCCAATCGTCCATTTCAAAGACAACGAAGCGCATAAAGTCCTCGGGCAAGAGTACCCAACCGCTTTCTTTCTCCATCCAATACACGGCATCACCAAAGTTATAACCTCCGTCAAGCAGGTGAGGGGGGGCTTCGCTGTGTATGCGTTTTACCGCCTCAACAATCTTCGACTTGATGATGTCATTGAGGGCAAGCGTGTCCACATCACCGATTTCTGTCAGTGCATCACTCACCATATTTTGGTCGAGTGCTATGCGAACATCTTCCGCAACTTTATCAAGTGGATAGACTGTCATACTCTCACGCTATTATGACAATCCCTCGAACTCAATACCGTGTGCAGCCGCCTGTTCGGTAATCGCTTTCATACTACGTAATGCAGTACGGCTGATGCCGAATGTGTCAGCAAGGTAATCCTTTGCTGCTGCAAGGTCGCTAACCTTTACCTTCTTCAAGGTCTGTTCTGCTCCCTCCTCGTTGTTGTCTGCTCCCTCTGTCGCATTGTCCTCGGTAGGTGCTTCGCCCTCGTTAGGCTGCAAGTCTGCACCGTCCTGTACAGTCGTTTCATCGTTCTTCTCATCAACCTTTGGAGCAGTGCCCTCAATCGCCTTTGGGGCTTTCTTCTTACTCTCGCCCTGTGTGCTGTGGAGACGGAACAACTTGCCAAAATTGTAATGGCGTTCAATGGCGTTCATAATCTCCTCGTTGTCGGTTGTGAATGTGCTGTTGCCGTTTGACAGGGGAGAGAACGTGATGTGCAAGTTCTTCTTGCTTGCGAGTACCACATTTATGCTTACGTTGGTATTCGCTTTGTAAGTCTTAATCATATATGTATGGGTATTAAAAAAGGGACGGGACTACGCCCATCCCTCTGTTGAACTTTTAGTTTCTCTTACTCTCGTTTATGCGGTAGGTGCTTTGGCAAGTCTCATACGTGCGTGTGCCTTGGCATAGCGCAAGTACAAGCAGCTTACCTCCTGAATTACCACAGCATCTGTACGGCGAATACCTGCCTTCTGCAAGTCGAGTACGTTTCTCGCCCAAGATACGTGAGTCTTCTTTGAAAGGTATTCGGGGTCCATTGCAAAGCCGCAATCGCTCATACCGTTCACATCGAACAACTCGTGGTGGATAGTAAGAACCTCACCGAAGTCGGTATCCCAAGACTTGAACTTCAAGTTCCAAACCTCAACGGTGTCTTTCAAACGGAACTTCTCGCTCTTAATCTTTGAGAATGCAGAGAGCATATCGCTACCGCAGAAAAGAATTTTACGCTTGTTGCCGATACCTGTACCCACAAAGAGGTCTTTGGTGATGTCCACAAGGTTCTCGTCAGTGATAACAGCACACTTCTTGTCGCTATCCCACTCGCCGACCTCGATGTCCTTACCTGCCATCCACCAAATACCACCGGTAAACCAAGTGTTCATACCGTCTTTGGAGATGTGCTTGATAACATTCTTCACACCGAAAAGGAAAGTGTTCTCCATTGCGAGACGCATATCATATACGCCGTCCTCCTCAATGTCAGAGAAATTCCAATTTACCTCCTTGGCTGCAATCTTGTCAAAGGTGGACTGCTCAACCTGTATCATAAAGTTTTGGCAGTACTGTACCTCTGGCATAGGAATGTTGTTGAAGCGACCTGTCTGTACGTCCAACTCACCGCAAGCCTTACCCATTCTTACGAGGGTAGTACCCGAAGGAATTTCGGGAACGAGGATAGGCTGCTTTGTAGAGCTGTCCATCGTACCGTTTACTGCGAATACAGTAGGCAGGTTTGTGGTGCTGTCCTTACCGCATACACACAACACAAGGTCGGGAACGAGGCTGTCATCAGCAGTGTACGCCGTGCCATCGGGTTTAGTCTTGGCAGGTACGCCTACTACACGGATTGTGTCGTCGAGGGTAAACATATTGAGGTCGTCCACAGGGAGCGATGTACTTGCACCCGAAGACATAGCGGTAACCTTTGCGTTGGTTGCGCACTTGATTTCTCTTGTGCCTACGCTGTAATACTTGACCTCGAACGAGTTTGCGCTGCTCGACTTCGCATAACGGGAGATTTGGTCGATAGGGGTAGCCATTGGGCGTATCTTCACGATGCGTTTGTCCACATCGCTCAAATAGAAATTTGGGTCGCCCTCTGCTCGTCCTACGGTCTCCGTAGCGATACCGCCCGTTCCGCCTGTGCCATCTGCACCGGCAACTGTCTTACCTGCATCGGGGAGTTCAGAAGCGTTTGCCATAAACACACCGCCCGATGCGCCTGTCACAAATGCTAACATCAGTAGCATAATGCGACACAGAAAACTTGATGCTTTCTTCATTGCTTTGAAAATTTTGAAGGTGAATAAATAGATTAACTGTTACTTGATTGTTCTGCGTTTCTCGCCGCCACGCTCCCAAATGTTCTGCGTGCCGTAGTTTTGGTCGATTGCTCCCAAGTCGGGCATTTCACGTGCCGCACCCTTGCCACCGCCGTGCTTACTGCCGAGGCTTGCTGTGCCGTCACTCTTGCTGCCTTTGCGCAGCTTCTCCTCAATCTTGGTGTTGCGTCCTCTTACTTCGCCCTCACGGTCTGCCTGTTCCACATCGCTGTCGTGCTTGATGGCTTTGAGTGCCATTGTGATACTTTCGCGTGTGAACTTGCCTAATAGACCGTCTCGCATAATGCCTACAAGGAAGTCCATTGCACTGTCGATGTCCTCATCCGACAATCCCTCCTCCTGTTGCATCTGTTCAAGCGTTGCAAGTGTTTCGCTGATGTTCTTTTGGTACTCGCCCTCATACTGCTCCTCTTGGGCAATACGCTCTGCATACTCCTTGTTTGCGGCAGCAAGGGCTTCCTGCTTCTCGGGGTCTTCAAGAGCCGCCTTGAAATCATCGCCAAACTTGCGTACCAATCCGATGATAGGGTCTTCACCCTTACGCCAATCGGTGAGGAATGCTGCACTGCGTGGATTGCTTGCGAATAGGTCGGAGAGGGCTTTTTCTCGCTCTCGATACCCCGATAGTTCGTTGTCGTAACTGTCGTAATCGTCATTGATTTGACCAAACAACGCTTCGTCATCGGCAAATTCCTTGTCGGGATACTTCGTTTTCAATCGCTCCGTGTATCGGTCTCGATTGCTCTTAACTTCCGTATTCTTAGCCATAAATGAAAAAATATTAGTTGTTCACTGAAACTACGAAGCAAAAATAACGAGAGAAATCAACCCTTTACGTTTATCTTTTTACGCACCAATTAGTAACTTTGGAACACAGATAGATTGGTTATGCGTTAGAACGATGAAACATAAAGGGTCACTAATGGAGTACTCACAGGAGCGTTTGGACGACTTGATGAGAGCATACGATGAGTATATTTCATCGTGTGACTATATCCGTATGCCCGATGTGTACAACAACATCGTCAATATGCCATCACGCCGTTTTTGGGTGAGCGATATTCGTGCAGCTCTTGTTGTGGCTGCAATGATGAGGGGCGAGGCTCGTTTGGATAAGATGTGTCAGTCCAAGCGTGAAATGTACGAGGAGATATACCGCCGTGTGATTACATTGCGTGAACACCACCCCAATATGACAACCTCCGAACTTTGTGCTATTGTAGTTATGCAACCTGCACCCAAATTCTATCTCACACCGGGTAGTGCCAAGATTATGGTTTGTAAGGCTCGTAAGGAATGGATAAGAAGAAAATGGGCAAGGTTTCGGCATTGATTGTCGCAATCCTCGTGTTCTGCTTGGCTCTCCAAGGCTCACAGGATTGGTCAGCTGTCGGCATTTATTCGGGATGTCGTCTCTCTTGTCGTGTCCTGTATCCGTTCTATCACGCAGGGCTGTTGCACGCTCTTCTCAATGCTTGGTGTCTGCTATCAATAGTATTCATCTATGATATTACGCTGTGGCGGTTGGCTCTTGCCTACGTCGTTGCAGTATTCATACCCTCGCTATGCCTGTCGCACATTCCTACGGTTGGCTTGTCGGGGGTTGTCTTTGTGCTCTTTGGCTCAATCTCGTTCGAGGTAGGGCGTAAACTATACTATCAGTTGTGGATGCTTGTGTATCTCGCTGTCGGCTTCCTCTTTCCTAACACGAATGCGTGGGTACACCTGTACTGCTATGCAGTCGGTTTTGCGGTGGCTCTGTTGAATAAACCTATTAAAATTGGCAGACAATGAACATCGCAATACAGAATATCATAGAGGAGAACAACCGCCGTAATGCCGAGGTGTACGCTCGTTTCGACCCTATCAGCGGTTTCGGCTCTGTCGGAGAACGTGTAAAGGTAGTCATTGAGGATTTCCCGATACGTACGCAATACCTGCCTGTGGAAATGATGAAAGTGCCACTCGTGCGACAACTCGCCGAATGTGGCTCTATCCAAAAGTTCTTACAGGAGATTGGCGCAACCGATGAGGAGGATTACGAAGAAGACCGCTTAAAGGTAATCAGTCAGTTTGTGCGAATACGAAACAAACACGACTTCCCATTTTGGGCGGCGACATTCGTGTACATCAAGAACAAAGGCGGTGGCGAGGACGTACTGTTTCGCCTCACACGTCCACAACGTAGGTTTGTGGCACGCTTGGAGAAACGCCGTAAGGCAAACAAGCCTATCCGCATCGTGCTATTAAAAGCACGTCAGTGGGGTGGCTCTACCACGTCGCAGTTGTATATGGCGTGGTTGCAGCTCGTCCACAAGGTTGG
The DNA here is from genome assembly GCA_017560305.1 of Alistipes sp. The sequence continues at coordinate 47,225 of JAFYOF010000016.1, forward strand.
TCTCAACTCACTCATCATTGCTCATCAAGGTGCAGGTTCGGACGAAATCAAGGATATGTTCGACCGTATGATTAAGAACTATCCTGTGGATATGCTGCATAAGTTGGGTGAGGCATACAACGAGAACGAGCCGAAATTGGTTGGTGTCGGTAAATCGGGCAGTATCCACCGTGTACCTCAACGTAACTGCAAAATCAAGATTGGTACAGCCGAACGCCCGGACTCCTGTCGTGGTGGTGACTACAATCTTGTGCACCTGTCCGAGGTGGGACTATGGAAAGCCACAGAGGGAAAGAAACCCGAAGATATTGTGCGTTCTGCTTGCTCGGGTGTGTTGCTCCGTCCGTTCACGATGATTGTCTATGAGAGTACCGCCAATGGTACAGGTAACTTCTTCCAAAAGGAGTATGACGATGCCAAGAGTGGAAAATCACAGTTCGAAGCAATGTTCGTGTCCTGGTATGACATCGAGCAGTATTCACTGCCAATTGATGATGTGGAGATTTTCGCACAGATGCTCTATGCCAACCGTGAGAACGACAGCGTTCCGTCCGTTCGTGAGGAAAGCGGTAAATATCTGTGGTGGCTGTGGGAACAGGGTGCAACCCTCGAAGCGATAAATTGGTACATACAGGAACGTGCCAAGTACACCGACCACGGACTAATGGCGGCAGAGTTCCCGTCCGATGATGTTGAGGCTTTCGTACACTCGGGTGCAAGAGTGTTCGACAAATACAAAGTAGAGAAGATGCGCCCATCGTGCCGCCCTGCTCGTTATGTGGGTGAGGTCTATGCCGATGAGGACGAGGGAAAGAACGCACTACGAAACCTACGCTTCTGCGAGGACAAACAGGGTTTGCTGCATATATGGGAAATGCCCGAGGTGGACGACAACGAGATTGTAACCGACCGCTATTTGACAATAGTCGATGTGGGAGGACGTTCCAACAAAGCCGACTACTCCGTTATCCTTGTTATAGACCGCCTGTTTATGGCTGAGGGTGGAAAACCTACCGTTGTGGCACAATGGTACGGACACACCGATATAGACCTCTTGGCGTGGAAAGCGGCACAGATAGCAGCGTTCTACGACAACTCCCTGCTCGTGATAGAGAGTAACACGCTCGAAACGCACGACAAGGAAAGACAGGTGGACGGAGACCAATCCTCGTTTATCCTCAATCAGATTAAGGACGTTTATCCAAACCTCTATGCACGCAAGCAGTCCGAGGAGGCTATACGTGAGGGATTGCCCAAGAACTACGGCTTCCACACCAACATATCAACCAAGCCGATGATTATCTCAACGCTTGTCAAGGTCATTCGTGAGAACCTCTACACGGAGCGTGACGATAAATGTTTGGACGAATACCTCTGCTATGAGAAGAAGCCTAACGGAGCGTTCGGAGCAATCATAGGCAAACACGATGACTTGTTGATGACACGTGCAATCGGTCTGCACATCTGCTTCTTTGAAATGGATATACCGAAGTTCGTGCCTCGTGTGGGTCGTTACATTACCAAGAAGAAAAAAGCGGTATCAGCCGCAACTATATAGTTTAATTAAAAACCAATTAACAAGATGAACATCTTTAGAAAAATCAAGGCTACGCTTCGCCTACGTGAAGCAATGAGACAAGCCGACAAGGCACACAGTGAGAACGGACAGCGTTACTATGTAATGCCGACAAGTGGTACAAGCGGACAGCTCGTCATAATGGACCGAAACAACTTCCGCAAGTTGAAGCAGAAACACTACATCAAGTACAGCACATTCGTTAGCGACCTCGAATGTGAGTGCTTCTACTGCACAGCGTATCGAAACGGTGCAGGGGAACTCTCTGCCGAAGTAATCGCATTGAAGAAGAAACAATACTTCTCGTGGTTGGAAGCAATCAAGAAGATGAAAAAGTTGAAGAAGAATGGGTAGGTACGGAAACATTGACGGCATTGCCACGCTGACCAACAATCCAAATGCCACGGACAATGCAAGGGGAACAATCGGGAAGATAGGTAAGGTAAAGAAGCCTGCCGAAGTGAAACCAAAGAAGAAGTAAAAGAGAGAGGGCGTATAGATTTAGTTCTACACGCCCTCTCTTTATTATGCCGCTCTCATTGCTTGCTGCAATCTTCCAACGGCTTGCATATTTGCACCCTGCTGTGCCTGTGCCATAAGTTCGGGAGAAATGCCGTCAGGAACTTTGCCCTGTTCCAACTGCTCTTTCTGCGCCTTGATACTCTGCAACAGTTCATCAGCGAATGGGAAATCTCCGTGTTCAAGCAACTGCTCTACACTGATAGCCTGTGACTGCCACAACTGCATAAGAATGTCATTGGCAAGATGTCTATACGCAGGTGTCGATGTGCTTTCAGTGATGCTCAAATCAAATTCAACGTCACGTATCTTCTTCGGGTCATACTCAATCTGTGCACCGCTCTTACCTGCGATGTTGAATACACGTTTGCTGTCATAGAACTGCTGCATATTCTTCACATCCTTGTATGCACCGTCCGTTACGAAGCTACTGAAACTCTCCAACAGGTCGAGCAACGTAGTCGTAGCGTTCTGTGTCTGCTGCTGATAGTGCGCTGCACTCTCGCCACTGAAGCCCGGTTTACCCTGCAATGCACCTGTAACGCCCGAAATGTCCTCAAAGAACTTCAACTGCATATTCAGCAATTCGGCAATGCCGATATTCGTAGAGTTGTTGGCGACCTGTTCCGGCACACGTCCGCTCTTGCTCGGCTTATAGACAATGACACCGTTGAACTCTGTCCAACTTTCCGCAATATCGTCAATGCTGACACCATCGGGCAAACAATCATCGGGCATCATCAACACACCTTTCGCACTTGCTCGCATAATCCAATCGTACAAGGTAATCAGTCGGTTGGTGTAACGCTGTTGGTCGATAACGTCTGCCACAAATGAATGTATCTCGCCGTCAATGAACGGATACGCCTTGAATACATAGGGGTGGCTTCCGTGCTCGAATGGTGTTTCTCCCTCTTTCAAGATGTCTCCAAATGGGGACAGATAGTAGAAATACCAATAATCATCAACAAACCAAGTTGCTTTAATCAATGGTACATCTTCTTCGGGCATACCGACAGCCTTTGCCATCTGCATACGTTCCTCATTCACGGCAACCACGCTCTTGTAGTAGTCCTCCTCGTCAATCTTGAAGATGTCTCCGTTTTGGTAGTCGTGACATCTGTATCTCGGCTTCTGTTCCTTTCGCCACAACTCAATGACACGGCATCGTCCCGGCTCACTCGTGAACAGGAAGTCATAGTTTTCCAAACGGCTGTATCCGAAACGCTCTGCATACGAGGCAATATACTCTCTGCGTGCCGCCCACTTGTAGATGTCACGCAGTTTCCTGTAATCCTCGGGGCAGGTAGCGAACTGTTCACACAACTGTCCGAACGAAATATCGTGTATCTCGCCAAGAACAGACACGTCCCAACCTCTAAAATCTCGCATATTGTTGTCGATGAAGAAATTGTTTGGCTGCACATAGTCAGTCCAACAATCCTCCTTGCCGTTTCTCCAACCATACGACTTGCGATGTGTGATGAAACCACTAATCAAAAACTCCTCCATAGTTCGGGCATACACCTCTGTCATACGGTTGAGCTGCATATTACATTGCAGTATCGTACTCATAGTTTCGCCCAATTTCTGTTCGTCCCTGTCTCGTGCCGTACAGGTAGGCTCTTTCATTTGGCTTCGATAAACACCGAGCACGCTCTTTACCAACCTACGTATAAGGTTGTTTTTGAGCGGCACATTACCTTGACTCTTGATGTACTCCTCCTCGGTCATAGTCTTGCCGTCAACGCAAATCTTATCGTCCCATTGGAAACCATACGTGTAACGCTTGTTGCGTTCTCTGTCCCTACGGAAGTCCTCCATTTGGTTCCAATAGTGCTGCGCCTCCATAAGAACGTCAAACGCCCTACGGTCGCCAAACTGACGTGAAGCCGCCTTAACACTGTCCATTTCTTCCTCACAGTGCTTCGGAGCAACGCGGCTCATAGACAACAACCTATTATTTCCTTTGATACTTTGCATAACTTCTGTAATTTTATAAAGATGCTTAGGATAGCCACAAAGGTACTATCCCAAGCATTCTTTTCAAGTATAACTATTTACGTTTGCGAGTGTACTCCATTTCTGAAATCATCTCTTTCTTCAACTCATTCAACTCTGCTTCGATGTCCTTGCGTTCCTCGTCATCGACTGCCTCTTTCAATTCATCGTAGAGGTCGTCAATGTCCTTTCGGTAGTCCTCAAAGATTTCGTAACGCTCATACTCGGGCGAGTTGTAGAGGAAATCAATCTTCTCGGCATAGTCGAAAATGCCGTTGTCGGTATCTTCCTCATAGTGTTTCAGTCTCGTTTTCAGTCGGTCGTGTTCCTCCTTCAAACGGAAATACTCGTTGTTCACAGCACGGTATTCGGTACGTTCGTCACCTGCCTTGACAAGTCTGTTTACCAACAGGATACTGCGAGGGTCGTACTCTCGTTCTCCTACAATGGTCTCGGCAGTCTTGGTAAGTTTGTCGATAGTTCCGAACACGCCTCCAAAGTAACCGTTCAGCATATACTCAACCTTTGCAGGGTTGAAGTCAATGCCACCCTTTGTATATGGGTCGCCGCCTGTCGCCTCATTCATAGCAGAAGCCAAGCCAACAATATACTTGTTTGTGCTCTTGTATGCTTTCGTCCACTCGGGCATATCCTTGTTGTAAGGAGTATCCTTGTAGAGTGGCATACCGGTCCAACTCTTTTCGGCAACGTAAGCCTCCCACAGAGGTTTGGCAGCACTCGGAACAAAGGCGTTTAATCCACCGCCGCCCTCCAAGAAGTCAATAGGCAATATCTGTGTCGCCTGTCCTGCAATGGCTTCGGCAATCTCGCCACCTGTAAGGTGTTCCTTACCGCTCAATACAGAGGTCATAAGTTCACCCATACCGTACATTGCTCGGTACTCGATAGGCAACGGAATGGAAATCCAACTGTCACCTGCACGGAACAGGATATTACTACGTCTCACGTACTCGGGCAGGTTGTAGTATGCGTTCTTGTCGTCCTCGTCATCATCGCCACCCAAGTAGGCAACAATAGCACCGAGCAGGAACATTGCAGCCATACCTGTAAAGGCTTTTGCAGGGTGTCGCTTCAACTGTCTGCCGAAGTTGGTAGTACCTTGAATGGCGGCATTCCAAAAGACATAACCGCTACGTCCAAGTCCAGATACCAAAGCACTCGCATTACCGGCTCTTGTCTGTCCTGTGCTGTCGTAGAACTTCGCTCCACTACCTTTCTTGTTGAAGTTTACCGAAATCTCCTTTGCATCGTAAATGGCTCTGTCAATGCTTCTGCCCAATTCACGAGAGGTAACGAAAGCTGCGAAACGTGCACAGTTCTCAACGGCTCTGTTCAGTTCATCGAAACGCTCTGCAAGTAGGCTGAAAGCCTTTCCGATTTTCAGTTTGCCACCTGCACGCTTCAACTCCTTGCGTATGTCGTTCTTGTGCTGCTCGATGTCACGGATATTGGCATAACCTGTCTCACCGCCGTTCATCATAAACTGATAGAACATTGCATCGGTCTTGTCGCTCATATCAAGCGTACCCTTGCGATACCTTGCCAACAAGCGTTTCATCTTCACAGGATTTACCATAAGGTAGTTTCTGTGGAAACGCCAAGCGTAGTTCGGGCTTTCCTTAATCCACGTCATTGTGTTGGTGTATAGCAAGTCTCGCATAAAGTTCGACACAATGAAGTCCGGGTTACGTGTGGTGTAGAACGCACTCAACTGTCGGTTTATCTTTTCTCCTGCACGGAGGATAGCACCGATAGCACCCGACATATCATTGTCGGGGTTGGTTTGTCCGTTCAAAGCCTGTGCCGCACGAGGATTGCCGTTGATGGTAATCACATAGTCTCTGCCGCCACGCTTCACCACAACTTGGTGCTGTCGCATATCTCGGCTCTCAACAATGCGGTACGGAATGTTTATGGCATCCTTGCCACGCTTGTATTGGTTGGGGTGCTGCTGTGCCAACTGCTCCATCTTCGTTTCAAAGTCCTGCATCTTCTGCTCAACCTCATCGGGAGTGTCGGTGCTGTCGATGTTGTCCGGGAACACAGGCTTCCATTCATCGGTTACGGCATCGTACTCAACCCAAAGGTCGCTCACGCTCACAAGGTCGCTCGGGTGGTTGAGGGCAAAGTTCAAGAAACGCTGTTTTACCAACTTGTTTCTGTTGCCCTGCATTATCGCACTCTCTGCCATTGATTGCAGGTTGGCAAATGGGTCATCGGCTTTCGACCTACGTCCCTCTGCTTTCTTGATAGGAGCATTGAACGCACTATGCTTGTGTGTGAGGTAGGCATAAGCATCAGCACTTGTCTTTTCGTCAAATCCTCGGAGTGGGATATAGAACTCATACATATCCGAAACCTTGTCGAAAGTCTCCTTGCTCATCATACCGCAATCGTATGACTTCTGCAAGATTGCTTTGCTTACTGCGTTTACCTTATCCCAAAGGTCGGTAGTGTCGTGGGCTTGCTCGTAGTCGTCAACCATACGCTGTGCTTCCGCTTCCGCATCGGCTACATCGTCCATACCTGTAAGGGCTGTAAGTCCGGCATAGTCGGTTTGGTCTGCATCATTAGCACCGTTCTTGATAGCCTCGTTACGCATATAGGCGTTACGCTCAAGTCCGTGCTTCGCCATCATATAGTCGGTAAGTTCCTCACGCTCTCCCTCGCTCTTGGCAAGTTTCGCTACCTCGTCAAGCATAGGCTTGAACAAAGTATGAGCAAAGGCATCTGCCTCGGCTTTGTTCACACTTGAAAGACGGTTTTCGCCCAAGTAGGCATTCTCAAAGCCGTCCACGTCCTCGATATTTGTTCCTTTGCCGAGGATTGCGTGCATAGCCTCTTTAAGTCCGAGCATACTATCCTGCATAGCCTCACGAGATTGGAACATACCGCTCTTGACGCGTCTTTCGTATCTGTCACGAGCCAACTCCCTTTCGTGAATTTCGGGGTCGCCGTCACGGTATAGTTCATCGTCACTCTCTGCTGCGGTAGGAGCGTGATTGTCGGCAACCGCATAGTTACCGACTTTCAACTCATACTGCTTGGCTACGTCTGCCGCCTCACCCAAGATGCTGCGGTATCTGCCTGGCTCTGCAAGGTTCTCATAGCTTCTCCACAGGATATAACGGAGTTCGTTATCAGTCAGAGTAACTCCTCCGAAATCCTCGAAGCCAATCTTATGGAGCATATTCAAGAAGAAGTCCTTAATCTGCTGCCACCAACCTGTTCTGTGCGCTGCCTCAAACTCGGTGCTCTCTGCAAGCATAGCAAGGTATTCCTCGGTAGCCTTGCGGAAATCCCAACCGTTCTTTGTCGCAAGTTCTACAATACGTCTGCGGATAGCCTCATCTGCATTGTTGAATACATTATCGAGGAACGTATCAAAATGCTTTCCGAACAACTGACGTAATCCATAATGGGCAACTGCCTCGTGGAGTAATGTCTGTTCAACATCAAACGTGCTTGAATGGTTAGGGATAACAATAGTTATCTTGCCTGTACTCTTCGTGTAGAAACCCTTTGCACGCTGTTTCTTGCCCTCCAATGTACTTGCATCAGTCACAATCTCAACATTGTCAAGATTGAGTTTCTTTGCAAGATTTTCCACACGAGCAACCATTCTCTGACGTTCACGCTCTGCAAACTCTCTGCGCTGCTTACGGGTAAATCTCGGTTTTCCAAGTACCTTTGAAATAGGGTCGTTCTCAAAAGCCAACTCATCATCGGTATATGAGCCGACACCCTCACGATTTAAGGCATCATCACTATGGTGTTCCTCCTTGACTTTTACGCCCAATTTGGTAAGTTCCTTAACAACCTCTGTTATACGTTCCTCGGGAATATCCGCACGCAACTTTCCACGATAAGGGTAGAAGTTTCCACCTGCGGCACGTAGCAAGGTCTTGTTTTCATAGTAAACAGCACCATCTTTCTTTGTCTTAGGAACAGTGAGGTAGAACATCTTTGCCCAACTGCTACCCATAATTTCAACCTTTCCATCGTGGCTTGTTATAGGCGTATAGTCTTTTATCTGTTGCAAACGACTACTCAATGGCGCACCGCTTGTTTTGAGCATTGATGCATTCCATTTGTCGGGCATTAAGATACCATCGTGAACATTACCGTCAATATCAGTATAACTAATGAGCTGTCCCGGATAGCCTCCGTATTCATCTTGTGTATCGGCGATAGCCTGCAAGATATTTCCTGTCATAATGAAACCTGTCTTTCGTGTCTCACTTGGTATCTGACTATCCCAATTATCAAGTGTAGTGGCACGTGCAGCATCCCAATTGTCATTGGTCATCTTGTCAATGCTTCGCAACGCATCAATTTGCGACAGTTTGATTTCAATGCGTCTGCGACCGTCAAGGGTAGCAAATACTGCAAGTGTTGTTGAGGCTGTAATTTTGCTGTCCTTTGTTTTGTATCCACAGAAAATAGCAGGAGTGGCAAAGTCAAAAATCATCGACTCAAGGTTATCCGGCACAAGATAAGACTTGCCAACTTCAAACATTCTCAAGCGGAGCATCATCTGGTCGCTGCTTTGGTTGAGGCGTAGAATATTGTCATTGTGCTTCGCTTCAACCTTTTCGTTAGTCTCTGCGATAAAGTTTTCTATGGCAACACGCTTTTCCTCTTCGCTACGTTTCTTCTGTCCGTTGATTTTGTCTGTCTGTTTGGCAATATCCTCTACGGCTTTCGCTTTTGCTTTCTCGTAACGTTCTTCCTCTGCAGCAATTCTCGCTTCGTCCTCTTTACGGATTATCTCGATGACACTTTCCAAGTATTCAGCAGGTGCAACACCTCGGTTTATCTGCTCAATAACCTTGCGTATTTCATCGGCTTTCATCGGCTTTCTCAATACGTCCATTTCCACCTTTTCCACAAAGGAATTGCGTGCAAAAGGATTACTGCCGTTCGGGTCAATGCCTTCTGATGATACACGTCTCTCTATCGTCTTGGCACGAAGTGGCATTACGTTAATCTTCAAATCGTTGCTACCTGTATCGTTGAGGTACTTAATCAATTCATTGTAACGTCTTACCACATCATCGTAAAACTCCTCTTGCTCCTTTGTGGTCAAAAGGGCTACGTATCCCGTAACTTTTCGTGCATCATCTTCCTGTGGCTTGTACTCATCAAGTTCGCTTGCTTGCACACGACCGCCTCCAAGTCCTCCTTTCTTCAAAGGTGTACCCATTTTCTCATAGATTTCCACATTATCTCGTAGATACTCTACAACAACTTGGCTACCGTATTTATTGAGCAAGTCAGGTGCTTCCACATCGTTGCTTTCACTATCTTGTGAGGTCGTGGTGTTTGCATTCAAAGACTTCAACTTGGTAGAAAGCATCATCAAGAAACGATTTTCAGCAGGAACAGGCAAACCGAGGTTTATGTAATAACCTCTATGCACCTGTCCTGTGCGGTCTATACGTCCAATCATCTGCATATAGTCGTTGATGTCGCTCAATGGCTGTGCAATAATCATTGAACGCTGACGTTGGTCGCTGAATTTCTCTGATGCGTGCAGACTGATACCTGTTGATGCAGACTTGTTGAGGATAAGAACATCAAGAACACCACTGTTGAACTCTCGCTGCATTCTCTTTTTGTCCTTGTCGGTTCTACGCTTGACAACGACACGTCCGTCATCGTTGCGCTCAACATACATATTACGTCCTGTCAGTTCACCGACTTTGTATCCTTTCTCGTGCAGACGCTCGATAATGGCATCAAGTGGACTGATAAAGATGTCGCTTGTACTCTCACGAATGAAGTCCTGCAACTCGTAATATGCCTTTTCTCCTGCTGGACCTAATGCCTGTGGAGAATATCGCTCGTGGCGTTCGTTACCGTCCTCATCTTTTACGGTGTACTGCATAACGGTGTCAAGTCCTTTCAGTAGGCTTGCACTGAATGTAGGCTCATCAATGATTTCGCCTGCGGCATAGTCCTTAATGCTGCTCTCCATAGTGCTTTCCAACGCAATAACAGGATGGCGACCTGCATTGATTTCGGCTTCCACCTCATCTGCAATAGCATCAACTTTGAGGGCAAGCATAAGCTGCTTGGTGTAGTTGTAGGTCTTGCTTGCAAATGGCACGTTCTCAACGCCCATTTTATCTGTGCCTCGCTTCACACCTGCGCTCTCTGCCATAACTGCGAGTTCCATATCCAACGCTTCAATCATCGGCTTTACGTAGTCCTCTTGGAACTTGATGATGGCATTGAATGCCGCTATGGTACGGTCGTAGTTCTCTCTTGCACGTCTAACGGTTTCGGGGTCTGTAATTGTTTTCCAATCGGTAATAACATCGCTCATATCTCGCTCCCTGCGTACCATTTGCCCTGCATTAGTCAATTCACGGCTCATAATCTCTTGCAGAGTTACACCGCCTTTTTCAATGATACTAATCATTTTATCTGGCTCAACCTTTGCTTGGCTCATCGCTGTGCGAATTGCATACAAAGGCATTGTGTCGGGACGCTTTGCGAATGTGGCACTTGCAAATGTGGCTGCTTTTGCGGTGCGTAGAATGCTTTGGAGATATGCGCCTGTATTGCTTGAACCTGCTGCCGTGTGGCTTTCATCAAGGAACAGATAATTATCCTCTGCAATGGCACGTAAGAATGTAGCCTTTGGTGTAGCCTTGCCATTCTTTACGTTCTTGCTTTTCTTGGTACGTGCGCCGCTCTTTTTGGCTGCTTCTTCCATTTCCTGCTGACTGACAGCATCGCCTGTGTTTACCTGTGAATAGGTGAGCACTGCGAAGTCATATTCATCGGGCAATGTTCCCGATGCAAATACTTTTGCCATTTCAGTGGAAGATAGAGGTTTGTGTACTGTATTACCTTTGCTATCAACCATTGCACCGTCAGAGTTGAAAATAAACGGCACAAGGTCTCCACTTCCAACATCTACCAAGTCTCGGTAAATATCGGAGAATAGGTCTGCTTTCTGTGTGATGAATACAGGTTTCTCACCTCGTTGAACTGCCCAACGAATAAGTGCTGCCATTTGGCGACCCTTACCAACACCTGTTTGGTCGCCGATAATGAGTGCTTGTCCTTGCTTCATCTGATAGATAGCCATAGCAACACTATCCATCTGTTCTGCGGCAAGTGCCTGGTGTGCTTCCTCAACGGTGTCATATCCGAGTTCAGTTCTGATAAATTCGTCAATGCTACCGTGCTGTGCTTCAATTTGAGTTAGCACATTGTCCATTGCCTCGACCATTGCAGCAGGGGCAACGCTGTTAAGTGAGAATGCACTATTATGAGGACGATACGCACTCTTTTCATCTGTAAGAGTACGTTTCTTGTGTTCGGTTGGAGTCTGCTTTAATCCCACTCCGTTTGTGGAAACTCGCTCTGTTCCCACTCGCTGAATGTCAGTGTCAGATACACTTCTGCTTCCTCCTGCGTTATCTCTTGGAGTTTCTGCCCTGGTTTCACCATCTGCATTATTCGTTCTACGTTCTCTTGGTAAAACCTGTTCGCTTCCGTCCGAATGCTCTTTTGTTGGTTTTCTTCTGCTTCCAACATCATCATTCTTTCGAGGTTGTTCACGATGTCCTGCTCCGTCAGTGTTCCCGGATGTTTCGTTATTGACAGATGCCAACTGCCTTTCTCGGCTACGTAATATTTCTGTTCCATTTGTCTTTTCATTAGAGTTTAATACTTCGTTAATTATCTCATACAGGTCGTCAAAACTTTCAGCCTTGCGAATAGCCTTACTCTCCACAGGAGGATATACGGCTGTCTGCGCTCGCTCCTCATCGCTTCTGCGACCATCTATAAGTATCATACGAGTAGGGAACGTAGTACCTTGCTTTGCGTACAGTCCGCCGCTCATATCAATAACACCTTTCACATTGTAGTGGTCATACAAGTAAGTAAAGAATGGTTTCATACTTTTGATTGCACCATTGCTTGCATACTCCATATTTCCACCAATGATTATGGCTGCTCTGCCATCATCTTTCATACTTGCAAGAGCGTTCAACGTAATCTGTGGGTCAAGTCCGGGTATCATCTTTCCGTCATACTCCACAGCCTCACGTTTTCCAAAGGGTGGATTGGCAATAACAACATCATACTGCATACCACCCTCGAAAGGTTCTGTTGCATCCTGCTGTGTTACCTCTGCAAATCCTTGCTCTCGCAGATTATCCAATCGTGTCTCATCAAGTTCATTGGCGTGAACTTGCTCAACAGGAACTGTGAATACCAACATCCCGTTACCTGCCGTTGGCTCCAATACCTTGCCACCTGCTTTGTTTGCCATTGCGAAGTGATTGGCTATCCAAGCCATTGGAAGAGGAGTGGAGTACTGCTGCATCTTGATACGGTTACTGCTTCGTGCGGCAATGGTAGGCTGCATTTCATAGAGTTTGCATATCAAATCGTATGATGCACGACTGTTTCTACCTTTGCGACCAATAACCTCACGTGCGGCTCTAACCAATCCGTCCTCAACAAGTTCCTGCAACAAAATGTCAGTTCTTCCGTCACTATCAACCTCCATTCCCAACTCGCTTGCACGCTTGCGTAGGTCTAAAATGCTTCTGTATGGTTTTGTTCCATTGTCAAGAGCCGCAAGCATATCAGCCTTTACCGTCATTGCAAATTGGCGATGCAGAACTGCATCAGCCTTGTTGGTTTCAGCAAATAAGTCGTCGAACAAACCTCCTGTTTGTTCCTGCGAAGTTACGGTTTTTTTCTTGGTTTCATTCTTTGCCGAACGTGTTTTCTTGATACGTTCCTGCGCAACCTCAACCTCCTGTGCTACCTCTGCCTCTCTTGTTACGGTTTCAGCAGTGGCAATCGCATCAATGCCAGTCTTGTCAAAGTTGGCAATGTCAAAGGTCTGCACCTCATCGTAAGAGGTCATATCGGTTGCAATCTCGCTGCCCTCTACCTCGGGCAAGTTTCTTGCACCATTGTAGAACGCTTTGAGGTATGGACGAATAACATCGCCCAAATCTGCAACCATAGCCTTTGCAAACTCGGTAAACTTGCGTGCGCCTTTCTCCAAGTGGTAAACAGCCATTTCAGTACCGATGGCAAGGATTTCGGGGTCAATGCCTATGTTCATCTGTCCTCCCAACTTCTTACGCATACGCTCACGGAGTTCTGCGTAACGCTCATCGGTAACAAGGCGGTTTCCGCTTGGATTGGTCTCTGCGGTAGGTGCTTGCTCCTTGCTCTTGCGGTCAAGTTCACGTGTCTTAATCTTGTTTTCAAGAGTTACACCCACAGCCTCCAACACATCCTGCATACCATTGAGAGGGTTACGGAGAATGTCAAGCATTTCTTCGGGGCTTTCGGCTGTATGCTGCCAACGTGCATCACCAATAGGATAGATGCCGCTCACATCATCACGTCTCAATGTGGTTCGTCCTGTCTCCTTATCAACGTGGATAGAATACTGCCATACAGGGGATTTCTCCTCGCTGTCTGTCTGCTCTACCTGTTGAGGCTCGGTAAACAGCACATCTCCATTGTTCAACGCTTGAATGTCGGTCATAGATACAGGCTGTGCCTCGCTGACTGCTTCCTCGTTGCCGATAATAGTATCAGCCAACTGCTTTGCGCTCTCCTCGCTACGCATCATAAAGCCTCCTTGCTCACGGTCATACCAACCCTTGTCGGCTTTGGCAAGTTCTTTGGCTGCTCTCTGTTGCTCCTTTGACAATTCGCCTGTGAACTTCACGAGGTGCATATCAAGTACCTTGCCTTTCTTGGTGGTGTACTGTGCAGGAGCAATGCTGTACGGAGCATCGCCAACTTGGTCGCTTACTTGGTCAGTATCCTGTGATATAGTCGGTGCTTCTGCAAGGCTGTAACGAGAGTTGTTGTGTGCATTCATCGTTGTAGTACGCACCTCGTTACCCTCTGCATCAAGTTCAGCAATGGTTGATACACCATTGGTTGAATGTTTCTTGATGCGGTACAGTTTGTGGTCGTAGTAATCACGCACCACATCGCCAACATTGAAGTTTGCAAGGTTCTGTCTCTTGTCAAGGTCTGCCGATGCACTCTGTCCCTCGGTGGTCTTGACACTCTTGTACTCCGCAAATGCTTTGGTCTTGCGGTGCGATGAGGCTATCCACTTTTCAAAGTCCTCGATGGCAACACCTGTAATAGCACCAAGACCCTGCCAACCCTGTTCGTAGTTGCTCAAATAGGCTTCTTCGGCTTCGTTGATGTCATTGAAGCCAAGCATAACCTTGTGCTCGTCAAAGCTGCCGTCAGCATTGCGTTGGTCAATGACGTACACCTGTCTGCCGTTCCAACCGTCAATATCATTTGACAGGAACACGTCTATATGGTCGCCGTCCACACCCTCTGTGCCACGAATGTAGCCGTAGGTGTTCTTCATTTCAACCTCCCATTTCTTGCCGCCCTTATCTACGCCACTGCGGACAGAGCCTCGGGGTTGCTCGATGGTTACGTTGAATGTGCCAATCTGCACGTGTCCTTTCTTGTAGTTACCTGCCTCTTTCTGCTTGTCGGTAGGTGTGGTGTTTACCTCTGCCTCGGCTGCCTGTACCTGTTCGCCGATGGTAGGAGTATGCTCCTGCCCACCACCGAGAGTAGAGATAATCTCTCTCAACGGCTTCTTGAAACGGATAATAGGGTCGATGAAATACAAAGTACCGTCCTCGCCCAACAATACATTGTCGCCCTCTACATCGGTTACAGACACAAGTTCATTACCGAAAGAGTAGTTATCTTCCGGGAACAATCCACGTGCGGCAAGTGCTTCCGCAATCTGTTCCTTTGTAGGCTGTCCGTATGTTGGGATGTATTTCTGTGAAAGGACAATGCGAACATCGCCCATACTCTCACTGATACCCTCAAATGTGTATTCTGTTTCGGGGAACAGAAGATTATGTACGAGGTGTTCAAAGGCTGCATCTTCGGGCTGAACACCGCTTTTCATTGCAGACTTGGCGTATGGGTCTTTTACCTTTGTTACCTTGCCTGCCTCTTTGTCTATATAAACAACGCTCTCGCCTGTACGCTTTGGAACTTTACCTGTCAAAGTCTTGGTTACTTCGGCAGGGATATACATTCCGTGCTGCTTGGCGATGTTTACCAACCTTTCGGATTCCGCTGTGCGTCGAGTTCTCTCGCTGTCATCAGTATTCCTCCTTCGTTCAGCGTCCAACCCTTCTTCAAACACTCGTAAATCGCCTCTGTTGCTCGCTCCCAATACTTCTCGGGTTGCGTCATCAGCCATTCCTGTGCTGTCTGCTTCCCGTTCTCCATCAAGAGTTTGTTCAAGTCCTTTTCGTTCGGATTGGAGTTGATGTACGGTTTCGCCGCCTGTTGTGCTTTCTGCTTCAATGCTTCCTGCACTGTCGGCTGTCCGTTCTCCACTCTCAATTCGTTCTCCTGTTGCAGCATTTCCTGTGCTTCCTTGCTGCCCTCGTTGGCTTGCTGAACTATCGCCAACCAATACATTGCTTCGCTGTTGTCCATTGTAGGTAATGTTTAATGTTTCGTAAATAGCCTGTGCAAGCGTACGAGGAGTGTTGTCCGGCTGCTCAAACAGGTTTTCTTCCTGTGTACCTTGAATAAGGTCATAGAGTTTGTTGAATGTGCCTTGAATGATGTTTTGGTTCTCACCCTTGTACATTGTTGCCAAAAGCAGTGCAAAGTTACTGAAATTCTCGGCAGGTAGGTAACTTTCGCCTGTCGCATCATCAATTTGATACTGAATTTTCCAACCCTCAACCGCCAAACGTGCATCTTTGAATGTCTTGGCGTTTACAAAGTCGGCACTTTGAGATAGGGCATAGTACGCACGGATTGAGTTCTGTATTTCCTCAATCATACGCTCTGCACTCGGGCTGTCGTAATCACGGAACGCAGTTGCAAGGATAGCCTTTTGAGCCTTTGCTGGCATAGCGTTGAACATTTCTTCAAGACGAGTGCTGCCACCCTTGAAAATGCTTTGGTACATAATACCTCGCAAATCGTTCTTTGCCTCTGCCGAAAGGTTGCCCTTGCTGTCAAATGCACTTCTGTACTGTGTAGGTGTGATGTAACCCTTTTGGCTCATCCATTTCAACACATCGACACCGTTGTTATCAACAAGACCTGCAAACGATGTTTCCTCGTCTGCCGACTTCAACAACAGATTGGCGAATGAACGCATATCAGCACCCATTCTCTGCAAAGCATTCTTCGGCTTGATACGCTCCACACCGCCACTTTCAGTGTCCTGTGCTACGAACTGACCGAGAGTGATTGCATCTGCATCCTCAACATCAAGCATATTCACGAGTACAGGGTGCTGCATACCTGCAATATCTTCGGCGTTCAAACCGAACTCCTCAGCGTGGTCCATAAGATACTGCTTGTACTTGGCTGCTTGCTCTTGGTAGCTCTCCCACATCAAGCGGAGTGCATCGCTTCGGTTGTTGCCCTGTATGGCTTCGCCTCGTGCATTAACGGTAGGCGCACCTGTATAGGCAGTAACGGAAGATGTAATCTCCTCGGGGCGAATGTTACCTGCAATCTTGCGTGCAGACAATACGCTCGCCTCATCGTTACGCTCTTTTGGCTGTGCCTCATCAATAAAGTGGAGAGGATTGCGTACGCCTTGAACGTGGCTCGGCTGCAACTGCTCTGCTTCAATCACGGCAACACGACCTGTCGGCAATGTGCTGTCGCTGAACTTAACGGTAATCTCCTTACCCTGCAAGCCGACAACAGGCTCTTGGCGGTCAATTTTATGTCCGCTGACACGTCTGTAACCTCTTGCACGTGCGTCCTGTGGTGTGTCGTCCACCATATCGGGAACACCGTTGAGGGCTTCACGCTCTATACGTTCTGCCTCCTCACGTTCTGCACGCATCTTTTCCTCCTCGGCTTTGCGGAGAGCCGCTGCTTCTTCTGCCACACGTCTGCGTTCTGCCTCAACCTCCATCTTACGGCGGTTGGCAGTACCGGCAATCTTCTGCCAAATGGCAAGTTCCTGCTTGGCTGCATCAATAGCCGCCTTGCGTTCTTTCTCGGCTGCAATCTTCTCGGCAGGAGTTGCACCGCCTTTCGACTTGCCTTTCTCCAACTTCTTCAAAGCAGCTTCCTTGTCGGACACCATAGCGTCTGCAACGGTCTGTGCCATTGCCTCGTCACCCTCGGTCTGCTCTACAATCGCATCCCAGGCAGTGTCGCTGTCTGCTTGCTCATAGATAGGATTGCCCTGCTCGTCCTTTGGTATTCTCTGCATTGCAGGAATATTTTGAGGGGCATTGTTGCCGTTTTCGGGAATATTCTCCGTACCATTGTTGCCAACAGTAGGACGTTCAAACGCTACTCCGTTATGCTCCAACAGCATATTGTCGAGTTCATCACGAGTAAACAGGTTTACACGCTTGCCATTGATAGGGCTTTCGGTATATACCTCGAAACGTCCGTCTGCATCTGCATCGGCTGTGATGCTTCCACGAACAGTTGTGCCGTTCTCATCAGTAAGGGAAACAACATCGTTGAGGCTGTATTGAGGTCTGTTAGCCTCCTGTTCTGCCTGTATCACCTGTGCGTTCTCCTCGGCTCTTGCTTGCTCGAACTGTGCCAAGCGTGCAAGGTTGGCTTCATCAACCTGCTGTTGAATGGTCTCTTTTGCCAATGGGAACACGTTTGTACCGTCCGACACGTTTACTGTGCCGTCCCCATTATCCACGATGCCCTGTTCATTGGCGACAACCTGCACCTGTATCTGTCTATCATCGCCTGTAATGGTGTATGTGTCGCCCGGGTTGAACGTAACAACACCGTCAATTCTATTGGCTGCTTCCTGTGCATACTGCTGACGGATAGCCTCGGCGGCTGTCTCTTTCTCGATGTAAGGGTCTAACGCCTTGTCGATATTCAATACAGCATCGGGCGACACCTGTTCAAGTGCGCCTGTCTGTGCATCACGAACGATAATGCTTTCGTCCGAAGCGTTATGGTCGATACCGCTACCATCAGCAAACGGCACAAGGTTTCCGCTGACAACATACACACGTCTGTCATCAACTTTCATCGTAGCACCCTGTATCATACCTGTCGAGCGGTTTACACGAGCCTCCACCATTGCGTTGCTCTGGTCTATACGTCCGTCTATGTCGTCACGTACACGCTGCAACATACCGTCATACACCTGCTTTGCGTTGAGGTAGTCAAGGATAGTGGCACGAGCCTCATCGTTCCATACACCGTTTGCACGCACCTCTGCTATGGCGTTCATCGGATTTCTGTCCATAAAGGCAAGCATATCCTCATCAACGATTGCCGAAACACGCTGACGTTGGTAGTCAAGCATATTCTTCGCATCGTTCATTTCCTGTGAACTCTCCATATTGTAGCCGTCAATGTAACTTTCGTTCATTGCCTGTACATCGCCGTCCTGCTCGCCTCGGCTCTGTGCGAATGTGGCAAGGTTGAAGCCTCGCATCATCATAGAACGCTCCATATAGGTAAGTACGGCAGCACGTTCCTCGGGAGTGAAATCCTTGTCATTGATGATAGCCTCTGCCATTGCACCCATATCGTCATTGGTGGTGAGGTCTATTGTCGCTCTCATTGACTCCCATACCTCTTTGCCAAGCAATTCGGTAGCGTGAGAGTCCGCTTTGCTTACTCCGTGCTTCATTGACATATATTGAGCACCTGTAAGAGTGTGCTTACCTGCACCCATCAAGCCCATAGACAGAGCCATACCGCCCCAAATGTCACCGTGGAACTTACCTGTTGCAAGTAGGTTGGTGCGTGAGCCATCGGGATTTTGTTGGTACGCATCATCGAGGTTGAGCATAGTACGCCACATTTGACCGTAGTATTCCTCTGTTACTTCGCCGAAATAGTCGCTCACACCCATTTTGTTGAACAGTTGGTGTGTCTGCCCCATAATACCGCTCAATGCACCTGCATCAGCCTTTGAAAGCACAGCACCGATACGTTTTGCACCTATCACGTTGGCAAGTTTGCTCATATTGCCGAATGTAACAACCGGGTCAAGGTGAGCACCGAACATTTCCGAATAGTTCTCAATGATAGAGTTGGCTTCGCCCTGCCAAATGGCACTGCCCCAAGTCTTGTCATTGCTGAAATCGTATGTTCCGTCCTCATTTACCACCACATCACCCAACTTGCGGTCGATGATGTCGGCAGTTGTCTTGCCAAACTGCACAGTATTCGTCATAAGGGGAGCACGAACGAGCAAGTCATCGCCCATTGTACCCATAGCCTTGATAGTCCAATTACCTGCATACTGCCCAAAGCCCTTGATGCCGTTGTTCTTCACATAGGATTTGAAGCCCTGTTCAGCCATTTCCTCGACAACCTCTTTACCGATTGCCTTTGTGGCTACTTTCGTTCCACCTTTGGCAAGTAGATTGACACCCTCGAAGCCACCGCCTGTGATAACAAAGTCAAGTATAAATGACGGCATATGTCCTGTCATCATACCTGCTCTGTTCCAAAAACTCGCATTGCCACCATACGCCTGTTCTGCTTGCTCCTTGTTATGGATTGCGCCCATCATTTCGTTGTATGCTTCACGCTCGCCATCTGTGGCATTATCGCCCATATGCTTGTCTGCGTGCATCATAGTCATAGCATCAAGCATATCGTTCATACCGAAATCCCACGTACGGAAATCACCGGCAATACGACCGAAGCCACGCCAAAAGCCTACATCTTCGCCCTGTTCACGTGCTTGTTGCTCTTGCAGGTCTTTGATGAGTTCTTCTGTTTGACGTATAGCCACGTCATACGCATTGCTCTCGGGGTCACTCTGCATCTGTCCTCGGTAGATGTCTCCACCAACGAACAGTCTGCCAATAGGGGTCAGTTTCTCCTCGTTGAACTTAACCGCTCTCTCGTGAGCACGGTTACCTGCTTCCGCTCTCTTGGCTTTGAGTTCCTCCAACTTTTGATTGGCACGTCTCAACTGACCACTGACAGACATATCAGCCGCCTGTCGGTAGCGGAAACTCTCCATATCGGCAATACCCTTGCTTGTGTACCTGTTGCCAAGAGGGGTGATATAGGTTTTCTCTATCTTACCACTCTCGGGGTTATACTGCATCTTACCCTCTGCGGTCTGCCCGAAGCCGAGTTTGTTGCCCTCACGGTACTCACGCATAGTCTCCAAACGCTCATTGCTTTCGTCCAACATCTGCTGTGTACGGCGTTGCATCTGTGCAATACCTGCACTGAAACGCATTTTGTCCTGTTCAGTCAGTGCCGGTTGAGCTGCCGCCTCTACCTCGGGTTCTTCTGCCGTAGTGGATACAGGTGCAGCAGGTTGTTCGGGCTGTTTCGCCTCCTGTTGAGGCTGTGACATAAACGTGGTGTAATCTGCCGACCTAACACGATACTTCTTCCCGTCACGCTCCATAATGGTTGAAGCGTCCGGGAAGTCTTTCATAAAGTTCTCAATGTGTTCGTCTTTCACATTGTACTTCTTTCCGTTGTATTCAAAAATAGGCATAGTTGTTAATTATTTACCGGGAACATAATCAATTACCTCATCATCGCCACCGCCATTAGGGCTGTACTCCACAACATCGTCCTCATCGCTGCTGACCTCGCTCGTCATCGTTGCAGGGTCAATACCAGAGAGCGTGAGCATAATCTGCGAAGCCTTTGCCGACTTGTGCCAATTCTGCTTCACGTAGTCCTCTTTCTTCTGCGGAGTGTCGAGTTTCTTCATTTGTCTATCCCACTTCTTGCGTTCATTCTCGTCAGTAGGGGCGAGGTCTTGCAACATCGCATCATATACCTGCTGCATCGAGCCTTTCCAAACATTTTCGTAGATAGCCACCTGATTGCCGTTTCCATCAGCGAAGCCAAGTTGTTTACCACGCACACCCTTTGCACGAGTTGCAGCAGCCTGTTCACGGCGAACGGCAACATTATCGTTGTGTTGAGTGACTTGGAAGTTGTGTGAACGGTCGGCACGGCGTTTGTTCTCGTCAAATGTCGCTTGCCAACGTCTGTTTTCTTCCTCTGTGCGTGCTTTCTTGTCTGCTTGCTCTTGGGTGTAGCGTTCATCAGCAATGCGGTCACGCTCGTTGCGGTGCTGAATGCTCTCCTTGTACCTTTGACGTGCTTCCTCGTCAAGTCCGAGCTGTCTTTGCCAACTGCGTTTAGCGTTCGCTGCCGCTTCGTCAGCCTGTCGGGCTTTAATCAGTCCATTGGTGTATGCAGCCGTCTTCTCGTCACGGTCTTTCACCATCTTGTCGTAACTGACCTTTGCACGTTCCGAAAGAGTATTCTTTCCATCATACATATTCGGAGCATACTGCGAAGCAAAATAAAGGTTAGAGAGAGCTGTAATGCCGTCACCAATGGCGGCGAAGATTTGGGCACGTTTCTGTTTCTTCTTCTCCTTTTCGAGTTCCTCGGGAGTAGGAGGAGTGTACGGATTGAGTTTCTTGTATAAGTCCTCATATCCACCGCCACCACCGCCACCACCCCCACCGCCCTGCATCGTGCCTGTTGCCTTTGGTTTCTCGGTTGCTTCGGGTTTCTTCACTACTGTTGGAGAATTTACAGGGGCATTATCTCCCGAGTTCTGTTCTGCCCACTCCTGTGAGCCTTTCGGTGGATTGCTGTTTCCGCCTCCTGCATTATCTCCCGAGTTCTGTTCTGCCCACTCCTGTGAGCCTTTCGGTGCGCCACCTCCACCACTTGGAGGGCTACCGCCTAAAATTTCGTCCAATGTAGCCATAGTTCAGAAGATTTAGAACGCACCGGCGATGCTTGAACCGACATTAGCAACACCCTGTACAGCCTGTGCAACCGCTTGTGCCTTGCCAATCTCAATGTTGTTGAGCTGTTCCATAAATGCAGTGTCATTCTGCATATAGGTAGCCTCGATGTTGTCTTTGCGTGCCTCGGCATTAGCCGCAATCTGCGATGTTGCATCGGCAAGAGCCTCGTTGTTGGCTGCTTTCGCTGCCGCAACACTCTCGTCAGTACCGCCCATCACAGCCGCCGAACCTGCTGCCGCCTTGTTACGTTGTTTGATACTTTCTTCGGTTTGTGTTAGAATGCGTTGGGCATCGGCACGTTGAGTAGCGTCCTCATTGTACCTTTGGTCGTACCAATCTTGGTTTTTCTTACGTTGAGCCTCAACATTCTTTTTCGCTTTTTTCATTGCCTTCGAGGCGGAGATACCCCCGAAGATAGCACCTCCTGCGCTAAGTGCTCCGCCGACAATGCTTCCAATTAAACCCATAGATTTGAATTTTGAGATGTTAAAAGTTATACGTACCCTGCAAAACTAATCACATATCTTTGGGGCATCGTTTTATCTTTTTACGCATAGGATGGCAAAAGGCAAGAAAACAGGAGGAAGACAGGCAGGTACACCAAACAAGGCTTCTGCCGCAGTACGTGGGGCAATCGCAAAGATGCTCGACGACTATTTCACGTCCGAAACTTTCGTCAATGACATTGCAGAGTTAGAGCCAAAGGATAGAGTTGCGGCAATGGAGAAGTTCGCCGCATACGTATCGCCAAAATTACAGACTACAACCCTCGATATGACAGTAGAGAACAAAAAGACTATCGAGGACAAATTGGCAGAACTCTCTGATGATGAGGAATGATTTATCTAAACTCATCTACTTTAGAAGCGGAGGTCAGCACCTCAAAGGGGTTAGTTAAAATACAGTTTGTTTGTAGCGGTGTCAGCAATGAACACCGCTATTCTTGTACAATTATTGTTATTTCTTCGGAAGAAATGCGGATAAATGTACAATTATAGCCCATAAATGTACATAAATGCGCAAATAACATCAATTCCTGCACAAACGATGTCAAACACGCCTCGTAAACCTATGTTTTAAGCACATATTTAGGCGCACAATTACGCCACCTCAACACCTTTATTCTTGTACATTTATAGCAATAACTTCGGAAGAAATAGGGTATAACTGTACAATAATCGCAATAAATGTACAGTTATGGGGCATTTCTTCGGATTAACTCCGTAAAAATGCAACAAAGAAGAGGAAAGTATATAGAATATATAGTAAATATATATATCTACTACTACATCTACTATATAGGGAGAAACAAGATTTTTTGAGAATTTTTGAAAGGAGAAAGAGAAAAGAAAAGTTGCGCCAAAAGAAAAGAGAAAGCCCACAAAGAGAAAACTCCTTGCAGGCTTGCATCATATTCGTGACTTCACGAAAAAGGTCAGAAACCCTTTCCCTTCTGCCGTTGGTACACCACAGTTTGGTTCTTGTCGAGATTGACGATTTTGAACATCACCATTGAGCGGTTGGGAATATCCTCGGGAAGCATAGTAACGAGCCGGGCAATAACCTCATCCACGTTGTTGAAGCCTACGTCCGTCAGTTCTGCCACGTTCTGCCCATTGTGATATGCGGCAGCATTCACCATAAAGCGATACGACAATCTGAAATGTGTGTCCTCCTGCTTCTGCTCTCTGGTCGAAGTCTTGCCGGAGAAGAAAATGAAGTCAATCACTTTGTCGTTCAACTCCCACGCAGGGGAGTAGTCAATCTTTATGTATCCTCGTGTTACCTTGTGTCCGCTACTATGGTTCATCGCAAAAGCCACGTCCGATATAGAGGCACGGACATCGTTCTGCGCCACCGTACCCCACGTGTGCCGGAACGTATATACAGAGTACCAATCCTCTTTCGGTAGTTTCATTGCCTTGCATAGTTGCTTGATGCCACTGTTAGCGTTCGCATTGAAGCTGTCCGATGTTCCCATACGTTGATAGAAGTTGAACAGGCGTTCGCTGTCTGTCGTGTCCAGGTACTTATCAAACAATGGCTGAACTATTGCAGGTACACGCATTTCCATATACGCACCATCAGAACGGCTCTTGCGTGTCTTTGCACGTTGGTAACGAATGATGCCGTTCTCATAGTCTTTCTTCCGCAGGTTATACAGGTCCACAGTGTTGATGCCTGCCAAGCAAAGCACCATCATAGCAATATCACGTCCGAACTCCGTCAATGGGAACTTCATCTTGCTGTCGGGAAGAGGGAACGAGAAGAATGCCCGGCACGCTTCGGGAGTAATGGCAAGTTTCTCCGCCTTATCTGCCGCAGGGATTTCCACCTTAACCCACGGATTGGTCTTGATGCGGATAAGCCCTGTGTCATAGTCGTTGTACTCCAATTGCGCCGCCTTGAACACCTGCCGCATACAGATAGGGTACATTTCCTTTGCCCTGTGCGTACTCTCCAATGATTTAATCCACCTGTTCACCAACTGCGATGTAAAGTGTGAGAACATCACATTCGTAGTGCCGCAGAAGCGTTCGAGGTGTTGCAGTGCAAGTTGATAGTTCTTTGCGTTACGTTCCTGTCCATTATCAATCATACGTGCGATGTGCGTGCGTGCGTAGTCAGAGAAGCAAATATCATCGTTGCCACTCGTAAGGAACTCCGCAATCTCCTTTGCCGTCCAATGCTCGATGTCCTTTTGGTTAAGTCGCTCATTGTACTCCAAGATACGCTTGCTGCAATACTGCAATACAAATGGGTCTTTAATCTCGTTGTTCTTGGTGAGTTCCTTTTTCGTCACCATTTTGTCTGTCTTGATGAACGAAGATGCACGATGATGCGTTACCCGGATATACACAGGGTAGAAGCCGTCAGCCCTCGCCGTTCTCACTACTGCTTTCAATGTTGCCATATCTGTTATTCTTTATCGTTAATCATCTTCTGTTCCAAAGTGCCTGTATCGTGTTCCAATGGGTTGAGGCGCATATTATCGTAACTCGCTCACATCTCGGCAAAACCATTTGTACAACACCCGTACAACACTGTTGTAAAAACCCACCAACTATTGTACAACATTTGCGTTCATTCTGCACATTTATCGTGCTATATGCACGCACGTTCATTATATAATATAGGCGGTAAGCCTTTGTGTATGAAAAGCCTACCGCCTAAATAGTTAAGTATCAAGTATATTACTTTTCACTCTCAACAGCAGCCTGAGCAGCTGCCAAGCGTGCGATAGGCACACGGAATGGAGAGCAGCTTACATAGTTCAAACCTGCGTAGTGGCAGAACTCTACTGATGATGGCTCACCACCGTGCTCACCGCAGATACCGCACTTCAACTCAGGACGAGTACCACGACCCTTGAACACAGCCTCGCGTACCAACTGACCAACACCGTTGCGGTCGAGTACCTGGAATGGATCTGCCTTCAAGATGTTCTTCTCCAAGTAAACTGGCAAGAACTTAGCGATATCGTCGCGAGAGAAACCGAGAGTCATCTGAGTCAAGTCGTTAGTACCGAATGAGAAGAACTCAGCAACCTCAGCGATCTGGTTAGCTGTAACAGCAGCACGAGGAACCTCGATCATTGTACCTACCAAGTAGTCGATCTTGTCGTTGCGCTCTGCAAATACCTGCTTTGCAACCTCGTCGATGATGTTCTTCTGGTAGCGGAGCTCCTTGTGGTTACCTACCAATGGAACCATAATCTCTACCTTAACATCGATGCCAGTAGCCTTCACGTTCATTGCAGCCTCCAAGATAGCGCGTGCCTGCATCTCAGTGATCTCTGGGTAAGTGTTACCCAAACGGCAACCACGGTGACCGAGCATTGGGTTCACCTCGTGCAAGTACTCAACCTTAGCTACTACCTCCTCGTAAGAGATGCCCATAACCTCAGCCATCTCACGCTGCTCCTTCTCAGTGTTAGGAGCGAACTCGTGCAATGGTGGATCGAGCAAACGAACGATAACTGGGTAACCCTTCATAGCCTTGAACAAGCCCTCGAAGTCACCACGCTGCATTGGGAGCAACTTGTTAAGAGCAACACGACGACCAGCCTCATCGTCAGAGAGAATCATCTCACGAACAGCCTTGATACGCTCACCCTCGAAGAACATGTGCTCTGTACGGCAAAGACCGATACCCTCTGCACCGAATGCGAATGCCTGAGCAGCGTCGCGTGGAGTATCAGCGTTAGCACGAACCTTCATAGTTGCGTACTTGCCAGCCAACTCCATCAACTCACCGAAGTCACCGCTCAAATCAGCATCCTGAGTAGCTACCTGACCCAAGTAAACCTCACCTGTTGAACCGTTGAGTGAAATCCAGTCACCCTCCTTAATCTCGAAACCGTTAACCTTGATAGTGCGAGTCTTATAGTCGATGTTGAGCTCACCAGCACCTGATACGCAGCACTTACCCATACCACGAGCAACAACAGCTGCGTGAGATGTCATACCACCACGAGCTGTCAAGATACCAGCAGCGTCCAACATACCCTTCAAATCCTCTGGAGATGTCTCGATACGAACCAAGATAGCCTTCTGACCTGTCTCAGCCAATACCTTCTCTGCATCCTCTGCGAAGAATACTACTGGACCAGTCGCTGCACCTGGAGATGCTGGAAGACCCTTAACGATAACCTTTGCGTTCTTGATAGCAGTCTTGTCGAATACTGGGTGCAAAAGCTCGTCGAGCTTCGCTGGCTCACAACGCAAAACAGCTGTCTTCTCGTCGATCAAACCCTCGTGCAACATATCGATAGCGATCTTAACCATCGCTGCACCAGTACGCTTACCGTTACGGCACTGCAACATCCAGAGCTTACCATCCTGGATAGTGAACTCGATATCCTGCATATCCTTGAAGTAAACCTCCAAGTGGTTCTGAATCTCGTTGAGCTCTGCATATACAGTTGGCATAACCTCCTCCAAAGAAGGATACTTCGCTACGCGGTCCTCCTCAGAGATGTTCTGAGCCTTAGCCCAGCGGCGTGAACCCTCGATAGTGATCTGCTGTGGTGTACGGATACCAGCCACAACATCCTCACCCTGTGCGTTGATGAGGTACTCACCGTTGAAGATGTTCTCACCAGTACCAGCGTCACGAGAGAAAGCAACACCAGTTGCTGAGTTCTCACCCATGTTACCGAATACCATCGCCTGAACTGAAACTGCTGTACCCCACTCTGCTGGGATGTTGTTGAGCTTACGATAGAGGATAGCGCGCTCGTTCATCCAAGAGCCGAACACAGCACAAACAGCACCCCACAACTGCTCCCAAGGGCAAGCTGGGAAGTCCTTACCTGTCTGGTTCTTAACGGCAGCCTTGAACGCAGCAACCAACTCCTTCAAATCCTCAACTGTGAGGTCTGTATCCTGAGTGATACCGCGCTTCTCCTTCTGCGCCTCGATAATCTCCTCGAATGGATCCTGATCCTCCTTTGAAACTGGCTTCATACCCAAAACTACATCACCGTACATCTGTACGAAACGGCGATATGAGTCCCAAGCGAAACGAGGGTTACCAGTACGCTTTGCAACAGCCTCAACAGCCTCATCGTTCATACCGAGGTTGAGGATAGTATCCATCATACCTGGCATTGAAGCGCGAGCACCTGAACGAACTGATACGAGCAAAGGCATCTCCTTGTCACCGAACTTCATACCTGTGAGGTTCTCGATGTTCTGCATAGCCTTCTCTACCTCTGGACGGAGAATCTCGATAACAGCCTCCTTACCCTTGCTGTAGTACTCTGCACAAACCTCTGTTGTGATTGTGAATCCTGGAGGAACTGGAATACCGATAAGGTTCATCTCTGCCAAATTGGCACCCTTACCACCAAGCAGTTCTCTCATTTTACCATTACCCTCAGCCTCTTTGTTACCGAAGGTATAGACGCGTTTTACATCTGCCATAATCTTGGTTTTTATTAAAAATTTTATTTTTATATGATATAATTTTGATTACACAATTTCAATCGTACAAAATTAAAACTTTTTTGCTAATGTGCAAATAGTTTATCGAAATATATGAAAATTGGAAGGCAACTTGAGCCCCCACCGCAGTATTTCGCACCGTTATAGGTGGGCTTTGGCACTCCACTGGAGTCAAGCAACCACCGCTTTATATAGACATCGCTATGGCTCGGAGCATCCAGATTGGTCACCACCCTATCGCGTAACTGCCACATATTCCGCACGATAACATTGCCACGACCCGCCTTTTCCACGCTTCGCATAGCATCGCGCAGACCCAGTTTTTCAAATTTTAATTTTCCAGTATCGCCAATTATGATAATATTACTATCTTCAAGCAATTTTCGCTCCTCAAGCAGTACTCCAAGCGATGTTGAACGAAAAGTTGCAATAATAGTCAAATCCCGTCCCTGCGTCTCTCCTTCGACGCATAGCGCCCCACTCCACTCGGTTATGCGCTCGGGATAGAAACAATCAGCAAAATAGAGAAACGCAAAATCCAAACCATCATAACGGTTTGAGGTGCGATGGATGTAGGCATAATCCTCGCCGCAGGAGGCAACAATATCCCTTACGACCTGCTCATTCTCAACCCCGAACAATGCCACCACGGGCATCGCCATTGAGTCAATCACGGCAGCCACCTGCTCCACCTTTCTGCGATAGCGCACACCATCCCAGCATAGTCGCCCACGGGGTGTGTAGTCGCCATCATCGTAAAATTTTGAAGGGATTGTATCGTATAATTTATCTACATCGTAGTATGCCACGCCAAAGGATGATTGCTGCGCTGACAGACTCTGCACGCCCATCACAACCCACAACAATATGACCAGCAGGCGGCGCATAACTTACTGCTTTATAACGCCCGAGCCTACCAACTCCTCACCGCTGTACCACGCTGCAAACTGACCCGCTGCAATACCTCGCTGGGGCTCTTCAAAGAGGATATAGAGACCATCCTCACGACATATAACCTCCGCTCGCTGAAGCGGTTGGCGATAACGGATGCGGACATCGTACGCTCGTCGCTCACCCACCCGCATCGCATCATCGGGATTGACCCAATGCAACGCCTCGGCCAGCAATTTCAGCGCCCTGCGATAGAGACCTGGGTGCGCATCACCTTCGCCCACATAGATTACATTCTCCTTGACATCCGTTGCGATAATAAAGAGCGACTCCTTTCTCCCTCCAATGCCCAAACCCTTGCGCTGACCAATAGTGTAGAAGTGTGCTCCGTTGTGCGTGCCAATCTTCTTTCCATCACGCACCGTATAGTGTTTTGGCTCGGCGAGAGCCGCCAAGTCATCCTCCGCTGGCTGCACGGCATAGCCTCGCCACGAAGGCAAAATCTCGTGTACATTACCCTGCTTCGCGGCAATCTGCTGCTGCAGGAATACGGGCAAATCGACCTTGCCCACAAAGCATATTCCCTGCGAATCCTTTCGCTTCGCCGTAGCCAGTTTCTGCTCCTCGGCAATGCGTCGCACCTCGGGTTTCAGAAGGTCACCGATTGGGAACATCGCATACTTCAACTGCTCCTGCGTAAGCTGACAAAGGAAATAACTTTGGTCTTTGTTCTTATCAGCACCTGCCAGCAACTGATGCACCTCCTTGCCATCTTTTACGATGGTCTGCTTACGGCAATAGTGACCCGTAGCGACAAACTCCGCACCCATCTTGAGCGCCTCCTTCAGAAAGACATCAAACTTTATCTCTCTGTTACACAGCACATCAGGGTTTGGCGTGCGACCCGCACTATACTCTGCAAACATATAATCAACGACACGACGACGATACTCATCCGAAAGATCCACAAATCGGAACGGAATATCCAGACGCTTCGCTACCAACTCGGCAAACACCTGATCATCATACCACGGACAATCGCCCTCCAGCGTGCCTGTCGTATCGTGCCAGTTACGCATAAAGAGACCAATCACCTCGTGACCCTGCTGCTTCAAAAGATACGCCGCCACCGATGAGTCCACACCTCCCGAAAGTCCAACTACAACTCGTGCCATCTATATTTATTTCAAAAGATATTTTACCGAAATGCTTGTTATATAGCAGTTACAATTTGTTGTATTGAGATTTCCTCTCAACTCGCCGTTAAAATGAACATAGATGCAACATTGACCCTTCACATCCACATCCATAACAGCGACCATCTCCTCCACATCCAAGGTCGATAACTTTGCGCAGTTATTCGATACTTCGTGCACCGCTTCCAAATTATCAGGGTTGGCAATAGCAATCTTTGCAACTGTTTTTTCAGCCATCGACTCATCCAATCCAATCACCACCTCATTCAACTCATAATCCTCAAAGTAAGGAAGATAAATCAAGGCATAATCGGATGTTGTAGGCTTTGTCGAGCCCGACATACCATTGAAATAGAAACGCAACATTCTCTTCGAAGTGCCGCAAGAAATAGGCTCTGTGCAATATATTCCAAACGGATAACCACCCAAGACCCATTCAACCATTTCTGCGTAGGTTGTCTTTGATGTTGGGAAATTATCTGGATACGACTCAGTCTTCGTCAAATCCACCTTAAAGTTCAGCGCCTCGGGCTTTAACTCTATTGGCGAGGTCATATTCATCACCTTACCCGCAGGGAACTCCACCGCCGAGCCAAACTCCTTTACATATTTATATTTATTGCCTCCTGCAGTCTCAACGATAAAAACCAGCTTCTCGCCCTCGGCAATCTCAAACGGCGACATCGCAACCCACGCCAGCATCTGCTCGCCATCAGCCACCTCACCATCCTCAACCGCCAGAGTTATGCAATCACTCACACCGCTCAACGCAGTCAGTTCGCCACTCTTGAGGTCAATCCTGTGCTTGCCCGCAATAGGCTTGGGCGCATAGACCTTCACCGACTTCACATCCACATCTGCGCCCGTTGAGTTCTTCACCGAGAACTGCATCACCGCCGCCGTGTGGTGCATCTGCAAACGAATAGCATCCACATCCGCTCCCTCCTGAGAGCCATACAACGGGTCAAATGCCGCAATATGCGCTGGCTGACCACCCCTCTGCGTCTGCTCCTTCGCTCCAATCTCAATCGTAGCGGTACAATCCTCCGCCGAAAGATAATCTGTCGCAGGATATACTCCATAGGCATCCACCGCTAAAGCTACATCCGCAACCTCATTGCAGACAAATGCGCCACTCTCGGCATCCGCCAGGTCAAACGAGTAGACATCCGCACCAATCAGCACCGACAACCTATCGTCCTCCGACCACGAAGTTGAGTAACCGCCACCATCGGCATCATACTCAAACGCAGTACGAGTCACGCCCGCCTCGGCATACAACCTCACGCAGCGCGTTGCGACCTTTTCAGCCGACTCCTCGCCCTGACAACCGACTGCGACAATCATCAGCAGACAGAGAAAAATTTTAATCATCCTTGCCATAACAACCGACATCAATTAAAACTCTCCACTCTGCCAACCATCTATACCATCGCCACTGCCAGCGAACCCCTGCTCTATTTCGACCTCTACAATCTCCACCTCGGGGGCTATGTAACGCATCTTATCCATATTTTACTCCTGCTTTGCAGCTCGCTTGCGGTCAATCTCGTTCAAGAGAATCTTTCTCAAACGCATAGACTTTGGAGTCACCTCTACATACTCATCGGCCTTGATGTACTCCAATGCCTCCTCCAGCGAGAACACCTTTGGTGGCACGATTACCGCCTTGTCATCAGCGCCCGATGCACGCATATTTGTAAGCTGCTTTGCCTTTGTCACATTGATGGTGATATCGCCCTGACGGGTGCTCTCGCCCACCACCTGACCGCAATACACCTCATCCATCGGAGCGATGAAGAAGCGGCCTCTATCCTGCAACTTATCAATCGAATAGGCATACGCCGTACCTGTCTCCGAGGCAATCAGCGAGCCATTTGTACGCATCTCAATCTCACCCATCCAAGGCTCAAAGTCCTTCAGACGGTGAGTCATAATAGCCTCGCCCGCAGTCGCTGTAAGCATACTTGAGCGCAAACCGATGATACCACGCGATGGCACATCAAACTCCAATCGTGTGCGCTCGCCATCCGACTCCATATTTGTCATCACGCCCTTGCGCTTTGTCACCATCTCGATAACAGTACCCGCGCACTCATCTGGGCAATCAACAGTCATCTCCTCCACAGGTTCGCACTTCACGCCATCAATCTCCTTCACGATAACCTTTGGCTGACCCACCTGCAACTCATAACCCTCACGACGCATTGTCTCAATCAACACCGAGAGGTGCAACACGCCACGACCATAGACGATAAACGAATCGGCATTCTGGCCTGGCGCAACACGCAACGCAAGGTTACGCTCTAACTCGCGGTCAAGACGCTCCTTGAGGTGACGCGATGTCACAAACTTACCATCACGGCCAAAGAAAGGCGAGTTGTTGATTGTAAACAACATCGACATCGTAGGCTCGTCGATAGCGATTGGTGGCAATGGCTCCGGATTCTCAAAGTCGCAAATTGTGTCACCAATCTCAAAGCCCTCGATACCCACCATCGCACAAATCTCACCGCAACTTACGCTGTCAACCTTCTTCTTGCCAAGACCATCAAATACCATCAACTCCTTGATACGGGTCTTGATCATTGTCTCGCCATCACGCTTTGCAAGGGTCACGCTCTGTCCTGCACGCAACTCACCGCGTGTGAGCTTACCCACAGCGATACGACCCACATAAGGCGAATACTCCAACGATGTCACCAGCATCTGAGGCGTACCCTCAACAACCTCTGGCTCTGGAATCTCGTCAATGATAGCATCCAGCAGCGGTGCAATTGAGTCGGTTGGCTCGTTCCAGATGTGCGACATCCAGCCCTGCTTTGCCGAGCCGTAGATGGTCTTGTAGTCGAGCTGCTCCTCGGTTGCATCCAACGAGAACATCAAGTCGAAGACCTGCTCATTTACCACCTCGGGGCGGCAGTTCGCCTTATCAACCTTGTTCACCACTACGATAGGCTTCTTACCCAACGACAACGCCTTCTGCAACACGAAGCGAGTCTGTGGCATTGTGCCCTCAAATGCGTCTACCAACAGCAACACGCCATCACACATATTGAGCACACGCTCCACCTCACCACCGAAGTCGGCGTGACCTGGGGTGTCGATGATGTTAATCTTGTAGTCTTTGTATATAACGGAAACATTCTTTGAAAGAATGGTGATGCCTCGCTCTCTTTCGAGGTCATTGTTATCCATAATAAGGTCGCCATCGTTTGAATCTCCACGCAAAAGGTGTCCAGCGACGATCATCTTATCGACCAGTGTAGTCTTGCCGTGGTCGACATGTGCAATGATTGCAATATTGCGAAGTTTTTGCATAGTAATTGAATTTATTGTGCAAAGTTAATAAAAATCGTAAAAAAATGTACTACTTTTGTTCTACTATTCAATCGAAAGTTGTTATGAATTATACAATAAAGATAAAAGAACAGAGCAAAGTGCTTGTTGGCAACATCGCGGAACTACTCCCCGAGCTACTTCCCTCCAAGCGTGTCGTGGTCATTTCCGACACCAACATCGACCGCCACTACCACTCTCTCATCTCACAATACGACCACATTTTGATCGGTCTTGGCGAGACGAGCAAGACGCTCCACACCCTTGATATGATATATCGCCAGTTGATTGAGCTGGAGGCCGACCGCTCGACCTTCATCCTCGGCATCGGCGGCGGCATCGTCACCGACATCGCTGGCTTCGTGGCATCCACCTATATGCGTGGCGTGGAGTTCGGTTTCATCTCCACATCATTGCTGGGTCAGGTTGATGCGAGCGTGGGCGGCAAGAATGGCGTGAATATGAGCGGCTATAAGAATATGGTCGGCTCGTTCAATCAGCCCAAGTTTGTCATCTGCGATGTATCGTTGCTCCACACCCTCTCACGCCGTGAGTTCCGCACGGGCTTGGCCGAGATTATCAAGGCGGGCATTATCGCCGACAGAGAGTTGTTTGAGCAACTTGAGGCGTGCGACTTCAGCACTCTCTCGCAGGATAAGGAGCAGTTGAGCCACATCGTCTATCGTGCCATCAAGGTGAAAGCCGATATCGTCGAGCGTGACGAGCGCGAATCGGGCGACAGACGCCTTCTCAACCTCGGTCACACAATGGCTCACGCCATAGAGAAGTGCTCTTCACAGATGAATCACGGCGAGGCTGTTGCCGTGGGTCTTGATATGATTGCCAAGGTGGCTGCCAAGCGCAACCTCCTGAGCGCAGAGGATGCCGAGCGCATTGAGCAGTTGCTTATTCGTGCAGGCTTCTGCCTTGAGCCTCCGACAGAGGTGCGCCAGTTACTCAAAGCCATCAACAAGGACAAGAAGAGCGAAGGCGAGAATATCCACATCGTACTCCCCACCTCAATCGGCAGTTGCATAGTCGAGCAGATGCCACTCACTGAGTTTAAGGCGATGTTTTAATCTCTGCAAATACACATAACAACAAAAGGAGGCTCGTTTGCCTCCTTTTGTTATATAAAGTATAATCCCACTACCCAAAAGTATGAGTGAAAGTTGTTTTAAATATCTCGCCGTTTGAAATTGTCTCAAGTAAATCGAAAGAGTATGGCAATCGCAAAAAAATTCCCTCAATCCGTAGATTGAGGGAAAATCTTTGGTGTTTTATCTAAACTTCCAATTCTTCTCCTCGGCAAACTTTTTATCCGCATCCGAAATCTCGTTACTTTCGTCGCTATTCTTTGAGATAACATTTATCGTAGCATATTTCAATGGGTATTCTCCGACATACCAAATTGTTTCTCCAGTCCAATCTGACAATGCGTTGATTATTTTTGACATCTCGCCAGACTTAATTTCATTGAGGCAGCAGCCGAGATTATACAACTTTGTATTCCTGCTCAGATCCAACGACATTAGTTTATTGTTGGCGCAGCCTAATTCGCCCAACTCTGTATTTTTACTCACATCCAACGATGTTAGTTTATTGCTGTTGCAGAACAATACATTCAAATTGAGGCTTTTACTCACATCCAACTGTGTCAATTGATTGTTGTCACAACTTAAGAATCCCAATTCTGAATTTTCACCCACGATAAATGTTGTCAATTGATTATTATCACATTGAAGAAGTTTCAATCCAGGGTATTTGGTTATATCTAATGATGTTAATTCATTATCGCTACAACGCAAGCAGGGAATATCTCCTTTTAAGACTACGGTTTGAGATGTAATCTTGTAAGTAATATCAACAACAAAAGCCTCTAAGATGCCGCCATCCGCATCTTTTTCTTCTTCGCCTATCTTTATTGCACCGATAACTTCGGTAGGCACCTTATCTCTTATAAATCGCAAAACGATTGTTTCACCCACCTCCTTATTGGTGGTCAATGTAATTTGAGGGTCTTGCGGCAAATAGGCGTCTTCAAAGTTGCTTTCATTCTCTTTTTCACACCCACAAAGCACCGCAATTGCGAAAATTGCGAATAATATTCTCTTCATAGCACACTCATTTTCCTTAATGGTTTGTGTAATCTCTCTCGCTATAAAGTTACAGAGAATTAATGATATATGCAAAGAAAATATGTGATTTTTTTTAGAAAACTCTATTTTTTCAGTGTCTTATAAGATAGTATATGCCAAGTAATTGCTACGGCAAGCAAGCCCATCAGCAGCTGCGCCCACCACCACTCATCAACCACCGCCACGATGCAGTAGCCTATCGTGAGCCACACCATCCCTACCGACACCACCTTCACACGCAGCGGAATGGCGCGATACTCCCTGAAATTCCTGATATATGCGCCCAATCGGGGGTGATTTATCAGCCACTCATACAACCTTGGCGAACTGCGCACAAAGAGCCACGCCGCAAGCAACAACAGCGGCGTCGTAGGCACCACGGGCAGAAAAATTCCCGCTATACCCAAGCCCAAAAAGAGCACTCCAAGTATGGCTAATAAAATTTTCATTGCCGCAAAGTTAATAATTAGCCCTCAAATAGCAATCAAGCGACAAAAAATTGTTACATTTGCACATAATTGAACTAATACATTTATAAATATGAAGAAAATAGGTATCGCTTGCGACCACGCAGGTTATCAGATGAAGGAGTTTTTGGTTGGTTACCTCTCAACCAAGGGTTATGAAGTAGTAGATTTCGGTTGCGACTCTGAGGAGAGCATCGACTACCCCGATTTCGGTCACGCATTGGCTTCGGCTATCGAGGCAGGCGAGATGGAGCAGGGCGTAGGTCTTTGCGGCTCTGGCGAGGGTATGGCTATGACCTTGAACAAACACCAGGGCATCCGCGCAGGTTTGTGCTGGAGCGCCGAGATTGCAGGTCTCACACGCCAGCACAACAACGCAAATGTTGTAGTGCTCCCAGCACGCTTCATCTCTAACGACGAGGCTATCGCCATCGTTGACAAGTTCCTCTCAACAGAGTTTGAGGGTGGTCGTCACATCCGCCGCGTGGAGAAGATTGCTTGCAAATAATCCAACCCCAAAAGCAGAATAATGTACAAGGATAATCAGTTATATGTGGCCCATTGCAACAATGGGCCTATACATATCATTGGCAAGATGGCTAACCGCCACGGACTCATCGCGGGTGCTACGGGTACGGGTAAGACAGTCACCCTGCAGGTACTCGCCGAGACCTTCTCACAGGCTGGCGTCCCCTGCTTTATGGCAGATATGAAGGGCGACCTGTCGGGAATCTCGCAGCAGGGTAAGCTGAGCGGCTTTATCGAGAAGCGATGCGCCGAGTTCGGCATCGACCCCACGGCTCTGAAGTTCGAGGGATGCCCCGTGCGCTTCTACGATGTCTACGGCAAGCAGGGTCATCCGATGCGCACCACAATCAAGAATATGGGCTCTATGCTCCTTTCTCGATTGCTTGAGCTCAACGACACCCAGTCGGGCGTACTCGCCCTGACCTTCCGCATCGCCGAGGACGAGAACCTACAGCTGATTGATATGAAGGACCTGCGTCTGATGCTCGACTATGTGGCAAAGAACTCCGAGCGCTACTCTACCACCTACGGCAATGTGTCGGCAGCAACTATCGGCGCCATCCAGCGCTCGTTGCTCACCCTTGCCGAGCAGGGCGGCGACAAGTTCTTCGGCGAGCCAGCGTTCGACATCTACGACCTGTTGCAGACCGAAGGCGGACGAGGCGTGATGAACATCCTTGCGGCTGATGAGCTGATGCTCCAGCCAAAGTTATACTCCACATTCCTGATGTGGCTGCTGACCGAGATTTACAACAAGATGCCCGAGATTGGTGATATGGAGTTGCCGAAGATGGTATTCTTTTTCGACGAGGCTCATATGCTCTTCAAGGATACCTCGAAGGCTCTCACCGACAAGATTGAGCAGATTGTTCGCCTTATCCGCTCGAAGGGTATCGGCGTATATTTCATCTCGCAGTCGCCATCCGACCTTCCCGATGCTATTCTTGGTCAGTGCGGTAACCGTGTCCAGCACGCCCTGCGCGCCTTTACACCCAAGGATCAGGCGGCAGTAAAGTCGGCTGCGCAGACATTCCGCCCCAACCCAGAGTTCTCCACCGAGCGTGAGATTCTGGAGCTCGGCACGGGCGAGGCGCTGGTATCGTTCCTTGACGAGAAGGGCGCACCTTCGATGGTTGAGCGCGCGAAGATTCTCTTCCCATTGAGCCAGATTGGCGCAATCACATCGGAGCAGCGCCAGCAGATAAACTCTTCGTCACGCATTGCGGGCAAGTACGACACCGCCGTAGACCGCGAGTCGGCATTTGAGAAGATTTCCAAGCAGCGCGAGGAGGCTCAAAAGCAGGAGACTGAGGCTAAGGCTGCCGAGGCGGAGCGCAAGGAGCAGGAGAAGCGTGAAAAGGAGGAGGCAAAGGCACGCAAGAGCTCTGCGGGTAGTTTCAAGAAGACTCTGGTGGGTAGTATGCTCGGCACCGCCGTGACCTACTTCGCCAAGACCGTAGCCCAGCAGATGGCAAAGAAGTTGACAGGCACCACCACCCGCTCGACATCTACACGCAAGAAGACCACAACAAAAAAGTCTACAACAAAGAAGAAGTAAGCAGACTGCTTAACAATGAAAGGCTACCAACCCTGCGGTTAGTAGCCTTATTTGTTTTGTGGAATTAGTTTTTCTTCGGCTTAATATCATCAAGATTAAGAATTTGTATAAATAGAGTGTTTTCAAGGCTTGCGAAGCTCGAAAAAGCGGAGTTTACTAGTGGTAAATGAGCATTTTGAGAGCTAGCGTAACGCGGAAAACACCTTTTTAGACAGATTCTATGCTCTAAAAATTAAACTTCACACCTACCATACCCTGTGCCGTGTCACGATAGTAGTGCAGCCACTCATAGACCTTGCTGCCCGAGAGGTTGCGACCCTCGGCAAAGACAGCCCAATGCTCGTTGAAGCGCCACTCGGCATCCAAGCCCACGGTGAATGTTGGGTCGGTGATTGTCGCCGTGAACGATGGCATCAAACCATTGCCACCCTCCTCT
This sequence comes from Alistipes sp., assembly GCA_017560305.1. The sequence goes on from JAFYOF010000016.1 coordinate 85,632, forward strand.
GCAAGTGTCATCCACTTGATACTGCTCAAATACTCTATGTTCGCACCGATTGACAACTTCTTGCCCGTATAGCGCAAGCCGAGGTTGAAATCAAAGTTTGGTCGGTTGCAGTAGTAGTCATCGTAATTCTCCCACACATATACATTAGCGCCCACCGTAGCCTCAAACCATCCCGAAGGGCGGAATGTGGCGTTGGCATTCATCGTGAGCGAGTGCTGATATGCAGTCACGAAGTAGTAGTCCGCACCCGAGTTATACCAATAGAGGTGGTCATCTGCGAGCGACAACTGCGCCGATATATTGTAGGCGAAAATACCCTTACCGAGGTTACCGCCAATACCGATTCTACCGTTATACACTGTCTCGTTTGTGAGCGCTGCCGCCTGGTTTGCCACCAACTGCGACACCGCAACGAATGGGTTGGCATACGAAAGCGTAGCGAAATCGTGTCTGTTCAACTCGCCATCCACCTCCACATAAGGCACGAAACTCTGCTTCGCATTGTTCCAGCTCATCTTCAGGTATGGGAAGATATGGTGTGGCGACTTACCCGACTCGCCCACTACATCGTTATAGTAGTCCGCACCGATGGCAAATGTGAAGCGCTCACGGTCCAGACCATAGCGCGCACCCGCTGCAATGATATTGTTCTTGTAGGCAGCCAACGCCTGCGAGCCATAGGCACCCTCATAGCCCACATTGAATTTCAGCAAGTGGTTGCCCACCATCTTGCCCAGCTCGGCCTTTGCCGACGACTGTGTCTGCTTCAAGCGGTTGCCATCCTCGAGTTTCATAGCATTTGCAAACATACCACCGCCTATCTCCACATTGAAGTTCCAGCGGCTCAGGTCGGTAAAGTCATCACCAAAACGCACCTTGCCCTTCCACTCGCCAAAGTGGATAAACTCGCCCGTTGTTGGGTAACGGTGACGCATCTGGCCATCGCCGTAGATATCCACCTCAAACATACGACGACCCACCATCGCACCTGCTCGACCACCAATGCGGTTACTCAGCTCCGATGTTTTATCCTTCACCTGTGTCACGCCATCCAATGCGTAGCGGTTACGATAGTCACCCCAATGGTTGATATATCCCATCGCATAGCCACGATCCTTCTTATAGGTCGAAACATAAACATCGCTCTCACTTGCCAGAGGCACGCCCGCCGCCGCCTTCACATACAACAGACGCGAACGCACAAAATCCCAATAGGAGATTGTCGCAGGCTTGAAGTTCTGCACCAAAAGCGAAGTCTCATACGAGCGGGGCATAAACGAGTAGTCAATGTCGGGGCGCATCATCACCGTGTCGGTCATATCCGGCACCATAGCCAGTTTCTGCGCCTTGTTCACATTAGGGATGTAGTTCTTCTCTACCTCCACCTGCTTTACCACCTGCGCCTGGGCAAACATCGGCACCAGGAGCAACAATGTTATATATGCAATTCTTCTCATCTTTAGTTCATTTTAGCAATTCGTGACTTCGCCTCCTCGATGATGCCATCATCGGCTGGTGAGTAACCATCCACCACGCTCTGATATGTCGCGCGAGCCTGGAACGCATCACCCTTATCGAAATAGATATCACCCAAGAGGATGAACGACTTTGCAAGCCAGTAGTTCTGTGGCGTGTTGCTGTCCGAGAATTCGTAGACCATCTTCTCGGCCTTATCCAGATTCTTTGACTTATACTCCGCCTCGATGATTCTGTAACGAGCCTCGGCACCCTCCTCGCTCTTCACCTCGGTGTTGAGCACCTTGAATACCTTCAGCGCCGACTCCTCATCACCCTTGCGCAACAACACCTGCGCCTTTGCGTAGCGAGCCTTGCGGCGTGCTATCTCGGTCATCGTATCAAACTTCTCAACATCATCCGCCATCGCCACTATCTCATCATCCGAAGCATACTTGAGCGTAGATGCCACATAGCCCGACGCCGCACTCTTTCTCACCGCCGCATCCGACGACTCATCGTAGAGCATACGATACGCCTTTGCCGCCTGCTCCCAGCGCTCCGACTGATAGCACATCGACGAAAGTTTCTCCAACACTCGCTCGTGGTACTGCGTACGACCCTGCTCCACCAGACGCGAGAGTGTCGCGATAGCCTCTGGCTCGTTGTTCTCGCTGATGTAGCAGTCGCTCAAGAAGAAGAGAGCATCGTTCAGGTAGTGACCGTTAGGATAGTTCTTCAGGTATGTATTAAAACTTGTAGTCGCCTCGGCTGTCTTGTTTGCAAGGTAGAGTTTCTGTGCCGCCGCATACGACAACGAGTCGCGTGTGGTCTGGCTAACACTACCCTCTACGCCTACCTTCTCGGCATAGTCGAAGTAGGCCTCAGCATCGCCTTTGTCAACATAAATCTCACGGATGCCCTGCAAAGCGCTCATCGACTGCGACGACTTTGGCGCAGCCTTCACCACCATATCGAGGTACTCCAACGCCTTATCCTTGTTACCAAGGTTCATATACGCCAGACCGAGGTCCGACAGAGCCTGTGTGTAGAGTGGCGACGATGGATACTCCGCCACAAAACTCTCCAACGCACGCACACCGTTGTCATACTGCTCGACTGCGATATAGGTGTGACCCAACTCATACTTCGCATCATCCACATAGTCGCCCTTGCTGCTCTGCACGATGCGCTTCAGCGCCTCAATCTTCTCCGTGCGCTTGTTCTGCACGCCGAGTGTCACGGCACGCTGATACTCCGCATAGTAACTCTCGGCGCCACGCATCGCAATGCTCTTGTCGTAGCACGACATCGCATCCGCGAACTCACGCAGGGCGTAGTGTACATCGCCTCGGCGGTTGAGCGCATCAGCGCGGTAAGTATCTCGCTTGCTGTATGCCTTGAGGAACGCATCAAATGACTTCGCCGCCGATGACATATCGCCATCGTTGAAGTAGCAATAACCCAGATTATAGTGCGCCATAGCATACTCCGCCGAGCCCTTTGGTGCGCGACTGATAAAGTTCTGGTATCGCTTTGTTGCCACCTCGCTCTTGCCCTGCGCATAGGCCACCTCGCCCAGCCAGAACGAAGCCAGAGCACTGTACTTTGCATTTGAACCTGCACACAAAGACTCCTGGAACGAAGCCTCTGCAAGGTCGAGATTACCCTGCGAGTACGACTCCAGGCCGTTGAAGTATGCCACCTTCTGCAATGCGTAGAGCGTCTCATTGTCGGGGTTTGCCAATCTCTTGATTGCCTCATAGGCCTGAGCATAGTTCTTCGAGTTGTAATATGCCGCCACGAGCATTGTGTGAGCATCCGCCGTACGCTCCGAGCGAGGATAGAGCTCCACATATCGTCCCAGCACATTGATAGCCTCGTTGAAACGACCACCACCCAACTCAAACTGCAACTTACCATAGTTAAACAACGCATCTTCAGCAATCGAGCGGTCAAACTGCGCACTTGACGCCATCGCAAACGAGTGCATTGCGTTGACCTTGTTACCCTCGCGCAGATAGCAGTCTGCCAAGTGGTAAGAGGCATTCTGCGTCAGCATATCATCCGCTCCGCACGCCTCACGCAGGTAAGGTGTTGCCGCCGCATAGCGCGCCTGACGGTGGAGCGAGTAACCCATAATGTAGTTCTCCACACGACTCATCTGGCCGCCTGCCGCCTTGTATTTGTTCATATACGACTCCGCCTTGCGGTAATCATCCAGCTGAAACCACGACTCCGCCATAATGCGCTGAATCTGCATCGCCTGCTCGGGTGTTGTGGTCAAAATCAACTCATCGCCTCGCTGCACCACCTCGCGGTACTTGCCCTCCTTGAAATCAATCTGCAGGATGTAAAAAGGCATCAGGTCGTGATACTGCTGGCTCTTATCCAACGAGTTGAAACCCTTGCGCGCCGCCTCATACTCGCCACGCGTGTAGGCGATGTAGGAGTTGTAATATGTCGCGTGCTCGGCATACTCGCCCTTGGTCTCAATGCGGTTGAAATACTTCTCCGCCTCTGGATAGTCGCCCTTCATAAAGGTGAGGTAACCCATTCTCAGGTCATATCTCTCACGCTGCTGTGGCGAGAGCGCCTTGTAATTCACCTTCAGCAACTCCTCCTCCGCAAGTGCCGCATCGGCAGTCACCGATGGACTTGTCGCATATGTGAACTGCACCTCATTTTGATAAATCGAGCCTCTGTACTCCGCGATGAATCGCTTCAGGCGACCCTCGGCATCCTTCATCTTGAGTTCGTTATCACACAACGAGAGATAGTAATCAACCTTCTCCCTCACCAGACGGTCGGTCATTGGCGAAAGTTTCTCTTTCACGGCCAGCAACTCGGTGCGCGCCTCGATGCAGTGACCGAAGTTATAGAGCGAAATTGCCCTTTCGATGCTCTGCTGCACAACAGGTGTCTGCGCCTGCGCCACGCAAGCAAATGCCACCACCAGCAGAGGTATGATTATTGATATTTTTCTACACATATCAGCAATTGATTTATTTAACTGACAAAATTAACAAATTTACTGTAAACTACACAATAAAGGAACGATTATTGTCAGTGTAAAATTGTGATAAGCGTGCAATAATTTAAGTATGCACCATTTTCTTAACTAAAATATATTCAATACGATGAACAACAATCTGCAAAAAGTCACAGTAGAGTTGCAAAACGGCAAATTCTGCCTTTCGGGCAACCGCTCCACCGACGACCTCAACCCCAAGGCTCTGATGCTCTGCGCAACGGCAAAATGTGCGGGTCTTACTATTATGGCGCTGCTTGAGAAGCACAACATCACGCCCAAGAGTATGGAGATCACGGTCGAGGGCACGCTCAACACCCAAACCCTGCGTGGCGACTCAGTTTTCGAGAGTTTCGAGGTACTCTACAATGTCGAGTGCCGCCGTCTGGAGGAGCAGTCGGCAGTCTCGGCTGCGGTTGAGCGCGCGCAGGAGCGCTCGTGCGGTATGGTCACAATGCTCCGCAAGATTGCTCCCGTGTCGCATGTCATCGAGGTGGTCAGCACCGAGAGCGTAGAATCATAATCTGCCCCACAATTCGAATTGTCATTATATAAAAAGGGTTGGATACCTCCTGCGGTTTCCAACCCATTCTTTTTACTTCTCTGCCACCTTCGGCACGATAATCTTGTGCGATACACCCAGGATGTAATCCTCTGCAAATCGACCATTGGTCTTGTCACGCTTTATGGTGAGCGGCGCAATCAGCGTCTGGCGAGTCTGCACCCTCTTTGCGCTGTTGTGGGCGTGGTAGACCATATAATACCCCCTGCCCTTCTTGAACAGAGCGTGGTGACCCGTACCATAGTAACCATTGTGGCGGTGGAGGATAGGATTACCCTCATAACGCTTGTATGGTCCCATAGGCTTCTCCGACACGGCATAACCCACCGCGTAGTCCTGACTCCGGTAGTCGTTGCCGCTATATGTGAGATAATACTTTCCGCCGAGCTTAATCACCATCGGGCCCTCCACTACGCGACCCATCTGGTGCTCCCAACTACCCTCCTTCGCATCGAGCAGATGACGCGCAGTCTCCAGCTTCACCTGACGCAGGTCGTTGGTCATCTCCGCCACCCAAATGGCGTTGCCGTTTGTGAATCGCACCCAGAACATATACGCCTTGCCATCATCATCAATAAAGATAGACGAGTCAATACCCGGCTCCTGTGGCAGATAAGGCTTCTTGTCACGCTGCACAAAAGGTCCGCAGGGCGATGATGACTCCGCATAGCAGATGTGCTCCTGACAACTGTATGTCATAATATATTTTCCACCCACCTTGTACACCTCGGGCGCCCAAAACCACTTCTCGCCCCACACATCATCCTTGTGCAGAGCCAACTTATTCTTGGCATTACCGCAGCGGTCGCTCCACGACTTCAAATCCTTCGAGCGATAGACCACAATACCATCCCCAGCGTGCGTGCCGTAGATGTAGTACCAGCCATCATCCTCCAGGATGAAAGGGTCTGCGAGCAGCAACTGGTCCTCAGCCGCCTCACCCATAAATATCTGCTGCGCCGATGTCTGCACCATCGCCATCGCAACAAAGACTATCACACAAAATACTTTTTTCATAGTATCTAATTTTGAATTTTGAATTCTAAATTTTGAATTAATATGTGTGGACACTCGCACCCGCTGCCGATGGTAAATAGTTGATGCCATACCAGCACATCTGCAACATCAGGAATGAAAATATCAGCAGCGCAAAGGTCACATTATAATCCTTGGTCTGTGGTCTGAGATGCAGATAGAGCAGATAACCAAGCCAGGTCGCCGCTGCCCAGGTTTCCTTCGGATCCCAGGTCCAATAGTCGCCCCAAGCCTCTTTTGCCCACAGAGCACCCATCACCATTCCGAGCGTCAGGAACGCCCAGCCGATACGCACCAGATTGTCACACACGCCCATCTCATCGGCCGTAGGTGCTTTGCGCGCCGAGCGCCACCACAGATAGATTGCAAAGAGCGTCACCGCACCCATCATCGCATAGGCAAACATATATACAATCACATGGGGCACAAACCACGGACTCTGCAACGCAGGCATCAGTGACTTGCTGTGTATCTCGGGCTTGAAAAGATTGATGCAGATAAAGACCACCGACATCATCGTACTGAATGACAATATCCACTTATACCTCCATCTCACATACACCGCAATACCCGCCACCGACAGGAAGAACGAGTACCACAATCTTGTCTCGCCCATCGTGCGCAACGGCGGCCTCTCAAGCGAAATCCACATTCCCACGATAAAGGCAAAGAAGATGAGCGAGCCACACACCGACGCCACCGCTGCACGCCACGCCTTGGCATCACGCAGAGCCAGCACCGCACCAGTCACCCAACACATCGCAGCCGCAGCCGCAAACCATATCAAATGCTCCCAACTCATCGCTTCTCCTCCTTATGCTTTGTTACCAATCGTCTGCCGCCAGCGGTGAGGAACATCACCAGACTCGCCGCAAGGATTAACCATA
>JAFYOF010000137.1 GCA_017560305.1 Alistipes sp.
GATGAGCGAGATGAGTAGAGCCAACACCATAATCCGCGATAGCCTAAATTCGACCTTCTCGCAAATCACGGTCAATGACGAGGCGATGTATCGTGAGATTAAAAACTATATAAAAGTTATCGACCCCCAGTTGGAGAAGATCGTAAAGCTGTACAATGGTTCGGTGCCCATCTTCGACAACTTTGATATATCGAAACAGATCAAGTCGCTCTTTGCAAAGTATGTGTCACTGAAGCGTGGCGCATATCTTATCATCGAGCACACCGAGGCGATGAATGTCATCGATGTAAACTCGGGTAACCGCACCAAGGCGGAGGTAAATCAGGAGGAGACAGCTCTGGAGGTGAACCTCGCCGCCGCAAAGGAGATTGCACGACAGCTGCGATTGAGAGACCTGGGTGGTATCGTCATCATCGACTTTATCGACCTTCACAAGGCACAAAACCGCCAGCTTATGTACGATGAGATGCGTAAGTTGATGGCAACCGATAAGGCAAAGCACACAATCCTGCCGCTCACCAAGTTTGGTCTGATGCAGATTACACGCCAGCGAGTACGCCCCGTGGCTGTGGATGATGTGACGGATGTGTGTCCTACCTGCAACGGCTCGGGTCGCATCGAGCCAACAGTCCTGCTCGACCGCAAGATTGAGAATCAGGTGCAGTTCCTCGCCGAGGATCGCAAGGTAAAGTATATCAGACTGAGGGTTAGCCCCTATGTCGCATCCTATCTCAAGCAGGGCTTATGGTCGCTGAGAATGAAGTGGATGTGGCGTTACAGGGTCCGCATTGATATCGTTGCCGACCAGAGTCTGGGTATGGTCGATGTGAAGTATCTCGACCGTCAGGGCTTGGCCTTGATTGAGGATTAGAGGTTGATAACCCGAAAGAAAAATCTCTGCACAATTGCAAAGTAAAGAAAATATTTTACAACTCGTTGAGGGTGCAAAATCCTTCAACGGGTTGCTCAAGGAGTTGAAGCGAAAGAGTGCTACCGTCCATCTTGAAAATTTGGTCGGCGGGGCTCTTTCACTCTATTCTGCCGCTGCGGTGAGCAAGCGTGGCGGTGTGAATATCTTTGTGGCGGAGGATAGAGATGCCGCTGCATACCTGCTCAACGACTTCTACACGCTGCTCGACGAGGAGTGTGTTCACTTCTTCCCTACATCCTACAAACGCTCGATTGTCTATGGCAAGGAGGATGCTCAGGGCGTGGTGCAGCGCACCAATACGCTCAACGCCATCCGCCACCGCAAGAGCAACTATCTTGTGGTATGTACCTATCCCGATGCCTTGGCAGAGAGGGTTGCCGACGAGAAGGCGCTCTCGAATAACACCATCCGCCTGAAGGTGGGCGATGAGATTAAGATTGCCGACCTGGAGAGTATGCTGGTGGAGTTGGGCTTCCAGATGGTGGATTTTGTCTACGAGCCCGGTCAGTACTCTTTGCGTGGTGGTATCGTCGATGTCTTTTCCTACTCGGAGAGCCGCCCGTTCCGTTTCGATTTCTTCGGCGATGAGATTGACTCCATCCGCCGATTCAATATCTCAAGCCAGCTCTCGCACGACAAGGCGCAGGAGGTGGAGATTATCCCCAACCTTAACACCGCTTCGATTGAGAAGGTCTCGCTGGTGAAGTTTGTCGGTGAGGCGAACTACTGGTTCTACGATGCCGACTATGTGTTGCGTAGGGTGAATGACCTGAGAAAGCGCGTGCTGGGTGAGCTGGAGTCGCCGGCCGAGATTGATACGCTGATGACCAGCCGCCGCATCCTGCTGGAGGATATGCAGGAGCAGAATGTATTTCTGTTGCGTGATAACCTCAAGGAGCGTGTTGCCGACAAGACAATCACCTTCTCAACCGTGCCGCAGCCCAAGTTCAACAAGCAGTTTGATATCCTTGCCGATGATTTGGAGGATGCCGAGCTGAAGGGTTATGAGCGTTACATTCTCTCGGAGAACAAGACGCAGATTGAGCGTCTGGAGAACATCCTGCACCAGATAAAGCGTGGTAATGTGACATTCAAGCCTCTGGCGGTGACGCTGCACGAGGGCTTTGTTGACCACGCGCTGAAGATGTGTCTTTACACCGACCATCAGATATTTGACCGTTATCGTCGTTATCGCATCAATGGCGAGATCAAGCGCGACGAGCAGATGACCGTGGCGGAGCTCAACGCCCTGAAGCTGGGTGACTATGTGGTGCACATCGACCACGGAGTGGGCCGTTTCGGTGGTCTGGTGAAGGTCAATCAGGGTGGCAAGATGTATGAGGCGATTAAGTTGGTCTACAAGGATAACGATGTTCTGTTTGTGAATGTTCACGCCCTGCACCGCATCTCCCGTTTCAAGAGTGGCGATGCCGAGCCTCCGAAGATTTACAAGCTGGGCAATGGCGCTTGGCAGAAACTCAAGAATGCCACAAAGCGCGCCGTGAAGGATATCTCACGCGAACTCATAGCCCTCTACGCCAAGCGAAAGGCGAGTCAGGGATTTGCATTCTCGCCCGACAGTTACCTGCAAAACGAGATGGAGGCGTCGTTCCGCTGGGAGGAGACCGCTGACCAGCAGGCGGCTATCGAGGCTGTGAAGAAGGATATGGAGTCTACGCAGCCGATGGATAGACTGGTGTGTGGAGATGTGGGCTTCGGTAAGACCGAGGTGGCTATCCGTGCGGCATTCAAGGCGGCGGTCGATGGCAAGCAGGTGGCGGTGCTGGTGCCGACCACAATCCTTGCTCTGCAGCACTACCGCTCGTTTATGGAGCGCTTGCGTGACTTCCCGGTGAGGGTGGAGTATATCAACCGCTCGAAGTCGGCAAAGCAGACCCGTGAGATAGCCGAGGACTTGGCTGCGGGCAAGATTGATATCCTGATTGGAACACACAAGATGCTTGGTAAGCAGATTAAGTTCCGTGACCTTGGTTTACTTATCATTGACGAGGAGCAGAAGTTTGGCGTGGCGGCGAAGGAGAAACTCACGCAGATGAGTGTGAATGTCGACACCCTGACCCTCACGGCAACGCCTATTCCTCGCACATTGCAGTTCTCGCTGATGGGCTCGCGCGACTTGTCGGTAATCTCTACCGCACCAGCCAACCGACAGCCTATTATCACCGAGTCGCACACCTTCTCCGAGGAGATTATCCGTGACGCCATTGAGGAGGAGCTCTCGCGTGGCGGACAGGTCTACTTTGTCAACAACAGGGTGGAGGACCTCACGACTCTGCAAGGCTTCATCACACGCATCTGCCCCAAGGCGCGTGTGGCGGTGGGTCACGGCAAGATGCCAGCCGAGCAGTTGGAAAAACTTATTATGGACTTTATCTATGGCGAGTTCGATGTGCTGGTGGCTACAACCATCATCGAGAGCGGCATTGATATTCCAAATGCAAATACAATCATCATCAACAACGCCCATTACTATGGTCTGAGCGACCTGCACCAGATGCGTGGCCGTGTGGGCAGATCCGACAGAAAGGCCTATTGCTATCTGGTGACGCCACCCGATGAGTTGCTCTCGGATGATGCGCGACGCCGTTTGCGTGCCATCGAGGAGTTCTCGGATTTGGGCTCGGGCTTCAACATTGCGATGCAGGATTTGGATATCCGTGGTGCGGGTAACCTGCTCGGTGCGGAGCAGAGCGGCTTCATTGCCAACATCGGTTATGAGACCTACCAGAAGATTATGCGACAGGCCATTGCCGAGTTGCGTGCCGAGGGTCTGGATGTCGAGGGCTTGAGCGAGAGCGAGGCAGCGACAATCAAGCAGGAGGCGTTTGTGGATGATGCGGTAATCGACATCGAGATGCTCGCCGAGTTGCCCGACAGTTATGTGCGTCAGCCTGCCGAGAAGATTAAACTCTACCGCGAGATTGACTCATTCTCGAAGGAGGAGGAGCTGGTGGCATTTGAGGCTCGTCTGGTCGACCGCTTCGGTGCGTTGCCAGAGCCGGCGAGGGAGCTCCTGAATGTGGTGCGTCTGCGCTGGGAGGCGGTGCGTCTGGGTATGGAGCGAGTGAAGGTGAAGAACGGTTTGATGATTGTCCACTTCGTGGGCGAGCAGAATTCGCCTTACTACAAGAGCGATGTCTTTATGGATATTTTGAAGAAGGTTACAGCCCAAGCCGACAGATTTGTGCTCCGTCAACACAATAATCGTTTGGCGATGACCGTTAGAAGGGTAGAAAGTGTAGCGGAGGCGGTCGCAGTATTGAGAAATTTATAGCCCAAAGAGATGAATTTGATAGTTGACATAGGCAATTCATTTATCAAGGCGGCCGTGGTGGAGAACGACAATGTGCTGGCGATGAATCGTTACGCATCGGTTGGCGAGTTCGCCCAGAGCGGAGTGCTTGCCCAGTATCCTCTTTTGCGCCGGGCCATAGTAGCCTCTACGGGCGTCAGTACCTTCGAGGTGGCGGAGTTGCTCAGGCAGTGGGGATTGGATGTGCTGGAGATGACCCAGCAGACGGCGGTGCCCATTGGCAATGCCTACCTCACGCCCGAGACCCTTGGCGTAGACCGCCTGGCGGCAGCTGTGGGTGCGGTGGCGCAGTATGGCGAGGATTGTGTGATAGTGGATTTCGGCTCGGCGATAACCATCGATATGGTGCAGGGAGGAGTCTTTCTCGGGGGTAATATTTCGCCAGGTATGGAGATGCGTTTTCGTGCTCTGCACGACTACACGAAGCGTCTGCCGAAATGTGGGTCAACGGAGGAGATTTTGCTTCTGGGACGCACCACCAAGGAGGCCATCGAGCAGGGTGTTATGCAAGGCATAACCAACGAGATTGAGGGGTATATATCGCGTTTTTATGCGAAAAATGTAAAATTAGCGATAATTTTTACGGGTGGAGACGCCGAATGCTTTGTAAAACGAATTAAAAATGCGATATTTGCAAAATGTAATCTGGTTATTTACGGATTAAACAGAATTTTAGAGTATAATGCAACGATTGAATAAGAAGATTTTTGGTGTAATTATAGCCCTCGTAGCGCTGCTTCCTGTCAGCCTTGAGGCGCAGACTTTGACAAGCAGCGTGAATACCTATTCACCTTACTCGATGTATGGCTTGGGTGAGTTGTCAACTCAGGGTACAGCCGTTCAGCGTTCTATGGGTGGCGTGGGTGTAGCGATGTTCTCGACCACTTCGGTCAATGTGATGAACCCTGCGGCCTATGGTTACACTCCACAGCAGAGTTTCCTCTTCAACTTCGGTGTTGAGGGTGGTCACTACCGCAACTCGCAGAACAAGTACGGCGAGACTACATCGCAGGTGAAGACAGCCTACAACTCGGTGAACATTCACGACATCGCATTCCAGATGCCACTTGCCAAGGGCGTAGGTCTGGGCTTCAGCCTCACTCCTTACAGCAATGTGGGTTACACAATGCACCGCGACGATATGTCGGTGGCTGGAAATATGGGTAGCGCACGCTATGAGTATTACGGCGAGGGTGATGTGTCGGAGGTTAAGCTGGGCGTTGGTTACGCTCCGGTGAAGAAGTTCTCGATGGGTGTTGCGATGATGTACTACTGGGGTTGTATCAACCGCTCTTACAAGATGCTCCCATCGAACATCGTCACAGGTAATGGCGAGTACGCATCAACAACGGGTATCGACACCTATGATGTCTCACGAGTGAAGATGCAGGCGGGTGTGATGTGGAACCCAATCCTGAAGAGCACCGAGATTTTGTCATTCGCTGCAACCTATGACATCGGCGGAAACCTTCACCCGGATGTTGTGAAGTATGTATATGTGGATAACCTGCTTCAGTCGGTGGTGCGTCAGGATAGTAATGCTGCGCTTCCAATGAAGTTGCCAAAGCAGGTGGCGGTGGGCTTCTACTACCAGAACCTGAAGGTGAAGTTCGGAGCAGACTATGTATATCAGGGCTGGGGTAACGACAACGCCTCAATCTTTGAGAACTCGGACAATGGCGTAGCGGTGACATACACCGACACCCATACAGTGAAGGTGGGTGCGCAGTATACACCAAAACATACGGATGTGAGAAACTATCTGCGTCGTATGGCATATCGCATCGGTGCTCGCTATGGCGACTACTACCAGACCTATGGCGGCGAGAAGATTGACCAGTTGGCTTTGACAGCGGGTCTTGGTCTGCCGGTGAAGTTGTTCGGTCGCTCGGCGGTTGATGTAGGCTTCGAGTGGGGTATGCGCGGTTTGAGCAATAAGGATATCCTTGTCGACAATATGAAGGCCAACCTGGTGAGACAGAACTATGTGAAGTTCTCAATCGGTTTGAGTCTCTTCGGTGACGACGAGTGGTTTGTACAGAGAAAATATAAATAATTATAAAACATAAACCTTGAATAAAATGAAAAGTTTGAAAGTAATTTTGGCAGTTGCCTTTGCTGTGGTTGGTATCTCGGCAATGGCACAGGAGATCAACTACGATGATCCAAAGTATGCTGTGTGGGGTGAGAATGCAAATGAGCGTCGCGACAATATGCTCAACAACCAGTTCCTCAAGGAGGCGGTTGATAACAAGAACTACTCTGCAGCGTCAAAGTATTTGGGTATCCTGTTGACAAAGTGTCCAGCTGCTTCGCAGAACATCTACACCAACGGTGCAAAGCTCTACAAGGCGTTGATTAACAAGGCTGAGGACGAGGACGGCAAGAAGGTTTACATCGACTCTTTGATGTATCTCTACGATGTTCGTTTGAAGGCGTTTGAGACACACAAGAAGTATGGTAAGGATTACATCCTCAACCGTAAGGCTCGTGAGTTCTACTCATATTTCCCAGATGACCGTGAGGGTATCCGCGACATCTTCCAGCAGGCTGTTGAGGCAAGCAAGGAGATGAAGGACAAGTATGACCTCGAGTTGGTATCAATCTACTTCGCTGAGTTGTGCGCTGACTACCAGAACGATCTCTTGGCAGCTGAGGAGTTGATCGCTGCTTACGATAAGTACTCTCCAGCATTCGACGGCGTTGAGGAGGAGGCTGACATCGAGCTCAAGAACCAGTTCGACTCTGCATTCGGTCAGAGTGGTGCTGCAAGCTGCGAGAACCTGGAGACTCTCTTCGCTAAGAAGTTGGGTGAGAACCCAGACGATGAGGCTTTGCTCTCACAGGCTGTATCTTTGATGTCACGCGCAAACTGCAACAGCGATTTCTTCTTCGCTACTGCTGAGAAGTTCTACGAGGTTAAGCCATCTTCAGAGACTGCTCTCTTCCTTGCACAGGGCTTCCAGAGCCGTGGTGAGTTCGAGAAGGCTATGAAGTATTTGTCAGAGGCTTTGGCTGCTGAGCAGGATGCTGCCGAGAAGGAGAAGTTGTATGTTCGTATCGGTTTGATCAGCATCCAGACAAAGAACTACGCTGAGGCTGTGAAGGCTGCTAACGAGATTAAGGCTATCAACCCAGAGAACGGTTACGCTTACTTCCTCTTGGGTCAGTGCTACGCTGCTTCTGCAAACTGCTCTGAGCTCAAGTGCCAGGCTTGCTACTGGGCTGCCTTCGATGTAATGAACAAGGCGGTTGATTTGCTCGCATCAGAGCCTTCAATCCAGGAGAGCGCAAAGAAGTTGGCTGCAAGCTTCCGTTCTGCATTCCCAACAAAGGAGGAGTGCTTCTTCAACGAGTTGCAGTCAGGCGCATCTTACACTGTTAAGCACGGTTTCGCAAACGGCGTAAATACAACTGTTCGTTTCAGATAATATAGCGATGAATATCTATTCGCTTGGACGATATGTAGCGGTAGCACTCTCTTTTTTGGGGAGTGCTATCTTGCTATTCTCTTGCGAAAAGAAACAGACCGTGGCGGACGAGCCAAACTATGAGACTCTGATGACGGAGTACAGCGAGAATATGTCGATTGAGCAGTCGGAGAACGGCGACAAGTCCTACATCTTCGAAGCACCTTTAATCGAGGGCTACGCTATGGCGCGTGACCCATATCGCGAATTCCGCAAGGGCGTAAAAATCAGGATGTTCGATAAGGAGGCAGGGCAGACTGTCTCGGCAACGCTTGAGGCTAACTACGCCATCTTCTATGAGAACAGAAAACTCTGGGAGGCGAAGGGCGATGTGAGGGTCATCCAGTCCAACGGTCGCAAACTCAATACTACCCAGCTCTTCTGGAATCAGACTACCCACATCATCTACTCGAATGTCGATTGTGTGATTGTTGACCGCGATCAGACCATCTTCTGCGAGGGCTTTGAGAGCGATGAGCAGATGAAGGAGTGGACCTACCGCAAGGTCAAGGGTGTCACCTACTTCGAGGAGTCGCAGGTAAACCCCCAGGCCAAGGATGACGCCGCGGAAGGGGAGCAGCCAGCCGAGGAAAAGAAAGAATAAATAAAGAAGATATATGCCATCGTCTGAATTGATTAACTCTCTGATACTCATCTGTATAATGCTGCTTTTGTCGGCATTCTTTTCGGGTATGGAGATTGCATTTTTGAGCCGAAACCGTTTGCGTGAGGAGATTGACCGTAAGCAAAACGGTCTTTTTGACTTTTTTGCGCACATCTTCGAGAAGCACCCTGGGCAATATATCACAACCATTCTGGTGGGTAACAACATCTGTCTTGTTATCTACTCGCTCTATATGTCGCTGATGCTGCACCTTGTGTGCAGAATGGTGGGCTGGGAGAGCATTGCAACATCGGGCTCGGTGCTGCTTGAGACTGTCATCTCGACGATTGTCATCCTCTTTGCGGGCGAGTTCCTGCCAAAGTCGATAGTGAAGAACAATCCGAACTTCTACTACCGCTTCTTTTCGCCGGTGCTCTATGTGTTCTATCTGTTGCTCTATCCTATTGCTCTGCTGACGACCTTCATCTCGTATGCTATTCTGCGTCTGTTTGGTCGCAAGCCCGAGAAGGCTGAGCTGGACTACACCTTCAACCGCGAGGATTTGATAGATCTGGTGGATAGTGACTCTGCACCCCAACAGGATGAGGATGAGGAGATTAAGCTCTTCCAGAACGCTTTGGACTTTGCCGACCTGAGAGTGAGAGACTGTATGGTCTCAAGAGTGGATGTCGAGGCGGTGGATATCAACACCTCAATCGAGGAGCTGACGAAGCGTTTTGTCGATAGCAAGTTTTCGCGCATCTTCGTGTGGCGTGACAGCATTGACTCCATACTGGGTTATGTCAATTCAAAGAGCCTCTTTACAAACCCTACATCCATCGAGCAGGTGATGATGAAGGTTGAGTATGTCGCTGAGACACAGCCCCTTCAGACTCTGTTGCAGAACTTCATCAAGCAGAAGTCGAGCGTCGCGGTGGTCATCGACGAGTTCGGTGGTACGGCGGGTATCATCTCAATTGAGGATGTGCTGGAGCAGATTTTCGGCGAGATTGAGGATGAGCACGATGTGCAGGAGCAGGTCGAGAAGCAGGTGGGCGAGGGCGAGTATGTCCTCTCGTGCCGACTGGAGGTTGACTATCTGAACGAGCGCTATGGCTTTGGTATCGAGGAGAGCGATGAGTATGACACGCTGGCGGGTTACATTATATATAATTATGAGGGAATCCCTGCCGCGGGTACTGCTTTTTCCACCGACAAGCTCGATATTAAGGTGCTCCGCACAACCCGCACACGCGTAGATTTGGCGCGAGTGAAACTAAGATAACAAAATTATAGTCAATAATATGGCAATTTGGAATTATTTTATTATCTTTGGTGGCTCAAAACAGAACTAATTTAGATTTTATTATAGATTTGATAAGTAAAACAAATAAGTTATGGTAAGTTTACAAACATTAAGAACCAAGTACGGCGTCGTATTGTCGGTAATTATCGTATTGGCGCTTTTGGCATTTATTATCTCTTTGGGTCCAGAGATGGGTTTCCTCGGTAGCAAGGATCCAAAGGTAGGTGAAATCAATGGTGAGAAAGTAACCTATATGGAGTATTTGAACGAGTATGAGTCTGCAAAGGCTAATATGGCTGGCGACGAGTCTTCTGAGGAGGGCGTTGCAGCTATCTCATCAGCAGCTTGGCAGTCACTCGTTGCAAAGCACTTCTTGACACCTGGCTTCGATAAGGTAGGTTTGGCAGTTAGCGAGGCAGAGCGTATGGCTATTCTCGCTGGCGAGATTCCTTCACAGACTATCTACCAGGCATTCGCTAACCCACAGACTGGCGAGTATGATGTTGCTGCTGTTACATCATTCCTGGCTCAGATGAGCGCTAACCCACAGTACCAGTCAATGTGGTCATACCTTAACAACGCTGCTACACTCGAGCGCTTGAACACCAAGTACCTCGGCTTGCTCAAGGCTGGTGTTTATGTGAACAAGTTGGAGGTTGCTCAGGGCGTGACTGCTGCTAACGAGGCTCGCAATGGTCGCTATGTTGCCGTTAACTACAACACAGTAGCTGACTCTTTGGCAACAGTCTCTGACGCTGAGATCGTAGCATACTACAACGCTAACAAGCACAAGGCAGAGTACAAGAAGCTCCCACACCGCGTTATCTCTTATGTAGTGTTCGATGTGGAGCCAACTGACGCTGATATGGCAGAGGTAGAGGCTAAGGCACTCAAGATGGGCGAGGAGTTCGCTGCTGCAGAGGATATCCGCGCATTTGTTCGCAAGAATATGGGTACAATCGGTCAGGGCTATGTATCGGCTGCAGACCTTTCGTCTGACGAGGCTGTTGTTTTGGATGGCGCACAGTATGGTCCAGTGTTGAAGGCTAACCAGTGGGTTATGTCTCGCGCTATCTCTACTGTTATGGGCCCAGATTCAATCGGCTTGAGCCACATCGTATTGGCTCCTACTGCAAAGGCAGAGGCTGATAGCCTTTACAACGCACTCGTTGCTGGTGCTGATTTCGCTGCCGCTGCTGCAAAGCACTCACAGTATGCACAGACTGCTGAGGTAGGTGGTGACTTGGGTGTTATCCCATTCAACGCATTCGCAGCTGAGTTGGCTGATGAGTTCGTAGGCAAGAAGAAGGGTGACATCATCAAGGTTGAGAACGCTGGCGGTATCCAGATTTTCAAGGTTACTCGTATGGACAAGGCTCAGAAGTACGCTTTGGTTGCATCGGTAAATGTTGATGTAGAGGCATCTTCTGCTACTCGTCGCAATGTTCACAATGTAGCAAGCGTATTCTCAGTAGACGGCAAGGGTTCAATCGACAACTTCAACACAGCTGCTACAGCTGCTGCTGTTACTCCACGCGTAGCTCGCGTTAAGCAGGGCGACCGCACAGTGTCAGGCTTGCTCGACTCACGCGAGATTGCTCGCTGGGCACACGGCGCTGAGGTTGGTGAGATTTCTGATATCTTCACAGTAGGTAACTCTTATGTTATCGCTATGCTCACTGAGGAGGACAACACAACAGTTATCCCAGTTGCTGAGAAGCAGTATGAGATTTCACGCGTGTTGGCTCGTGACAAGAAGTTCGCTATCTTGAAGGAGCAGCTCGCAGGCGCATCTATCGAGGCTATCGCAGAGGCTTGCGGTGCAGAGGTTGTTGCTTTCGACAATGTTAAGTACACTGACTACGGCGTAGGTACAAACGCTTACGAGCCAGCATTGGTTGGTGCTATCGCAAACACAAAGTCTACTGGCGAGTTGTCAGCTCCAGTTAAGGGTTCATCAGTTGCAGCGGTGTTCGTTGTTGACGGCATCTCTACAACCGAGGAGCAGAGCGCTGATGCTGAGAAGGTCCGCAAGCAGGCATACCTCGAGAGTATGTTCCCACAGCTTTCGATGATGGCATTGCAGAATATGGTTGAGATTGAGGATTTGCGCGGCAAGTACTTCTAACCGAAAACCACATCAGATAAAGTATCCGAGTCCTATGGGCTCGGATATTTTTTTGTACTCGTTATGGAAATAGTAAACACCCATTATGGGTGCGTTACAACCATTACACCTCTGTAATGCTGTAATGAGTGTAATGAGTGTAATGAATTTAACGATATCTTTGTCTGCGTCAAGGTAAATGCTAAACACCCGTTACGGGTGCGTTACGGGTGCTGCTACATCTGCTACAGTTGCTACACCTTGTAGCAAGTGTAGCAAGTGTAGCAAGTGTAGCAAGTGTAGCAAGTGTAGCGGATGTAGCGCATTTGCTTGCTACCATTGCGTCATTGCGAGTGAATATAATGAGCGTGGCAATCTCATAATAATATAATCGTCATTCCACATTTCCGAATCTTGTAACTTTAGAAACAGAGAATAGAATGCAAGCAAAAATGATGGGAACGCCGCCATTAAGGAGAGAGCAAAGAATGCTTGCATACTTTGCCGAGCCGGGGCGGTGAAAAGACGCGAATGCGGATTAATCTACCTTTGTTATGTAAGCGGTAGAAAGAGAGGATAGCAAATAAAGAATTAAAAATTCTTTTACCACCTTTTGCCGCCAAAAGGTGGAGCCAAAACCGCACGGTGATAAATTTTCGGGGTCGTCGCGCGTGCGTCGGTAAAATGGATGCGTACGCACTTTTGAGGGTCAAAAGGTCTCCATTTTTTAACCCTCCGCCCACGCAACGCC
>JAFYOF010000138.1 GCA_017560305.1 Alistipes sp.
GATTCTTGCAATGGTGAACAGCGTAGGATGGGTAATCGCAGGATTCTCACTTCTGGCGGGTGGCTTTGGGGTAGCCAACATCATGTTCGTTTCGGTAAAAGAGCGGACCCACATCATCGGAATACAGAAAGCCCTAGGCGCCAAACGGCATATCATCCTTACGCAGTTTCTCATAGAGGCCCTACTTCTGTGTATAGCCGGCGGCCTCCTGGGCATACTCCTGGCATGGGGAGCCCTCCTGGTCTGGGATTTGGTGATGTCGGCTCCACAGAGCGGTATGTTCGAGATACAGCTGTCGGGGCAAAATATTCTTACAGCTTTGGTTGTTTCTTGTGTGATTGGGGTGCTGAGCGGCCTGGCCCCTGCAATCTCTGCAGCAACAATGTCTCCGGCCGATGCAATCAACAGTAAATAAAATCATTAGAAGGAAAACCTATAAAAACGATGGATTTTATTGCACGAATGATAATTTTATTTGTACTTTTACATAATCGTAACCGTAGTTACGGTAATGCATATTACGATAAAATATATAGATATGAGATTTTTTGATAGAGAACAAGAGTTTGAAAAGCTTAGAGAAATTGAGGAAGTCTCTCATGAGGTGGCCCAATTTACCATCATTACGGGAAGACGCCGTATTGGTAAGACCGAGATGGTCAAGAAGTTTTATGAAAACAAAACAATGCTATACTTTTTTGTTGCTCGTAAAGCTGAAGCCGATCTGTGCGATATATTCATTGATGAGATTCGCACAAAACTGGGCATACCAATGCTTGACAGCAAGGGAATGTCTTTTGCTGCTGTATTCAAATTCATCATGGAATTGTCTCAGACTCAGCATATCAACCTTTTTATTGATGAGTTCCAGGATTTCTATAGAGTAAATCCATCTATCTACTCCGATATGCAGAACATATGGGATAGTTATAAAAATAAGGCTCACATCAACCTGATTGTGGCAGGTTCTGTAAACACCTTGATGAATAAGATATTCAAGGATAAGAAGCAACCTCTTTTTGGCAGACAAACTGAAACAATGCATGTTAGACCTTTTAAGCCCTCAGTCCTAAAAGAAATCATGTCTGAATATTGTCCTGACTATAAGAAATCAGATTTGTTGGCTCTTTATACCTTGACTGGCGGTGTGGCTAAGTATGTTGAATTGTTTATCGACAGGAAGAAGTTTACTGAACAGAAAATGATGGATATGTTCTTTGAACGGGATTCCTATTTCTTGCCTGAGGGTAAAAATATGCTTGTAGATGAGTTTGGCAAAGATTACGGTAACTATTTCTCGATACTGACATTAATAGCTCAAGGTAAAAATACACGTTCAGAGATAGAAAATGCTCTCAATATAAAAGAGTTGTCTGGCTACTTGAAAAACCTGAGCGAGGAGTATGGTTTGATAAGTAAGATGCAACCTATTTATGAGAAATCAAGCAACAAGAATGTGCATTATGCCATCAACGACCAGTTCTTGAAATTTTGGTTCCGATTCATATATAAATATACACACATCATCGAGGCAGGCGGTAATGATAAATTAAAAGCGATAGCAGAACGTGATTTCACAACAGTGAGTGGTAAGTCTCTTGAAAACTACTTTAATGAAGTACTGAAAGAATCAGGAGCATACACTCGTCTTGGATATTGGCACGACCGAAAAGGCGAAAACGAGATTGACATTGTGGCAGAGGACGAGTTGGAAAACAAGATAGAATTTATTGAAGTTAAGCGTCAAGAGAAGAACTTTGATGAAGCTGTATTAAGAGCCAAATCCGAGTTGTTCTTTAAAGCTGTTGGCACATTCAAGAACTATGAGTTTATTTATAGAGGACTATCTATAGAAGATATGTAATTCGGTAAAAACTGCTTATACTAGCATAGAAATAGAGTTTCATTCCATCACAGGAGTGGAGCTCTTTTTTTTGATATATTGCGGTGAATTGGAGCAAATCACAAGACATCAACTCCATTGTAGAATTGAACGATTGGGGTTCTCTCATTATGAG
The DNA here is from genome assembly GCA_017560305.1 of Alistipes sp. The sequence goes on from JAFYOF010000138.1 coordinate 2,019, forward strand.
AATCCCAAAACTTAACTCACACTATAAGTCAGCTAATTACAAGAATTAAATATTTATGTGCTTTGCACCATTAAAGGAAACCAAACAGAGAACACCTATAACAAAAGTTATAAAAATGCTATAAGACACCGATTTATCTATCCAAAATGAGATAATTTTAAATAAAATCAGTAATTTTGCAATTAATTGGGATTCTCATAATGAGAGATTCCCACGAAAATAGTGTAATATATTTGAACAATGGTAAAGTTTACAGCATCCTATCAGAATTGGAAGATTGATGTAGAAGACAGCGGTACAGTGCTGGTCTATGACAATGGTGTATTGTGTGATAATACAGCGAAAGCAGTTCGCGAAATTGCGGTAATGGTTGGTTTTGAACTTAATGAAAAATGGAATAGCCGACAGATGGGGCGCTATCTCGTTGATTTCTTGAACGAGAACGGAGTGTCTGCTTCAGCCACAGAGTCTACACCTGCTACAGCTCATCCAGCAGATCCTGCCCAAAAGGAGGAAAAAAAGGAGCGTTCAACTCCAGCCGAAAGTTTTGAGGTTGATTCTACAGTGGCGGCTAACGCAAAGGTGCGTGTATATGGCAAGGCGCAGAATCGCACTGCGCTTGGTATTGCACACGCCTATATGGTGATGTATCCTCACGCAACCATTGAGGATTTGCGTAAGGCATTCCCAAATTCCATCAATCCAGATGCTGGCGTAAAAGAGAATTTCGTTTTTGCAGAAGATAAGGGTACAACAGCAGATTGGAACGGCTATTTCAAGGGCGAAGATGAGTTGTTGCCTATGGGTGACGGTAAAAAGGTCTCTATTGTTTCAATGTGGACCAAGCCGAGCTTCGAACGTATGGTAGCACAGGCGCGTGCGTATGACATTATTGTCGCAAAGTTTGAGGCAGCTGATAAGGGTGGCAAGAAGGGTGGCTTCAGTTTGGAGTACCTTAATGGATATGTGCCTCCTGTACCTGCGGCCAAGAAATCATTGTGGTGGGTATGGTTGCTTCTGCTCCTCTTGGTAGGTGGTTTGGCGGCATTCTTCGCACTTCGTAAGCCTCAAGTAGTGGAGATTGAGAAGGTTGTCGAGGTTGAAAAGATAGTCTATGTTGACCGCATTGAGGAGATTGAGAAGAACTTTAATGCTGCGCAGTTTGTGAAGGGTAAGGCCGAGCTGTCGGAGGATGCAAAATTTGTGTTGCATGACCTTGCGAAGGAGATGAAGAAACACTCAGAGATTAAGTTGAAAATCGTTGGTCATACTTCTTCGGAGGGAGATGCAGCGTTTAATCAGAAACTTTCAGAAGCTCGAGCGCAAGCGGCTGTTGATTTCTTGGTTAGTCGTGGTGTAGAGGCTACTCGTTTGGAGGCTATCGGTAAGGGGGCAAGTGAGCCTATTGACGAGCAGAATCCTGAGGCAAACCGTCGTACCGAATTTATTGTAATAGATTAATAACTTAATAATATCAAAACAACTATGGGACTTTTGGATAATTTGAAGGACAAATTCAAGAACGCAGAATTTACTGTTGCTCCGAACAAGAAACTTAAGACTATTTCAGCTGATTTTAAGAAGGCGTTTGGCGTTTCACTGGTATTCTATAAGGGAGCGCAGATTGCCGATGGAGATTTGACTTTGGCTGCTCTCAATAAAAAGACCACCAAAGATGTTAAGTCTACTGCTGACGGTTTGAAAATTAAGGCGAGTATGAAGGTTGGCGATGCCGAGAAGCTATTTGACACAAATTTTGGTGTAACCGTACAGATTAAGGATGAAAGCGGTAAAAAACTCGTTCCTAATGGAATAACCATTGGTCAAGCTGCACGAGGAGAATATTAATCTATGACGAATCTAATAGAAATAGTACAGAAAGATGTTTTCGCTTTTTTGGAGAGCTACAATGAGTTGCTCTTCAATGAGCGAGACTTTCAGATGCATCTCGCTACTTGGCTGCGTAACTCTGATAACCATTATGATGATGTGGATGTAGAGTATTATGTACCCAAAACAGAACTTGATAACTATATTTGGGATAGTGAATTACGTCTCGATATCGTGGTCAAGAAAGATGGTGAGTATTGCCCAGTTGAGTTGAAATACAAGACAAAAAAGGTAGAAAGCCAAATCAGTCGTTTTGATGAAATGTTGGACGACAAAGTTGTTGTGATGAAAAATCAAGGTGCACAGGATTTGGGCATGTATGACTTCTGGAAAGATGTTCGTCGAGTGGAGTTAGTGCGCAATCGTTTCAAGAATGTAAAAGGCGGTTTGGCTGTATTTGTCACAAATGACCAACTTTACACAAAGGCGAGTCGACAAAATTCCAATAACTATTTGCTAAACATGACCGAGGGCAAGCATTCTGCAATTAAGCATTGGCAAAATGAGGATAGTGCGTGCGCTAAAATGAAGTCATATAAATCGTTCGAAGTAGAAAAAGAGTATTCTATCAAGTGGCATCATAGGAATGTAGATAATATACCATTTCACTATTGTGTTGTATACATTTAACTTAGAAAAAAATAAAACATTATGGCAAAGAAATCAGTAATTGCTGGCGAATATATTTTGTCAGTTTTGGACAGCGGCAGCATTGAGGTTTATCGTATTTATGACAATGTAAAGGGCGCTCTTCGAGAAATTGCGGAGAAAGAAGGATTTGAGTATGATGCCAATTGGACAACTCGCCAGTTTGGTTCAAAACTCATCGATTTTTTGAATGAAAAGAAAAACAATTAATCAATACAATTAACCATTTAACAACAAAAAATTATGGCAGATTTCAAATTGGATGGCCGTATGAAGGTCAAGAGCTTGAAGGAGAATTTCAAGAAGTGTTTTGGCGCATCATTGCGTGTTTACAAGAGCGAGTCTTGCAAGGGTGCTTTCGCAGATGATAATGCAACACTTGCATCTATTCGCGCAGAGGGCAAGAAAGGTGGTGAGCTCGTTGTAGGTGGCAATCTTAAGGTGGGTAACTTTGAGAAGAAGATTGCTGAACTCTACGGTATCGGTGTTCAGGTTGCTAACGCTGACGACAGCAAGCTTGCTGACAACGACATCACTTTGGTTGCTGCTGGTAAGTAATCAGTCGCACAATTTTAGGTATGTGGGGTTTGATCGCCCCACATATCACAATTTTTAGAACTTCGAAAAATGAATAATATGAAGAAACTTATTGGTATAGCTGCTCTTTTGCTTTTATCATCGTGTGGTAATTCGTTGGAACAGACTGCAAAGGAGAAATTAGGCACTTTGACCGAAATAGCAGAATTGGGAACGGTGGAATACACCATCACCAAGATAATCAAAGCATCTGACAAGGCTTTTTATACCATTGGCGACCGCAAAATATTGTTTTCGTGCTCGGCTACAATGAAAGCTGGAGTGGACTTGGGCGGTTTCTCGGCCGAGAACGTATCTATAAATAGCAAGAACAAAGAGGTTACTATTCTTTTGCCGAAGCCCAAAGTTCTTGCATTCAATATGCCAGCCGAACAGGCAAAATTAGAGTATGAGAAGGTGGGAGCTCTCCGTTTTAATTTCACAGCAGAAGAACGCAATAACCTTCTGCGCCAAGGCGAAGAGGCTATTATGGCAGACGCTGAAAATTTGGGAATCTTGGCAGATGCAGAGAGAAATGCCCGAATGTTTTTTGAGACAATGTTGTCTCAAGTTGGCTTCGAGAAAATAAATATTGTCTTTAACTAATAGTGTAGGGAGAGTTATGAAACAGTTTATATCATATTTCTTTAAATCATTGGCTGGTAAAGTCGCAGGAGTGGTAGTTGTAGCTATTCTGCTTGCAGGCGGGTGGTTTGTGCTGCAGCACTTAAATATCAACCTTTTTGGTTTTAGTTTTGGCCGAGAACTAAAGATTGATAATACAGCAAATGTTGTAGAAAAAATAAAGAGCATCTCGGAATTCACCACTGCGTGCTATTATGAAGAGGCTGTCCTGAAAAACAGCAAAACAGAGGCTGGCGAGCAAAACAAACTGATGAGTTTGGTACATATTAAGGCTGATTCAGTACATAGCGAGGTCGTTATATTGGCAAAGGGAAAGGTGCGCGCAGGATATAATTTAGGAGAAATATCGGAGGAGCAAATCAAAATCAGCGGAGATTCTATAACCGTTGCATTGCCTGCGCCCGAAATCTTTGATGTGATTGTCAATCCGTCTGATTACGAAATGTATATCGAGGAGGGCAAATGGAGTCACGAAGAGATATCTGCAATGCAGGCCGAGTATCGCAATGTGCTGACTGAAAAATCTAAAGAAAATGGATTGTTGCACAAGGCTAATGAGGCGGGCAAAACCCGTTTGGAGTCATTGTTTAAGGCGTTGGGTTTCTCGTATGTAGAACTTAAATAAATAATCACCTATATCTAAAACTACGAGAATTATGAGCAAGGAATATTACAAGAAGAAGATTATTGATCTTCGTGCGTCAATGGCAAAAGAGAAAGAAGCAAAGAAACGTGACAATGAGCGTTATGCATCTTTGATTAAGGGTGCATCATCACCATCTTCAAAGGCGAGTTACCGAAAAAGTAAAATCGACGCGGCTGCTCGTCATGACCGTAATGTGGAAAGCTATAAACGCCAGATTGAGAGTGCGAAAGAGAGTCTCAAAAGATGTAAATAAACATTATAATCTTTACCAATGAAAATTCCTGGATTATCATTCTCGCTGAAAAGGGCTGTGGGTATCAGCGGTTTGAAGAATAAAATTGCAAAAAAGGTTGGAATTCCAACTACCAAACAAGGGTTGGAGCGCAAGATTGGTAGCTCTATAATTAAGACTGTAACTGGTAAAAAGAAAAAATAGATTAGTTATGGCACTAAAATTTACAGAGAAACTTAAAGGAATCGATTTAGGTAAAGGGAAAGAATCTTTATCTGAAGTAGCTTCGTCTGTATCCAAATTGTTTGATCGTAAAAACCGAGAGTCAACCATATCTAATGTAAAAGAAAATATTGATGTAGAATATGAATTGGAAAACATTCTCGAACCTACAACTCAAAATATCATAAAAGAGGAGTCGGAGCATATTCTTTATCAAAAAGTTTCACAATATGTTGCAGACAATATTGATAAATTCCAACAATGGTATTCCGACAGTCAACTTGATGAGAAGTTGACTGCTGTAGCAAAAAAGGTAGGAGCAACACTTATATATCCTGTTTTATTGCTCTATAATTTACTAAAATCAACGGACACCAAGGCTGGAGATAAATGTTTCATCATTGCTTCATTGGCATATTTTATAATGCCTGCAGATGTAATCCCCGATATTATTATCGGTTTGGGTTATAGTGATGATGCTCTTGCTCTTACAACAGCATTAAAAAAAATATCCTCCTCAATCACACCAGAACTTATGGAACTGACCAAAAAACAATGTGGAGAACTTATTGGTCCTGTAGATGATAAAGTTATTGGGGATATCAAGACGCAGCTAAAGGATAATAAAGATACTGAGGAAAGTTTAATTTCTCAGGGCAAATTTCATAATGATAAGAAAAAACGAAACAAGGAATATATAAATGAGTAGAATAATATTATTAACTGTAATCGCAGTGTTCTTATCGGGTTGTACGAGTAAGGTCGCAAAGCAGACTTTAGAGAAGTACAATCAGGTTTTTGAACGTGTGCTAACATTGGAAGAGTTAATCTCTCAAACTGACTTTCAGACTCTATCAGGAGAAGATATAACTGAGATGAATAAGATTGGCAAGGAGTTGTATTACGACTACAATCCAATGGATTTGACTTCTGAACAAGTGGCATTATGTGAGGCACTCAAAGAGAGAGTAATTAAGTTGCGAAACGATATCATAATCTTGACTACCCAAGAAATCAAGAATTTCAAGGTTACACCCTGGCATCACGATGAATTATTACTTTCTCAACCGCAAACATATCCAGTATATTTGCAAAAGGGTGAAAAATTGCGTTGGAAGATAACTGCATCTAAACCAATCTCAGTTCAGATATGTAATGCAGATAGCCGTTCAGTACTTAAAACATACAAGGGAAAATCTATTGTTCAAGATTCTCTCATTGTGGAAAACAGTGCCATCTATTTTATTGATGTCAACCCGTTGGGAACACAGTATATTGAGCTTGAAATCAATTATAAAGTTAATGATATGTCACGTTTGGGAAATGCCATACCAGTAAAGGTTGAGCAAGTTGAGTGTGGCAAAGGTGACTTTGGAGCAAAGGCTGTAGGTGGTATAAGTATGACCAAGTGTTTTGATGAACCTCGTAAATTTACTTTACGAGGCCAACTAAAGGCTGCTTTCTCTGGAAGTTCCAAAGCTTTAGTTGCTGTTCAGATACCAACAGGAGCAACGGATATCCTTTATTCAATGCGTATTGCCACAAGTGAACAAGATAGGTCGAGTGACGGTGAGTTTCACGAAAACCTTGCCACATCATACAAAAAGGTCAAATTCCTCGGACTGCCTCTCTATGAAAAGGAGAAAAACGGAAATGTAAATCTATTCAGTAAATTGCTTGATGATAATCGTCCTCTACGTGATGAGGATGCATATTGCAATATGTATGTTTTTCGCAACCAAACGCAGGCAAAGCAGTTTCAAGATGGAACAAAAGCCGCTTCTGTACTAAATTACGATGTAGATTACTCTACGCTCGGAACGCAATCTTGCAATGGCCGTATCCCCGTCAAAGGTCAGAAAACAATATATCTTGCATTCGAAAATGAGCGCGTTCGTTACACTAACTATCTTTGGGTGGAAGTAGAGGCAGTAGTGCCTAAGACCGAGTATTTTACAACGAAATATTCGATTGAATAGCAATGGCTAAAGTTCTTATTACTGGTTTTGAACCATATTGGGATTATCCCGTAAATTCATCGTGGGTGGTTGCCGAAAAGGTGGCTACCCGCGGTGCTGTTGGAATAGATATTGTTATTGAGCAAGTGCCGGTCAGTTTCTCACGCGTGCATGTGGCATTATGCGAGGCTGTTGAAAAACACTCTCCTGATATGCTTATAATGCTTGGACAGTCGGGTGGAAGCGATAAAGTTAAGCTGGAACGAGTTGCATTGAATATGATGGATTCCAAACTACCCGATAATGATGGCTACATCCCCAACGAAGAGCCAATAAACATCGAAACACCTGCAGCACTCTTTACCAATACTCCAATAAAATCTTTGCGTGCTGCTATTGAAGAGCAAGGTATATCAGTTAAAATATCCAACTCGTGTGGCCTGTATGTCTGTAATCGCTTGTATTATGAGGCTCTGATGCTCTGCAAAAAATGTCATATGAAGTCGATATTCATTCATCTTCCATTTTACGAGGGACAACCATCTGCAAAACCTAATAAACCCACTATGCCACTGAATGACATGGTTAAGGCAATCCAAACTATAATTGAAAAGATAAATGACAAGTACAGAGAATTTTAAGAAACAACTCGCACGAGTGTTTGATAGCGATTTACGCACTAGACAGTGGGAGAATTATGCAGATTATGCTATCATAGGCTTAATAGTTATTTCAACTATCGAGGTTTTTCTATCCACATATGATGGCATAGTTGAAAAGTATGGAAAGTTCTTGCACTTTATAGACTATTTTACAACTATTTGCTTTACAATAGAGGTCTCGTTACGCATTTGGGCTGCCGATCAGATTGCACCAAAATATAAAGGCTTTTGGGGTCGAGTTAGATATTGTTTTAGCTTTTATGGATTGATAGACATTCTTTCCACATTCCCATTCTATGTAAACTTGTTTGTTCAGGTTCCATATATGGCGATGAAAGTCCTACGAATAGCGCGACTGCTTCGTGTTTTTCGTTATGTAAAGGCGTTCAACATTCTTTCAAGAGCTATAAAGGCAAAGAGACAGGAAATGGTGGTATCATTGCAGTTTCTTGCAATAGTTACATTAATCTTATCGTTTATACTATTTTTTGTTGAACATAATGCCCAGCCTGAGGTATATGACAATGGTTGGAAATCAGTTGTGTGGGCATTTGCACAATATATCGGTGACCCAGGTGGTTTTGCAGATACTCCTCCTATCACATTAACTGGGCGACTCATTGCATGTGTGATTGGAGTACTTGGCATTGCGATTTTTGCAGTACCTGCAGGTTTGATAGGCTCCGCATTTACGGAAGTTATGGATAAGGACTCCAAAACCGAAGAACTAAAAAAGAACAGCCATCGAATAAATGAATTTATGCTTGTAAAAAGCATAAAGCGTGCTGGTATATTCTTTCCTGCTAAAAACATAAGCATTGGAGACCTACAGCTTGAACTAGGTTTAGCTGATGCTGAAATCATCAAGGCTGTATCAAATTCAAAAAACTTGCGTTTGAAAAACCTTGCTAATGCAATAAGCTCAGGTCCGAAGACAGATATGATAGTTGTAAATCAGTTTCATGTAAACACGCCATATGGCTCTTATGTTGACAGAGATTCATCTGTAACAATTGTCAATCCTCTTGGTCGAGGAGACAACGGCTTGAGTTTCTTCGATTGGCATATTGCTCAAATAGGAGGATTCAATTATGTTGCTAATGAGTTGTTTTCAAGAACACATTCTGATGTAAATTCTCGTTGTAATTTCTATACAGTGGATGAGCCCAATAATCCATCATTCAAAACATTTATTGATGATATCACTCATGGAAAGGGTAAAAATGATTGGATTATTGTTATTGCAGGAGAGCAAATCGTAAAGAATTCACCTTATGATTTTCACTTTGAATTGGGTGGCGATCGAGGCGAAACATCTTTCGATTTTGACGAGTGTATCCCTTGGAATAGGAGTTTGACAAAACAATTATATGAGGATTTCTCTAAGACATTAGAGGAAACCATTCAACTGAAGACAGACCTGCATAGTGTCCAGCCGAAGGTTGGTGCAAAGAATTTGGCTCGCTATCTTACAACACAGACCGAGGCAAATGTATTGCTTCTGACCATCTCTTATGACCTAATGGTCTTTAAGAAAAATGTATATGAAGCTATAATTAATGTAGCCCATGTGCTTAATCGAAATTTAGAGACACGAAAACCTATTGGGTTACATTTGAGCGAATATAGTGTAAGACCTATCGAATCGCAATATTGGAGAAAGCTATATCTCACAGAAGAATAATTGTGATGAAACTAAGGTTGTAGATTTAAATGGACGTCTGACAAAACAACTTGGAAAACGAATATCCCAATACAATAAACAACGGGAACTTTATGGTATCAATTCATAAAGTTCCCGTTGTCGTAATGCTGAATATCAGGCAAGTATAAATCTTATTTCGGTTCAAGCGTGAAGCCCTGCACTGTCGCTCGCTTCACTTTCTGAGGCTCCTAGGAATTGTTGCCCTTGTCGTCGAAACGAGCAACGCATAAGCCCCACGCCGATATGTATAACACAACCTCTATACCGTTTGTTACCATAAGTATGAATACACGAATGGCTGTTTGGTATTTGAGGTATGTATATAACACACCTACGGGGCATCTACGTTGCTTTGTTTTTGACGACAAATTGAAATTTTCCTAGGATTTCAGAAAGTCAAAACCAAAGCGTAGTAAACGCCTTTTTCATATGTCTTGTCCCACCCTCCCATTCTTCTCCATTAGAGA
>JAFYOF010000139.1 GCA_017560305.1 Alistipes sp.
CACAGACAAGAGCAATGGGATATTGTTCTCCGAGCACACCTTCGCAAAAGCACGCGCAGTATTTCCTGCCGACGCCACTACAAGGATACGCTTCTCATCCTCTGCCATACGGCCGCAGACGCTGTAAGCCTCAGTCTCCTTAAATGAGCCTGTAGTCATCTTTGCACCGTGCTGTGGCGAGTATCCATTCAGCGTGATGTAGAGATTCTTCAAGCCCAGGTGCTTCGCCAATGCCTCACTCTTGTAGGTCACAGGCGCCGCCGAGCCCTTCAGCAAACGCTTTACCGGCAACCAGTCGCAGAAGGTGTAGAAACCGTAGTCATCACCCTTGAGTTCCAACTTCTTCTTGGCATATATTGCTCTGATGAGCGAAGGCTCCTCGCACTCTCTATCCTCGAGAGTCCAACCCGCATCCTCAAATTCGTGTTCTGTCGCTACGCACTTCAGCGTGTAGGCAGTTGCTGCAAAATTTTTCATTTTTGTATAAGGTTTTACTAAAACTGAGCAAAAATAACATTTTTCACTCAAACTGCACATTGTTTCGATATATTTTTATACATTTGTATAAACGAATACACAACAAATCTAATATTTATAACTATGAAAAAACTTATTCTTTCACTCGCAGTGTGCCTTTTTGCAGTGAACGCAATGGCGCAGAAGCACGACTGGGCTGGTTTCGGTCGTTTCGCAAAGGAGAACGAGAAGGTAACAACTCGCCCTGATGCAGTATTTATGGGTAACTCAATCACCGAGGGTTGGGCTTATCAGGATCCAGAGTTCTTCAAGCAGAACAACCTTATCGGTCGCGGTATCAGCGGTCAGACTACAGCGCAGATGTTGTGCCGTTTCCGTCCTGATGTACTTGCTCACAACCCTAAGTGCGTTGTGATTATGGCTGGTACAAACGACATCGCAGAGAACAATGGCGTTATCTCTCACGAGAACATCCTTAACAACATCATCTCAATGGTTCAGCTTGCACAGGCAAACGGCATCAAGGTTATCCTCTGCTCTGTACCTCCTACATCAGTATTCAGCTGGCGTCGTGACCTCAAGCCAGGTCCAGCAATCGTAGAGCTCAACAAGCTTATCAAGGCTTGGGCTGATGAGAATAAGGTTTACTACCTCGACTACCACTCATCACTCGCTGATGAGGTTTTGGGCTTGCCAAAGAAGTGGTCTAACGATACTTGCCACCCTAACCTCGAGTGCTACCGCACAATTATGGAACCATTGGTTTGCGAGGCATTGAACAAGGTTTTGAAGCCATCGAAGAAGAACCAGTACAAGCCAATTCCTCACAAATAATCAATCTGTTTGATTTGGTTTAACACAATTGCTCAACCTTCGGGTTGGGCATTTTTTTTTGTGGGTATATCGTCTAATAAAGCACGGCTATTTATCTTTTTAAGATTTACTTAGACAACAACATAATGCGCATCTTTAGATGCGTATCTTCGGTGGCGTAACGCGCTTTGCGCGTCACCCCCGCCCGCCACCGAAGATACAGGCGTAACTCCTGTTTTGCATCTCTTCAATACGCCTTATTGCCGTAAGGCAACTATATTTCCATTTCATAACCACTATATTTTCTTCCCCACAAGCACAAAAAAAATTAGGGTTGCACGACATAAGTCGCACAACCCTACTCTTTATTTCGACTTCCTCGGTGGGATTAAGCACCGAAGTTATCAAACAATATGTTCTCTGCTGGAACGCCGAGGCTATCGAGCATATTCACCACTGAAGATGCCATCATCGGAGGTCCACACATCAAGTAGATGCAGCCCTCTGGCTCGTCGTGGTTCTTGAGGTAGTTCTCATACAATACATTGTGTACGAAACCAACCTTGTACTCTACACCTGCTGCGTCTGCTGCTGGATCTGGACGGTCCAACGCCAAGTGGAACTTGAAGTTAGGGAACTCCTTCTCGATAGCAGCGAAGTCCTCCAAGTAGAACGCCTCCTTCAAAGAACGCGCACCATACCAGAATGTAACAGGACGCTTAGTCTTCTCGGTCTTGAAGAGGTGCATCAAGTGGCTACGCATAGGAGCCATACCTGCACCACCACCGATAAATACCAACTCCTGAGTGTCTGGCAAGTTATCTGGCAAGAAGAACTCTCCGTAAGGACCAGAGATAGTGATCTTATCACCTGGCTTGAGTGAGTAGATGTAAGATGAACATACACCTGGGTTCACATTCATAAAGCCACCTGTTGCACGGTCAAATGGAGGTGTAGCGATACGAACATTCAACTTAATCACATTACCCTCTGCAGGATAAGTTGCGCAAGAGTATGCACGCACCTGTGGCTCTGGGTTCACCATCTTGAGGTCAAATACCTTCATCTTCTCCCAATCCTCGCGGTACTCAGGATCGACATCGATATCCTTGTAATCTACAGTGATTGCTGGCACATCAATCTGGATGTAACCACCACTGCGGAAGTTCAAATCCTCACCCTCTGGCAACTTAACCACAAACTCCTTAATGAAGGTTGCAACATTGTTGTTTGAAACAACCTCGCACTCCCACTTCTTGATAGAAAGAACTGAAGCAGGAACAGCAATCTTCATATTCTCCTTAACCTTCACCTGGCAGCCCAAACGCCACTTCTCCTGAATCTGCTTACGATTGAAGAAACCTGTCTCGGTAGGCAGAATCTCGCCGCCGCCCTCCAAGACCTGGCACTTGCACTGACCACAAGCACCCTTACCACCACAAGCTGATGGGAGGAAGATGCCCTGTGCAGTCAAGGTGTTCAACAAAGTTGAGCCCGCCTCTACGGTCAAAACCTTGTTACCATCGTTAATATCGATAGTGACATCACCCGATGATGTCAATTTAGCCTTCGCAAAGAGAAGCAACGCCACCAAAAGCAGTGTCACCACAAGAAAGGCAACTATCGCAACTACAATTGTTAAAATATCCATTTCTATTCTCTTATTAAAGGTTACAACTTAATACCCGAGAAGATCATAAACGCGATACCCATCAAACCAGTGATGATGAAAGCGATACCAGGACCCTTCAACGCTGCTGGGATGTGAGAGTACTGCAAGCGCTCACGGATAGCAGCCATCATAACGATAGCCAACCACCAGCCCAAACCAGAGCCGACACCGTAAACAATGCTCTGCCACAAACCATCAATCTCGCCAGATACGACCTTCTGCTGCATAAAGAGTGAACCACCCATGATAGCACAGTTCACAGCGATAAGTGGCAAGAAGATACCGAGCTGGTTGTAGAGTGATGGAGAGAACTTCTCAACGATCATCTCCACGAGCTGCACGAATGATGCAATAACGGCGATGAAGACGATGAATGTCAAGAAACTCAAATCAACACCCTCTACCAAGGCGTTAGGAGCCAATACATACTCGTTCAAGAGGTAGTTCAAAGGCACTGTCATAGCCATCACGAATGTAACGGCAGCACCCAAACCCAAAGCAGTCTTTACGCTCTTCGAAACGGCGATGTAAGAACACATACCGAAGAAGAATGCGAAAACCATGTTGTCGATAAAAATCGAGCGTATAAAAAGATTCAATGTTTCCATACTCTACCTCCTATTTTTCCTGCAAATCCTTGTTAAACGAACGGTGAACCCAGATGATCACACCAACAATAACCAACGCCATTGGAGGGAAGAGCATAATACCCACATTCGAGTAGAAACCGCCGTTAGCGATATACCAGCTCTCAGGGATAACACGCATACCGAACAATGTACCAGAACCGAACAACTCACGGAAGAATGCCACGATCAAGAGGATTGCGGCATAACCCAAGCCGTTGCCGATACCATCGAGGAATGAATCCCAAGGCTTGTTACCCAAAGCGTAAGCCTCTACACGACCCATGATGATACAGTTGGTGATAATCAGACCCACATAAACCGACAACTGCTTCGACACATCGTAAACAAATGCCTTGAGGAACTGATCCACGATAATTACCAATGCAGCGATAACAACCAACTGAACGATGATACGGATGCGTGATGGGATACCATTACGCAAGAGCGACATCACCAAGTTAGCGAACGCTGTTACGACCATTACCGACAGACCCATCACGAATGCTGGCTCCATCTTCACAGTCACCGCCAAAGCCGAACAAATACCAAGAATCTGAACGATTACAGGGTTGTTTGAACTCAGCGGTCCAGTTAAATTCTTCAAATTACTCATAGTTCCGCCTGTTTTATTCGTTAGACTTATTAGCGTTAATATAAGGTAAGTAACCCTCGATACCAGTCTTGAGCATAGCGTTCACACCATCGCAAGTCTTGGTACCACCAGAGATTGCATCAACCTCGTGGTTGTTTGTAGCACCACCCTTTCGCATTGTTACAGATACAAACTCTGCACCCTCGAAGATGGTCTTGCCCTTAAACATATCCTGTACCTTTGATGTTGTGATCTCGGCACCCAAACCTGGAGTCTCGCCAGAGTGGTCCATTACAATACCCTTTACGGTATTCATATCTGGCTCCAAAGCGATGTAGCCCCAAATTGGGCCCCACAAACCTGCACCATATACTGGGATTACAACACAACCATTCGCAGCCTTGAAGATTGGGAACTCACCAGCCTCGAAAGATGCTGTGAGGTCGCCCAAAGCGTTGAAGATGTCTGCATCGTTCTTACCCTCAATCTTGTTACCGTTCTTGTCGAGCATAGCAGCCTCGGCAACTACATCTACATAAGATGCTGTTGCTGGGTCCTCACCGAGTGCCTTTACGATCTGCTGCTTCTTCTCATTGAGAATGTTCTCGCTCTGACGCTCCTTCAACGAGAGTGAAGTCACAGCCAACAGAACAGCTACAATTACTACCATCACTACCGAGTAGATGATGATATATGCGTTGCTATTTACATTAAATTTTGCCATATCTCTCTCGTTATTTTACAGTCTTAACACGATTCTTACGACGGTTGATGTTTGCCTCCACTACGAAGTAATCAACAGTTGGAGCCAACGCATTCATAAAGAGAATTGCGAGCATCATACCCTCTGGATATGCTGGGTTCACAACGCGAACCATCACAGCCAAAGCACCAGTCATAAAACCAACGATATACTTACCCAAGTTTGTCTGTGCCGATGTCACAGGGTCAGTAGCCATAAAGACAGCACCGAATGCGAAACCACCAACCAAGAGGTGATAGTAAGCAGGATACTCTGTCAAACCTACAGCCTGGAACAACAAGCCCATAGCGAAACCACCCACAAACACGCTCAACATTGTGCGCCATGAAGCAACACCTGTGTAGAGCAAGAGTGCAGCACCAATCAAGATGCAGAGTGTAGAAGTCTCACCGAATGAACCAGGGATGAAACCGAGGAATGCATCCATTGCGCTCCACTGCATCTCACCCTTTGTAGCGAGCTGCTCCAAAGCGGTAGCACCAGTAGTAGCATCGGTTGCGCCCATCATCTTCCAAGAAGAGAACCATACCTTCTCACCTGACATCTGTGGAGTAAAGGCGAAGAATACGAATGCACGAGCAACGAGTGCTGGGTTAAATACATTCATACCAGTACCACCGAATACCTCCTTACCGAAGATAACAGCGAAGGCAACACCCAAAGCAACCATCCAGAGTGGAGTGCTCACAGGCATAATCATTGGAATAAGAAGACCTGTCACCAAGTAACCCTCGGCAACCTCCTCCTTACGAATCTGTGCATAAACGACCTCGATACCCAAACCTACGATGTATGACACAGCAACCATAGGAAGCACGCGTACAAAACCGTATGCCAAAGCGTTGAAGCCCTCAAGACCCACCTGCGAACCTGTGTTGAAGCAACCAAACAGGAAAGCAGGGATAAGTGCCAAGATAACCATTGTCATAGTACGCTTCAAATCGTTACAGTCACGGATGTGCGCACCCTTCTTTGTGGTTGTGTTTGGCACGAAAAGGAATGTTTCGAAAGCATCGAAGAATGATGCAAGGAAACTAAGCTTACCACCCTCTACGAAGGTAGGCTTTACATTATCAACAATTTTTCTCAGTCCCTTCATAATTAACACTCCTTAATCATTAAGTTAATACCATCACGAACCAACTGCTGAATCTCAGTCTTTGAAGGATCAACGAACTCGCAGAGAGCCACATCCTCCTCCACTACCTCATAGATACCGAGGTTCTCCATCTTGTCGATGTCGTTGGCGATAATAGACTTGAAAAGATACATTGGATAGATATCCATTGGCAAGTACTCCTCAAAAAGACCTGTCACAACGAAAGCACGAGGGCCACCGTTGATGTTGGTATCGAGCTTGTACTCCTTCTTTGGGCAGAGCCAAGAGAAGTAAGAGCGAGATACAGAGAACTTGTTGAATCGAGGTGCAATCCAACCGAGCATCTCATACTTGTCACCCTCAGGGATTACAGTCACCTGGTTTGCTGTCGCTGACAAGAAACCATCCTCAGCAACCTTCTTACCTGTGAGAACATTACCCGAGATGATACGAACTGAGTCACCCTCAGCCTGCTTCTTGATCTGACCTGCAACGATTGATGAGATAGGCGCACCGCTGATTACACGGTAGTACTGAGGCTTCTCAACCTCGCTACCTGTGAGAGCAACAACCTTTGTCAAATCAACCTTACCAGTTGCAAACAAGCGACCGATAGCAACAACATCCTGGATGTTTACAGTCCACACGATATCACCCTTTGCGATTGGGTCGATGTGGTGAATCTGTACGCCGACATTACCAACAGGGTGCTTACCAGCAAATGTGTGGAGTTCCACGCCGTTAAGCGTTGCAACCTCACCCTCTGCTTTAGCCAGCATTGAGACATGTGGCTTGCCACCTGCCAACACTGCCAACACATCCATACCCTTCTGCAAAGCCGCCTTCTCGCCCTTCAAAACGAAGTTCATATTAGGCGCCAATGGCGCAGAATCGAATGCAGATACGAACACAGCCTTTGGCTGGTCATCTGGGTTGGCAACGATGCCATAAGGACGCTGCAAAATCTTGGTCCACAAACCAGACTTGATCAATGTCTCGATTACCTCTTCACGCTTTGCCTTCTTGAGATCGAGTACTGCAAACTCCTCAGACTCCTGATTTGCATCAGCAGCAACAACCACATTGAGAATCTTACGCTTCTCACCGCGGTTCACAGCCGATACGGTACCGCTAACAGGCGAGCAGAACAATACGCGCTGGTTGTTCTTGTTGAAGAACAAAGGCGTACCTGCCTTCACCTTGTCGCCCACCTTCACCAACAGTTTTGGAGTCACATTCTCAAAATCCAGTGGCGAAACGGCATACTCCTTTGCCAATGGTGCATCGACCAATGACTCGGCAGCCTTTCCCTGAAGATTGATGTCGAGACCTTTCCGTAGTTTAATGATTTTCGACATAGATTTGTAATTAAATGAATAAATTTTTGGTTATTTGTGTTTTCTAAAAATCCTCCACTCTTGAATTCGCTCTCGGTGCGGGCAGAACACATCTACCCATAAAAACGCGCACGAAGATACGATTTTTTTTGCAGTTTTCAGCACTATTTATGTTATTATTTACATTTTGAAGCGATTTTTCGCAAAAATCCATAAATTTGCAATCAAAACAACGCCTATGAGCCGCTATATTGACATCCACACCCACCACTTCACCGCCCGCCACACCGAGTTGCGAGCCGTGGGAATTCACCCGTGGGATGCCGAGAATGCGACCATCAGCGAGGAGATTTTCTCTGGGGCGCAGGCCATCGGCGAGATAGGTCTTGACTATGCCTGCGAGGTTAGCCGCGAGCGTCAGGAGGATGTGTTTCGTGCGCAACTCGCCATAGCCGAGCGGATGCGATTGCCTGTGGTGCTGCACTGCGTGAGAGCCTTTGCACCGATGATGACAATCTTGAGCGAATACAAGTTGAAGTCTGTGATTTTCCACGGCTTTATAGGCTCAAAGGAGCAGGCTGCAGAGGCCGTAAAAAGAGGCTACTTTCTCTCCTTCGGCGAGCGCACCTCACGCTCCCCAAAGACCATTGAAGCACTACGCTCAACACCCCTTGACAACCTCTTTCTGGAGACCGACGAGAGCGCCACTCCGATAGAGGAGATTTACGCAATGGCAGCCGAGATTAGAGGCGAGGAATTGGAAACAATAATAAACGGAATAACAAATAATTACAATAGATTATTTCAACTATAAGATGAACTACGAATGGTTAGAACGCACCAACCTTTTGTTGGGTGATGAGAAGTTAAAAAAGCTACAAGACGCCAATGTTCTGGTGGTAGGTTTGGGAGGCGTGGGAGCATACGCCGCCGAGATGATTGCACGCTCGGGAGTAGGTCGTATGACCATTGCCGATGCTGACACCGTTTCGCCCACAAACATCAACCGCCAGCTTATCGCCCTGCACTCCACCATCGGCAAGCAGAAGGCCGAGCTGATGGCCGACAGACTGCGCGACATCAACCCCGAAATCAACCTCACGGTTGTAAACAAGTTCATCAAGGACGACGAGACCGATGCGCTTCTGGATAGTGACAAGTTCGACTATGTGGTTGATGCCATTGACACCCTCTCGCCAAAGCTGGCGCTTATCAAGGGTTGTCTTGACCGCAATATTCCGCTCGTGAGTTCTATGGGAGCGGGTGCAAAGACCGACCCTACTAAGTTGGAAATCTGCGACATAGCAAAGACCCACCACTGCCCGCTGGCACATATGCTGCGCAAGCGCCTGCATAAGATAGGTATCCGCACGGGCTTCAAGGCGGTATTCTCACCCGAGCCAGTCCGCGAGGGTGCAATGATTCTGTGCGAGGAGCAGAACAAGAAATCTAACACAGGTACAATCTCCTACATCCCAGCGCTCTTCGGCATCGGTTGCGCGTCGGTGGTAATCCGAGGGTTGATTGACGAATTATAAACCACAAAACAGACTACTTCCCGATATGAAAATTGTATTTTTAGACGAGTACTCGATTTGCAACCGCGACCTTTCAGCAATCAAGTCGCTGGCTGACTATACGGGTTATGAAACCACTCAACCTCAGCAGGTTATCGAGCGCTGCAAGGGTGCTGAAATAGTCATCACAAACAAGGTAGTGCTTGACGCCGAGACCATCGCCGCCCTGCCCGACCTCAAACTTATTTGCGTGGCGGCAACGGGTATGAACAATGTCGATTTGGCGGCTGCCGCCGAGCGAGGCATCGAGGTAAAGAACGCCATCGGTTACTCAACCTACTCCGTAGCCGAAACTACGCTCTGCTCTGCGTTGGCGCTGCTGCGCGAGGTGACCTACTACGATAACTTTTTCAAGTCGGGCGACTATGCCGCCGCCGACCGCATCTTCAATTTTGACCGTCCAACGGCGCAGTTAAGAGGCAAGCGCTGGGGCATCATCGGAATGGGCAACATTGGCCGTGAGGTGGCGCGTCTGGCAGAGGCTTTTGGCTGTAAGGTGAGTTATTTTTCCACTTCAGGCGTTACAAGAGATGAAGCATATCCAACGCAGACTCTCAATGAGTTACTATCTACATCCGACATCGTTTCAATCCATTGCCCGCTCACTCCCCGCACGGCAAATCTCATCTCCGAGAATGAACTCCAGCAGATGAAAAAGAGCGCCATTTTAATCAATGTTGCGCGTGGCGGAATCGTAAATGAGGAGGCTTTGGCAGAGGCACTAAACAACCAAACAATCCGTGGCGCTGCGCTCGATGTATTCACCTCGGAGCCATTGCGCGAGAGTCCGCTCTACCACTTAAGCGATCCACATCGCCTACTCGCATCGCCCCACAACGCCTGGTCATCGGTAGAGGCTATTGACAGATTGGTTGCGTGCATCACTGAGAATATTAAAAATTTCATAGAAAAATCGTTATAATAAAATTTATTTTATTATATTTGTAGTGAAACTGACCTTAAAACTATGAAAACCAAATTCTCAAACCTCGCTCACCGCTTGCTGATTGCTGTGATATCATTGCTGGGTTTTACCATATCTTCCTGCCAACCTTTGGATATGTATGGCACACCAATAGATGATTATCATTCAGATTTTCAAGTAGATAACCCCACAACAGAGGACGCTGAGTTAGCATCAACACCCGATGAAGATATATCTGAGGAGGAATAATTCGACTCTTTAGTGACAATTTAAAATAGCCCAAACCTTAAACTCATACAACTATGAAGGCTAAAATCACAAAATTCGCAAACTGGCTGCTAACAGCGGTGCTTTCGTTGCTTGGTTTTTCCGCTTGCTCGGATGAAAGAATGATGTGTATGTATGGAACACCGTACTACGACTATCAAGCTGATGGTCGCGTAGTGGATGAGGAGGGTAACCCGATTGAGGGCATTCAAGTGAAAGTTACATTGGGGAATAAGTGGTCTGGTAAAATTGACGGGGCTCAAGTAGAGGGCGGCATAATCTACAGCGGAAAAGATGGCTCGTTCACGACCAAAAAATTCGAAGACATTGAGATATATAGTCTTACGGCTATAGATGTGGACAGAGAGGAAAATGGAGGCGAGTTTGAGACTCAAGAGATTAGAGTAGATACTCTAAAACCAACAAAAGAAAAGGGCGACAGGAAAGGCGATTGGTACTTTGGAGTGCAAAAATACGAGAATATCGAAATCGTAATGACCGAGAAGGTTACCCAAGAAGAGTAACACCACCGCTGGGATTAGAATAAAACCTCTACGACTATGAAAGTCAAACTATCAAGAACTGCCCAGTGGTTGATTTCAGCCATTATCTCTTTGCTCGGCTTTTCGGGTTGCGCCGCGACATCAAAGGCAGCAGATAGCGATGTGGCCATACCCGAGGAGGATAGCATAGAGATGCCACAGCGAGAGATAAGGGTTATGTATGGCCCACCTACCCTATTCTATCAAGAGGGTCGCGTAAAGAAGTAACGCGAATAGATTAACAGCAAACAAGAATTCACATAATGAATAAATATCCCCTATCCCTGCGTCGCCGACTGGCCTTGGAGGCGTGGCGACTCAGCGAGAATATACGCATCGAGCAGCACGAACTGCGCCAGTTATTTTGGGAGTGTACGCTGCGATGTAACCTCAATTGCCGCCATTGCGGCAGCGACTGCAAGAGCTTGGCCTCGCAGCCAGATATGCCCAAAGAGGATTTTCTGCGTGTACTGGATAGCGTTGCGGCACACACCAACCCCAATAAGGTCTTTGTTGTCATCACGGGCGGAGAGCCTCTGATGCGCCCCGACCTTGAGGCGTGCGGACGCGAAATATACAAGAAGGGATTTCCGTGGGGCATTGTCACCAACGGCTTGGCGATGACAGAGAAGCGCCTGCAATCGTTGGTCGGCTCGGGTATGCACACCATCACCGTGAGCCTCGATGGATTGGAGGATGAGCACAACTTTATGCGTGGCAACCCGCAGAGTTTCAAGCGTGCGGTGGAGGCAATCAGGATTATCTCTGCCGAGAAGCGCATCAAATCGGATGTGGTGACCTGCGTAAACCGCCGCAGCATAAAGAATCTTGACGCAATAAAGGAGTTACTCGTCAGCCTTGGCGTAACGGGATGGCGCCTGTTCACCATCTTCCCCGCAGGACGCGCCGCCAAGGAGGATGACCTGCAACTCACCGCCGAGGAGCACCGCTACCTGATGGAGTACATCAAGCGCAACCGCAAGGAGGAGAAGCGCATCACGCTGAACTACTGCTGCGAGGGCTTTATGGGCGATTACGAAGGTGATATCCGCGACCACTTCTACTCGTGTCAGGCGGGCGTAAGCGTGAGTTCTGTGCTGATTGATGGCTCGATTGGAGCGTGCGCAAGCATCCGTGCCGATTATCATCAGGGCAACATCTACAAGGATGATTTCTGGGATGTGTGGCAGAATCGTTACGAGGTCTACCGCAACCGCGAGTGGATGCGCAAGGGCATCTGCGCCGAGTGTAATATGTTCCGCTACTGCCAGGGCAACGGAATGCATCTGCGCGACAACAACGGCAACCTGCTCCACTGCAACCTGAAGAAACTTTACGAAGACAAATAATCCAAGGGACTTCGCTCCTGCAAGATAAAACAATAGCCGCCGCACCCAAGAGTACGACGGCTATATTTATATAATGTATAGAGCCGAATTACTTCAACTCTACAAGTGCCTTACCAGTCATCTCAGCTGGCTGAGCCAAGCCCATCAACTTCAATACTGTTGGAGCAACATCGGCCAAGATACCATCCTCTACCTTTGCTACGCGGTCAGATACAACCACGATAGGTACTGGATTGAGTGAGTGAGCTGTGTTAGGTGAGCCATCCTCGTTCACTGCGTTGTCAGCGTTACCGTGGTCAGCAATCATAACAACCTCGTAGCCGTTAGCCTTTGCAGCCTCCACTACCTCAGATACGCACTCGTCAACAGCCTTCACAGCCCTCTCGATTGCCTCGTAGATACCAGTGTGACCAACCATATCGCCATTAGCGAAGTTCAAGCAGATGAAGTCAAACTTCTGTGAGCCCAAAGCCTCCACCAACTTATCCTTAACCTCGTAAGCGCTCATCTCTGGCTGGAGGTCATAAGTTGCAACCTTTGGAGAAGCAACCAAGATACGAGACTCGTTCTCGAACTCTGTCTCACGACCACCATTGAGGAAGAATGTCACATGGGCATACTTCTCAGTCTCGGCAATACGCAACTGGCTCAAGCCAAGTGAAGATACATACTCACCGATTGTGTTGCGCACATTATCCTTATCAAACAAGATGTGCAAGCCCTCGAACTTTGCATCGTATGGAGTCATACAGCAGTAGTACAATGGCATTGTGTGCATTCCCTCAGCAGGCATATCCTCCTGTGTAAGAACGATTGTAATCTCCTTTGCACGGTCGTTACGATAGTTGTAGAAGATAACGAGGTCGTTTGGCTTGATACGGCCGATAACCTCACCATTCTCGTCGATGCGAACGATTGGCTTAACGAACTCATCGGTTACACCCTCGTCGTATGAACGCTGCATAGCCTCCACCATATCAGATGAAGCCTCACCAACACCATTCACCAAGCAGTCGTAAGCAACCTTAACACGCTCCCAACGCTTATCGCGGTCCATAGCGTAGTAACGACCGATGATAGATGCAATCTTACCAGTTGACTTCGCAAGGTTAGCCTCTACATCTGCGATGAAGCCCTTACCGCTCTTTGGGTCGGTGTCACGACCATCCATAAAGCAGTGAACAAATGTGTTCTCGATGCCGTAGTGCTTTGCAATCTCAGCGAGCTTGTAGAGGTGCTCGATTGAAGAGTGAACACCACCGTCAGAAGTCAAGCCCATAAAGTGAACATTCACGCCGTTAGCCTTTGCATACTCAAACGCCTTTACAATCTCCTCGTTCTCGAAGATAGAGTTGTCAGCGCAAGCACGGTTGATCTTCACCAGGTCCTGATATACCACACGACCAGCACCGATATTGAGGTGACCTACCTCAGAGTTACCCATCTGGCCATTTGGCAAACCTACATTCTCACCATCGGTGCGCAACTGCGCGTGAGGATACTGCTCGGTCATAGCCGAGATGTAGGCAGGATTCATTGTTGAGATAACATCCGACTTTGTGCCGTTACCGATTCCCCAACCATCGAGAATCATCAATAAAACTTTCTTGTCCATTGTCTGTATTATTTTTCGTTAAAATCTTCTTTTATAAATTAGGCATTGAGCTTCTCGCGGATAATCTCCACAGCCTTGTCGATTGCAGCCTGCAATGCATCAGGGTTCTTACCACCTGCAGTAGCGAAGAACTTCTGACCGCCACCGCCACCGTTCATCACCTTGGCAGCCTCACGAACGACAGCACCTGCATCTACGCCCTGTGCCACAACATCGTCGCCGAGCATAATTGTGAGCGTTGGCTTGTCGTTTGATACATTACCGAGCACCATAACGATATCAGAAACCTTCGCACGCAATGCGTAAGCGAGATCCTTAATCATATTTGATGCGTATGGCATCTGGCGAGCAACGAAGAAATACTTCTCCTCTGGGTTGCGCTTTGCCATAATCTTCTCAACCATACCATCAATCTGCTCCTTGTGCAACTGGTCAATCTCACGCTGCAGAGCCTCATTTGACTCCAGCATCTTCTTGATAGCAACCTCTACCTTTGGATTGTTCACCAACTCAGCCACATTGCGGAGCTGATCCTCTACGCCGTAGAGCAACTCCTCGGCACGCTCTGATGTCACAGCCTCGATACGGCGTACACCAGCCGAGATTGCGCTCTCGCCTACAATCTTGAATACACCGATTGTACCAGTAGCAGATGTATGAGTACCACCACACAACTCAACAGAGTCACCGAACTTCACTACGCGCACCTTGTCGCCATACTTCTCGCCGAACAATGCGATAGCGCCCATAGCGTTAGCCTCCTCCATCGAAGCCTCGCGGTTCTCCTCCAATGGGTGGTTAGCACGAATTGACTTGTTCACCAACTTCTCAACCTCGCGCAACTGCTCTGGAGTTACCTTCTGGAAGTGAGAGAAGTCGAAACGCAAGCCCTGTGGAGTAACCATAGAACCCTTCTGCTCAACATGAGTACCCAACACCTGACGCAAAGCCTGATCCAAGAGGTGGGTTGCAGTGTGGTTGTTAGCCGCTGCCTGACGCTTCTGGGCATCAACAACTGCAGTGAACTCTGCCTCGAGGTTCTCTGGGAGCTTGGTTGTAACATGGATAATCAGACCATTCTCCTTCTCTGTAGCGATGATCTCAATCTTCTCCTCGCCGTTATCGATGTAACCAGTGTCACCCACCTGACCACCTGCGTTGCCGTAGAATGGAGTCTGGTCAAATACCAACTGGAATGTAGTCTTACCCTTTGAAGTCACACGGCGGTAGCGAGCGATGCGGATAGGTGCAGTGAGGTTGTCATAACCCACGAACTCACACTGCGCAGCCTGACGCAACTCCTGCCAGTCGTCGATATCCTGTGCAGCAGCGTTGCGTGAACGCTCCTTCTGTGCCTGAAGCTCCTTCTCGAAGCCCTCGAGGTCGACAGTCACACCCTGCTCACGAGCGATAAGCTCAGTAAGGTCGATTGGGAAACCGAATGTATCATAGAGCTCAAATGCATCCTTACCTGCAATCTGGCCACCCTTGCCTACCTTTGCAATCTCACGCTCGAGGAGGTTGATACCAGTAGCCAATGTACGCAAGAATGATGCCTCCTCCTCTTCGATTACGCGCTCGATGAGGGTCTGCTGCTGCTTGAGCTCAGGGAACTGGTGACCCATCTGGTCAGCCAAGCCCGGAACCAACTTGCAGAGTGTAGGCTCGTTGAAGCCGAGGTAAGTGTAACCGTAACGAACGGCACGGCGCAAGATACGGCGGATTACATAACCAGCCTTTGCATTTGCTGGCAACTGACCGTCAGCAATTGAGAATGCGATAGCACGCAAGTGGTCAGCGATTACACGCATTGCCACATCAGCCTTCTCATCCTCGCCATACTTCTTGCCCGCCATCGCAGCGATGCGAGCGATTGTAGGCTGGAATACATCGGTATCGTAGTTTGACTTCTTGCCCTGCATAGCCATACACAAACGCTCGAAGCCCATACCTGTGTCAACATGCATTGCTGGCAAAGACTCCAACTCGCCGTTTGCCTTGCGGTTGAACTGCATAAACACGAGGTTCCAAATCTCGATTACAAGGTGGTGACCCATATTTACCATCTCGCGACCTGGCTTTGCAGCAATCTCCTCCGCATCACGAAGGTCGATGTGAATCTCGCTACAAGGACCGCAAGGACCTGTCTCACCCATCTCCCAGAAGTTATCGTGCTTGTTACCGCGGATGATGTGATCCTCTGGCAGGTACTGCTTCCAGTAGTCGTAAGCCTCCTGATCGAATGGCACGCCATCCTCCTCGCTACCCTCGAATACTGTAGCATACATACGGCTCTTGTCCAAACCGTAAACCTCAGTCAAGAGCTCCCAAGCCCAAGCGATAGCCTCCTTCTTGAAGTAATCGCCAAATGACCAGTTGCCGAGCATCTCGAACATTGTGTGGTGATAGGTATCGTGACCTACCTCCTCCAGGTCGTTGTGCTTACCCGACACACGCAAACACTTCTGCGTATCTGCCGCGCGAGCATACTTGCGAGGGGCGTTGCCCAAAAAGATATCCTTAAACTGGTTCATACCTGCATTGGTAAACATCAATGTAGGGTCATTCTTCACAACCATTGGAGCCGAAGGAACGATTGCGTGCTCCTTGCTCTTGAAGAAATCCAAAAATGCTTGTCTGATTTTGTTTGATTCCATTGTATATAATTTTTGCTTCTTATTTCGTTATTAAACCGAATACAGATTGCAAAATTACACATTTTACGCTAAATTTGCACCACAAATAAGACAATTTATAAGGTATGAGCAAAAAAAAGAGTATAAAAAGAGTGCAAAACGAGGGAAAAAGCCTCGTTCATCGCCTGCGCTCATACCGTTTGATAAGAAATCTGCTGATTGGATTCATTCTGGTCTCTATCGTCAACCTCATCTTTTCGTCGCTTTTCTTCACGCCGAAGATGTTCCGTATGGCGAACGAGAACCGAGAACTGAAACTAAAATACGACCTGCTGCGAAGCAGAATTCGCAACTCACAGAGCAAGCTCGAGCAGATCAAGCATCGTGACAACTTTGTCTATCGCCCGCTCTTTTCAACCGACACTCTCTCAATCGAGGGCATCTACAACCCCTACGAGGAGAGCAAGTACACCCACATCGATGGCGGCAGCTATACCCCCACCATCCGACAGGCGTGGGAGGAGATTGACCAGTTGGCGCGCAGCCTCTACCTTCAGTCAAAGTCAATGGATGAGTTGCAACTCCTCTCGCGTGACAAAGAGAAGTTCTCAACCGCCATACCTGCCATTTGGCCGATTGACCGCTCGAAGATGCGCAACAAGATTGGTGCATTTGGTTACCGCATGCACCCTGTTTATCGTCGCTGGAAGTTCCATAGCGGCGTGGATATGCCAGGCAGAATCGGCGACCCTATTTTCGCTACGGGCGATGGCGTAGTGGAGAGCGTGGAGTACAGCCGCGCACGCCACGGATATGGCACACAAATAGTTATCAATCACGGATTTGGATATAAGACACGATACGCACACCTGAACAAGATTCACATCTCAAAGGGTGACACCATAACGCGCGGTCAGCTGATCGCCGATATGGGTAACACGGGCGTTTCGACATCACCACACCTCCACTACGAGGTCATCTACAAGCGCTCGCATGTAAACCCCATCAACTACTTCGACCGCAATATGTCGGCAGAGGCTTACAAGAGCTTGATGAATCAGATTCAGGAGGCAAACTACGAGGCAGAATAGTATGGAGCAGCAAGACAACATAAAGCGACGCACGCCCAAGCAGCGCGCCATAGCACTTCTGTTCAAGCTCTTGGCTTGGATAGGAGCGGCATTACTCTACTATGTCTGCTTCGCACTACTCTTCGACACCCCCGAGGAGCATCGTATGCGTGAGCAGACCGACCGCATTCAAGCCGAGTACAAACTCCTGAGCGAGCGTTATGACTCTCTGGAGATGATACTCGACAACATCACCCTGCGTGACCAGAGCGTCTTCCGCATCCTCTTTGAGACCGACCCATACGACCTCGACATTGAGCGTCAGGAGGAGCGCGTGGCAACACAGGAGAAGAACATCTCAAAGAGCAAGCAACAACTCTCAAGCGAGCTCTCGGAGCGCATCGACCTGCTTGCAAAGCAGACAGACAAGTTGGAGGCTTCGTGGCACAATATCAACGATTTGAGCGAGAAGATTGGCTCAACGATCAACAACATTCCATCAATCCAGCCCGTACTGAACAAGCAACTCACGCTGCTCACCGCTGGTTATGGAACAATCCTTAATCCATTCTACCGCACTCTGAAATCACATCAGGGCGTGGACTACACCGTGGGTGAGGGCTCGAGCATCTTCGCCACCGCAGATGGCGTAGTGGAGGATATCTCCGACAAAAACTCGACACTCGGTAAGACCATCGTCATCAATCACGGCAACGGCTACAAGACATCATACAGCCACCTCTTGAGCGTGGGCGTAAGACGCGGTCAGAAGGTGCAGCGTGGTGACATCATCGCCCTGTCGGGTAACTCGGGTCTATCGCTTGCACCACACCTTCATTACGAGGTGCGCTACAACGAAATCCGCATCGACCCTATCCACTATTTCTTTATGGAGCTCAGTCCCGATGAGTATCAGCGCATTATACGCATCGCTCAATCGGGTATGCAATCATTCGACTAATTTAGTACGGAGAAAAGTTGCAAAAGTCGATTTTTTTTGCTAAGTTCGTGGTAAATTTAAATCACCATGCAACATTCTTTCCTTTTCGAAGTCGCCGAAAAGCTTTATAAGCAATACGGCGACGATATTTCGTCGCTTACACTGGTCTTTCCCTCACAGCGTGCAAGACTATTCTTCTCGGACACTCTGTCAAAGTTGATTGAGAAGCCCATCTGGCAGCCATCCTACATCTCGATGGATGACATTATGAGTCAGGGCGCTACAATCGAGGTCGGCGAGAAGATTTTGCTTATCACCGAGTTATTCAGCATCTACCAAAAGCACCACCCACAAGAGACTTTCGACAAGTTCTACTTTTGGGGCGAGATGCTGTTGGGTGATTTCGACCTGATTGACAAGTATATTATTGACGCGGAGATGCTATTCCGCAACATCTACGACCTGAAGGAGCTGGAGGCTGACCTCTCGTACCTCACACCCGAGATGCGCCAGATTATCAACGCTTTCTGGAGCAACTTCTCAGACAAGGAAAAACTCTCCGACGAGAAGCAGAAGTTCCTCACCATCTGGACCTCGCTGGCGCCTATCTACAAGGCTTTCCAGCAGAGAATGGAGCAGATGAAGCTCGCCTATACGGGTAAGATTTACAGAATGGCGGTGGAGAAGATAGAGCGCGGCGAGTCGGCAATCGACACATCGCGTCACTATGTTTTCATCGGTTTCAACGCCCTTTCAGAGTGCGAGAAGCGAGTGCTGAAGTACTTGAAGAACAATTGCGAGTGCGACTTCTTCTGGGACTACGATGACTACTACACAAAACACAGCGAGCAGGAGGCTGGCCGCTTCCTGCGTGAGAATCTGCGCCTATATCCAGAAACGCTTGAGGTGAGCCACAACAACTTCCTTGAAATCAAGAAGGAAGTGAAAGCCATTTCTACCGTTTCAAATGCCGTTCAGTGCAAGTATGTGAACACTCTTTTGCGTGAGATTTCTCCCGATCTGAAGTTCGACAAGAAGACTGCGATTGTACTGACTGACGAGTCGTTGCTGATGCCTCTGCTCCACTCTTTGCCCGAGGAGGTTCAGGATAATATCAATGTCACAATGGGCTACCCCTTGCGACAGACCATCGCATACTCATTCCTTGAGCGCCTTATCGAATTGCAGAATAACAAGCGTAACAGCAACGGCAATACCACATTCTACCACATTGATGCAGTGGGCATTCTCACCCACCCATACATCGTGGACTCAATCGGCGAGATTGCGCAAGCCAAGCACAAGGAGATTCTTGACAGCAGAATGATGCGTGTCAACAAGTCGCTTTTTGAGGGTATAGAGTTATTGGAGACAATATTCTCGCCAACAGATGGTTACAAGGAGTTAACTCAATATTTACTTAAAGTGCTGAAGACACTCTCGGAGCAGGCTTCGGAGTGTGAGGAGAGATCGCTGAAGCTGGCGTATATGTCAATCCTTGCAAAGAACATCCAAGAGCTTGACAACTGCCTGAACAAGTGCAATATAGAGATTACTACCTCTATCTATAATTCTCTTCTTCGCCGCCACCTGCAAACCATCCGCATACCATTCAGCGGCGAGCCTTTACAGGGCTTGCAGGTGATGGGTATTCTGGAGACGCGAAACATTGATTTTGAGAATGTTATCATTCTCTCGATGAATGACGACAACTTCCCAGGCAACACTATGGGAGCTTCATCGTTCATCCCCTACAACCTGCGTGCGGCATACGGCATCCCTACGCCCGAGCACCACGAAGGCGTCTACGCATACTACTTCTACAGACTCATCCAGCGCGCAAAGCGAGTGGATATGCTCTACTGCTCTCACGCCGATGACAAGACCACGGGTGAGCAGAGCCGCTACATCTATCAGCTTGACTATGAGTCACCTTATCAGCCTGAGCGCGTGAAGGTAGGCGTGGATGTTGCCATCGTTGAGCCCGAGGAGACCGTTGTGGAGAAGAGCGGCGAGGTGCTGGAGAAGTTACAGCGATACTTCGATGATGAGAAAAAGTATCTGTCACCTTCGGCATTCTCTCACTACATCGCCTGCCCTATGCGATTCTACTTCTCGGCAATCGCAAAGTTGAAGGACCCTGAGGAGTTGAGCGAGGAGGTGGACAACCGCATCTTTGGACTCATCCTGCACGATGCGATGGATACCCTCTACAAGCCATTCATCGCCGAGAACAAACCAGGCAAGCGACTGAGTTTAATCAGCGACAAGAAGATTTCAGATGCTGTCACAAAGGCATTGAACAAGAACTTCCTGAACGACCCCAACGCTTCGCCAAAGGAGTACACAGGTCAGTTGAAGTTGATACACCGCATCACTGTGAAGTACATTAGAAATATCATCTCATACGATGCGGCGCACGACGACTTCAAGTTCGAGTTTCTTGAAGAGGATGTCTACTCTCCATTCGATTTGGGCGATGGCAGAGTGGTTCGCATCGGTGGTCGCGCCGACCGCGTGGACACGCTCGACAAGAGCAATGCGATGAGAGTTGTGGACTACAAATCAGGCTCACAGAAGAGCACTATATTCAACACCATTGAGGATATCTTCTACGGCGAGAAGAGAGCTGAGATGCAGTACATTCTGCAGACGATGATGTATTCGATGGTACTGAACAAGAAGTTCAACCGCGATGTGCAGCCTGCGCTCTACTTTGTGCGTGACATCAACAAGGAGGATTATGCTCCGCAAATCATTCACGCAGAGACCGAACAGGTAACCGATGCAAAGGGCAAGACCACAACGAGAAATATCGGCAGGCACGATGTTTTCTACGAAAAGTATGCCGAGGAGTTTGAGCAGCAGCTGCGAGCAAAGCTCAACGAGTTGTTCGACTCAAAGCAACCATTCGCCCGCTGTCCAAAGTCAGAGAGCGACAAAGTCTGCAAGTATTGTAACTTCAAACCAATTTGCAACCGTTAGTGAATTATGAGAGCAAGGATTTTAAGTGCCAGCGCCGGTGCTGGTAAGACATATCAATTGGCATATAAGTTTGTTCACGATGTGGTGAAGCACTTCCCCACAAAGCCATATCTTTATCGTGCAATCCTCGCCGTGACCTTCACCAACAAGGCTACCGAGGAGATGAAGAGTCGCATCCTGGAGAAGTTGAACGAGCTGATCACAAAGCCCGAGGGTAACGACTATATGAAAGACCTCAAGCGCGACCTGGGTCTTCAGCAAGAGGAGATTATCAAGCGTGCAAAGCAGATACAGACAAGTATCCTGCACGACTACTCACGCTTTACAATCCTCACGATTGACAAGTTCTTCCAGCGCATTCTGCGTGCATTCATTAAGGAGTTGGGCATCGACCTTAACTACAACATCGAGCTGGATACATCGAGCGTACTGACCAAGTGTACCGACTCGCTCATCGAAGACATCTCCACCAACGAGGAGTTGGAGAAGTGGATTTACGAGTTCGCGCAGGAGTGCAACGACGAGGGTAAGGACTGGGACATCAGAAAGATTATCAACGAATTAGGCGAGGAGATTTTCAAGGAGGGCAACAAGGAAACAATTGAGAAATCGATGCCTAAAGCCGAGTTGCGCAATGTAATCGCAGAATGCGAAAAGCGAGTAAAAGAGATTACAGACTCGCTCACTGCAATGGGTGCGGAGGCGTTGGAGATTATCGCAAATGCGGGACTTGAGGTCAGCGACTTTAGTCGAAAATCTCAGGGAGGTGCTGGTTATTTTGAAAATTTCGCGGCGGGTCAGTTTTCACGACCAAACTCATACCAGATCACAGCATTAGAGTCGCCCGACAAGTGGATAACAGCCGACGCCAAAAAGAACAAAGCTCTCAAAGCACAACTTGACGCTGCGGTTGCGAAATTGCATCCTATGCTCGTAAAGATGTATGAGACTTTCATCGCCAACGAAAAACTACTCACTACCCTGCCTTGCGTCAAAAAGACATATCGCAGTTTTGCGCTGCTGCACGATATCTACAATAAGGTGAAGGAGCAGTGTGACAGCGAGGGTATGATGCTCTTGCCAGAGACAAAGTATATACTCTCACGCTTTATCACAGGAAGCGACGCGCCATTTATCTACGAGAAGATTGGCAACCGCTTCGAGCGATATATGATTGACGAGTTTCAGGATACATCCGCTCAGGAGTGGGGTAACTTTTTACCTCTGTTGCAGAATGCAATGGCGCAGGCCGAGGATGAGTCGGTACTGATTGTGGGAGATGTGAAGCAGTCAATCTACCGCTGGAGAGGCGGTGACTGGAGCATCCTGAACGGAGGCGTACAGGATCACTTGGGTAAGGAGAACACCTTTACCAAACCAATGCAGGAGAACTGGCGCAGCCTGCCTCAAATCGTCGAATTCAACAATGAGATGATTGGGGAGATTGTCAAGCACCATAGCGATGAATTAGACGCGGAGCTCAAGAAAGCTGCCGAGAACGGACAAATCAGCTATGATTGCCAAACAAATTTGACGGGTATGCTTGCGAATGCTTACACCGATCACACGCAGACATCTATGAAGTCGAGCGAGGAGAGAGGCTATGTGCGCATTGACTTCTACAACAAGGATGAGCAGTTGCCTATCATCAAGTGCATCGAGTCAGCCATTGCGCGCGGATACCAATACAAGGATATCCTTATCCTCTGTCGTGGAAAGTCAACCATCAAGAAGGTGGCTGACATCCTACTGGAGTACAAGCAGCAGAACAACGACTTCAACATAATGACGCAGGAGGCGCTTATCGTGGGTAAGGCGTTGATTAGCCAGTTTGTGATTGCAGTGCTGCGTCTGTCGCAGAATCGCGCAGACAATCTGAGCCTTGCCATCATCAACAGTTATCTACAACTCCCTTACAACCAACCTCTTTCACAGGAGGATGGTGATTTGGTTGCAGGTATCAGCCAACTCACACCCGAGGAGGCATTTGAGCGCATCGTGAAGCACTTCAAGCTCAACGAGCACCGAGGCGAACTCGCCTACCTGCAGGCCGTACACGAGCAGATTATCAACTTCTGCGCAATGAAGATTGCCGACATCCAGCTCTTCCTCAAGGAGTGGGACGAGAAGGGCTTTGAGAAGTCATTGAGCGTTGAGATGAGCGACAACACCATCGAGGTCACCACCATCCACAAGGCGAAGGGTCTGGAGCGCAAGGTTGTCATTCTGCCTTGCGACTGGGGTCTGAATCCTTATGCCGGCGAGGTTGTATGGTCATCACCAGCCAAGGGCGACTACATCTCGGATGTGATTCGTTTCCCAGTGAAATATAACGAAGAAATGTCGAAATCGTTCTTCGCCGATGACTATTATCGCGAGAGAATATATTCTCACATCGACAATATTAACATCTTGTATGTTGCCCTGACACGCGCAAGCGAGGAGATGTATCTCTTTGTGCCAAGTTATTCAAAGAGCAAGGACTTTGAAGAAAACAATGTCGGCAAACTTGTATGGGAGCGAGCGGTGGCGAATAAGTTCCCTACGCTGAAGAGCGAGATTAAGGAGGGTGATTACTCTTTGCAGTATGTCGAGTATGGCACGCCTATCAAGCAGGCGAAGGCGAAACAAAAGGAGAGCAAGGTGGAGAATGTTTTGGTAGACTGCTACCCTACCGCCATCACAAAGATGTCGCTGAGACTCTCAGAGCAGCGTTACTTTGAGGATGCCGAGACATCCATCACACCTCGAAATATGGGTATCGAGATGCACTCTATCTTGAGTCAGGCAAAGGATATTGACGACATCACCCAGCGCATCGACTCCTCGTTTGAGGCGGGTCGCCTGAGCGCCGAGCAGAGGGATGAACTCAAGCAGGTAGTTGAGCGCGAGTTCCAGCGCGAGCAGGTGAAGGAGTGGTTCGCCGAGTGGGATGTTGTGCGCAACGAGAATGACATCCTCATAAGTCGTGCGGATGAGAGCCGCGATGACAAGACTGGCACGCTGCGCCCCGACCGCGTGATGATTCGTGGTGAGCGCGCCGTGGTGGTGGACTACAAGTTTGGACTGAAGCAGTATGAGTCGCACCGCAGGAAGATGGTCGATTATATGCAGTTGCTCAAGCAGATGGGCTACGCCGAGGTGGAGGGATATGTGTGGTATCTCTCGATGGGCGAGATTGTGAGGGTGTAGGCGGTATAATTCAAAATTCAAAATTCAAAATTTGTAACACTTGTAAAAATATCTTTTATGTCATACTCCGACTAATCACTGATGAGGCGATGGGGATTCTCTCGTAAATTACACTGCAATACGATTATTCTCTCAAGACTGATCAACATTGGTGATATGACATAAGTAATTCGCAATTTTGAATTTTGAATTCTAAATTTTGAATTTAATTTACTACCTTTGCCAAAAATAACAAAGTAGAGAATGAAAGTAGGTCACATACAAACACTAAAGGTAAACCGAATCTCGGATTTCGGATTGTATCTCATCGACGACGAGGAGCTGGAGGTTTTGCTCCCCAACAGATATGTTTCGCTCGACAACAAGGTGGGCGACGAGATTGAGGTGTTCGTTTACCACGACTCGGAGGATCGTCTGGTGGCTACCACCGACCGTCCACTCATCACCGAGGGCAAAGCAGCATTTTTGAAGGTGGTGGACAAGAACATCCACGGCGCATTCCTCGACTGGGGTTTGGCGGGCAAGGACCTCTTCCTCCCAAACCGCAACCAGCAGGGCGGCGTGTTGGCTGGCAGAAGTTATGTCGTATGGCTCTATGTGGATAACATCACTGGTCGCTGCGTGGCAACAATGAAACTCAAGCCATTCATCGACAACGACATAATCACCGTAAAGGCACGCCAGAAGGTGGATATCCTGATTGCGTCGGAGAGCCCTATCGGCTACCGCGCCATCATCGACTCACGCCACTGGGGTATGCTCTACAAGAATCAGATTTTCCAGCCAGTGAAGGTGGGTGACCGACTGGAGGGTTATGTGCGTCGCATCACCGACGACAACCGCATCGACCTCACACTGCGTCAGGAGGGCTACGATGGCGTAGCGAACTCGGCAGAGGGTCTGCTCGAACTCATCAAGGAGAATGGTGGCGAGATGCCTATCGGCGACAACTCATCACCAGAGAAGGTACACGCTCTCACACAGATGAGCAAGAAGGTGTTCAAGCGCGCAGTGGGTGTCCTGCTGAAGCGAGGCGCAATCACAACCGACGGCGAGAGCATTAAGATAAAGTAACGATGGCGAAGATGCACACAGCAGAGCGTGTCTCTCGCACGGATGCCTCAGACAACTTTGTCTTTCAGCGCTCCATTCTCGCCTACCACTATGCGGCGGGGCTGGTCAGCGGCAAGGTGCTGGAGATTGGCACGGGTATGGGCTACGGCATTGATGTGGTAGCACCCGCAGCCGACCACTTCACAACCATAGACAAGAGCGAGGCCTACGACGCCACCCTACCCGCAAACGCAGAATTTAAGCAGATGCAGGTGCCGCCGATAGGTTTTGCCGATGAGAGTTTCGACTATGTAATCTCGTTTCAGGTCATCGAGCATATCAAGCGAGACAAGGATTTCGTGCGTGAGGTGAGTCGAGTTCTGCGCAAGGGAGGCAAGTTCATCGTATCGACCCCCAACGCTCCGATGTCGCTCACTCGCAACCCGTGGCATATACGCGAGTACAACAAGGGTGAGTTGCGAGAGTTGCTGGCGGCAGACTTTTCGGCAGTTGAGTCGCTCGGCGTGAACGGCAACGAGAAGGTGATGGCCTATTATGAGCAGAACCGCCAGAGCGTAGCGAAATTCAAGCGTCTTGACCCGCTCGACTTTGAGCACAGACTGCCACGACAGTTGTTGCAGATTCCTTACGACATACTCAACCGCATCAACCGCCGCAGACTGCTTGAGAAGAACGATTCGCTGACGCGCTCCATCGAAATGGAGGACTATTCGATAGGCGAAATCACGCCGCAGAGCTTTGATTTATACTACATTGCGACTAAATAATAAAAAAAACAGAGATAGATGATTGCTATTTCTGTTTTTTTTGTATCTTCGTAAGGTCGAAAAATTGTTTTATCGAAAACCCCTAATGAGGTATGAATTTGAGTGAGTATGTAGTAGAGATTTTTTTGGTGGTATCGGGCATCCTTGTGGGTATCATCAACACGCTGGCAGGAGGTGGCGCAATCATCACCATGACCCTGTTCACCGTGCTGGGTCTGCCCATCGGAGTTGCCAACGGTACAAACAGAATCGCTGTGATTTTGCAAAACTTCACCGCTACCCTCACCTTTATCCGCAAACGAATGCTCGACATCAAGAGCGGACTCAAACTCGCCATCCCAGCCGTCATAGGTAACATCGCGGGCTCGCTGGTGGCGACAAAAATCAGCGACACCATCTTCACCATTTGTATGACCGTGGTGCTGAGCGTCGTGCTGCTCTATATGATTTTCGACCGCAGCAACCACCCCAACATCCACGGTGGACATCCTCTATTGATTCGCTGGTGGCACTATCTCTGGTTCCTGCTGCTGGGCTTCTATGGCGGATATATCTACATCGGTCTGGGTTATGTGATTTTGGCGGTGACTATATGGTCGATGAAACTTGACATCATCACAGCCAATGTCATCAAGGGCTTTATCATATTCCTCGCCACGCCATTCTCGCTCATCGTGTTTATTATGAACGACCAGGTGGACTACGCCTTTGGTCTGTGGCACGGCATAGGCAATGTGATTGGAGCGGCGTTTGCTTCGCACTTTGCCATCAACTGGGGTGTGAAGTTTGTCAAATGGTTTACGATGGCCATCCTGCTCGTCTGCTTTGCCGACCTGATTGGACTATTGTCGCTGCACGAGTGGATGCACGCCGTCTTGCACTATTTCGGTCACGGATGTATTGTTTGCTAAATGAAATTTCACGAAGAAGATAAGATAAAAATTACGGGTGCTCGCGTTCACAACCTCAAGAATGTGGATGTCGAGATACCTCGTTATGCGCTGGTGGTGGTAACGGGTCTATCGGGCTCGGGCAAGTCATCGCTGGCGTTTGACACCATCTACGCCGAGGGTCAGCGCCGTTATATGGAGACCCTCTCAACCTATGCGCGTCAGTTTGTGGGCACGATGGAGCGTCCCGATGTGGATAAGATTACGGGCTTGAGCCCCGTGGTTGCCATCGAGCAGAAGACCACCAACAAGAACCCTCGTTCAACGGTGGGTACGGTTACGGAGATTAACGACTTCCTGCGACTGCTGTTCGCTCGTGCCGCACGCGCCTACTCCCCCATCACCGGCGAGGAGATGATTCACTACACCGATGAGCAGATTATGCAACTCATCCTCGATGGTTTCGACTCACGCAAGGTGGCATTTATGGCACCCATCGTGAAGGGACGAAAGGGTCACTACCGCGAGTTGTTTGAGTCGCTGGCGAAGAAGGGATACCTCTACGCACGCATCGACGACGAGATAAAGGAGATTTCGGCGGGTATGAAGCTCGACCGCTATAAGGTGCACACCGTGGACTTGGTTGTGGACCGTATGCGCATCACGCAGGATAATGCCGAGCGTGTGATGGCATCACTCAAGGAGTCAATGCGTCAGGGCAAGGGCACGATGGCGATATATGACTACGAGGCGGATGGTATGCGTTACTACTCGCGCCATCTGATGTGCCCATCTACGGGCGTGGCGTTTGAGGACCCAGCGCCGCACACCTTCTCTTTCAACTCACCTCAGGGTGCCTGCCCACGATGCAGCGGCTTGGGTGTGGAGGCGGTGTTCGATATCACCAAGATTATCCCCGACCCCGAGCGTTCGCTCAGCGAGGGCGGCATCGAGCCAATAGGAAAATACAAGAACAACAAGATATTCACCCTGCTCACACTGTTGGGCAGACGCTACGATTTCACGCTGGATGACCCAATCAGCACCATCTCGGAGGAGGGAATGAACGCCATCCTCTATGGCGACCCGAAGCCTCTGACTGTCGATTTGTCGGAGTTCTCGTCGGTGTCGGGCAGAAGAATGATTCCGTGGGAGGGCATCGCCGAGTATGTACAGCAGAGCGATGACGAGGAGTCAAAGAAGGGTCAGAAGTGGAGAGAGCAGTTCCTGATGTATCGTCCTTGCAGCGTGTGCGGTGGCTCGCGCCTGAAGAAGGAGGCGTTGCAGTTCCGCATCGGAGGCAAGAACATCGCTGAGCTCTCGGCAATGTCAATCGTAGATTTCTCGGCGTGGATGTCCACCATCGAGGAGCACCTGAACTCAAAGGAGCAGAAGATTGCGCAGGAGATTGTGAAGGAGATACGCGAAAGACTTCACTTCCTGGTGGAGGTAGGTCTGGGTTATCTCTCACTCAACCGCTCGGCGCGTTCACTCTCAGGCGGAGAGAGTCAGCGAATAAGACTCGCTACGCAGATAGGCTCAAAACTTGTGAATGTGTTATACATCCTCGACGAGCCAAGCATCGGTCTGCATCAGCGTGACAACCAGCGACTGATAAATACACTCAAGGAGTTGCGCGATGCGGGTAACTCGGTAATCGTAGTGGAGCACGACGAGGATATGATGCGCTCGGCGGACTTCATTGTGGATGTAGGCCCAAAGGCAGGTCGCCGAGGCGGACAGATTGTCGCTGCGGGCACGATTGAGGATATTATGAAATCGTCATCCATCACCGCCGACTACCTCTGTGGACGCCGCAAGATAGAGATTCCCGAGACACTGCGCGAGGGCACAGGTGAGAGCATCACAATCCGTGGTGCACGAGGCAATAACCTCAAAGGGGTGGATGCGGAGTTCCCGCTCGGCAAGTTCATCTGCGTAACGGGAGTGAGTGGCTCGGGCAAATCTACTCTCATCAACGAGACCCTGCGACCAATCCTTAGTCGCAAGCTATACCGCTCATTCGACCAGCCGCTGGAGTATGACACGATAGAGGGTCTGGAGAATATAGACAAGTTGGTAGTGGTGGACCAGTCTCCTATCGGCCGCACGCCACGCAGCAACCCTGCGACATACTCGAATGTCTTTGCCGACATCCGCAAACTCTTTGAGGCAACACCCGATGCGCAGATTCGCGGTTTCAAGGCGGGTAGATTCTCGTTCAATGTGAAGGGCGGACGATGCGAGGAGTGTCGTGGCGCGGGCGTACAGACCATCGAGATGAACTTCCTGCCCGATGTATATGTGCGATGCAAGAGTTGCGGCGGCAACCGCTACAACCGCGAGACGCTGGAGGTAAAATACAAGGGTAAGAATATCAACGAGGTGCTGAATATGACAGTAAACATCGCCGTGGATTTCTTTGCAAAC
Source organism: Alistipes sp. (assembly GCA_017560305.1). The sequence continues at coordinate 29,642 of JAFYOF010000139.1, forward strand.
ATCCCTTCAATATATCAGAAGCTGAAGGCCATTCAGGATGTGGGCTTGGGTTATCTAACCTTGGGTCAGCCCTGCACCACCCTCTCGGGCGGAGAGAGTCAGCGAATAAAGTTGGCGGCGGAGTTGTCGAAGAACGACACGGGCCGCACACTCTACATCCTCGACGAGCCTACCACAGGACTCCACTTTGAGGATATACGCCAGTTGCTGGGCGTGATAAACAAACTCGTTGACAGAGGCAACACGGCGATAGTGATTGAGCATAACCTCGATGTGATAAAGGTTGCCGACCACATCATAGACATAGGTCCCGAGGGTGGCGCTGGCGGCGGCGAAGTAATCGCAACGGGCACTCCGCACCAGATAGCCGAGTGCGAGCGCAGTGCAACGGGAAAATTCCTCCGCGAGATGGGTATTTAGGCAAGATATTTGAAGTCGTTTCGTAACAAAATTTTGAGTTATGAGACGACTTCTTACTTTTATCGTGTGCATCACCGCCTGCACCCTCTGCGGGCCTTATGTGCAGGCGCAAACACTCCCTCAAGCGCAGGATAAGCGCCACGAATACCACAACACCTCGCACGAGGAGCGAGCCGAGCGCCGAGCCGCACGACTTGCCGAGGATAAGCGCATCATAGACTCGCTGGTGGTGGCGGGCAGTTTCGAGTTCAACCCGATGACGATGCAGCAGATGCCAGCGGGGCAGATGTTCTTCCTCTCAAACATCAACTACACCTTCACAATTTGGCGCGGGGCAATGGATATATGTCTGCCATACATTGCGGGCATCACACCACCCTACCGCCGCGTGCTGCTCAACACAGGCACAAAGAATCTTCAAAACTACAAGGCGGTGCAGACCGACAACGGCTGGATAATATCGTTCAACGCAGTGCTCTACGCCGAGATTGACTACACATTCACACTGGAGATAAACGACCAGTGCGGCGCAACGCTCACCATCTCCAATTCGTGGTACAACGATGTGCAGTATACGGGAACGATATCGCAGGTATATTAAAAAGAAAAGCCGCTTCGCAGCGGCATTTTCTTTATTCCTTGTATAGCAACACTACCGAGTGAACAGACACTCCCTCCTCACGACCCTCAAAACCGAGACGCTCGGTGGTGGTAGCCTTGACCGATACTCGGTCGACATCTATACCGATAACTGAGGCGAGAGTAGCACGCATCGTGTCAATATGTGGGCGCAGTTTTGGACGCTGCATCGCGATGGTGCAATCAATATTTCCCACCTGATAGCCCTTCTCGGCAATCACATCACACACGCGGCGCAACAATATCTTGGAGTCAATCCCCTTGAACTCCGCCGAGGTATCGGGGAACAACTTACCGATGTCACCCAGCGCCAGCGCGCCGAGCATAGCATCGCAGATGGCGTGGATAGCAACATCGCCGTCAGAGTGCGCCACACAACCCTTCGTGTGCTCAATATCCACACCGCCAATAACCAATCGCAACCCCTCGGCAAGGGCGTGAACATCATAACCGTGACCGATTCTAATATCTTTCATATCTTATAGTTTTATTCTTCTGACAACAGCCAGCACATATCTTCGCACAATGGCGGGCAACACAAGCCACAAGCGCGACTTCACTCGCCACTCCCAACCATCGCATCGTATGACTCTGCCCGATGGCGTCACAACAGACTCCACCACACCACGAACATTCTCCTTTCGCACGCACTCCTTCAGGCGGTAGTTTCCATCGCCCGCAAAGGTGAGCATCTGGCCATCAATTCGCTCCAGGCGGTGCATAATCCAGCGACCATCACTCACAAAGAAGAGCACCTCGCCCCTGCGCACATCCTCCTCGGTATGGCGACGCACGACAACCGAGTGACGGCCATCCCAAAGCCACGGATTCATACTATTGCCGCGCACCTTGAGCGTGACCCTCCTTGAGTCGCTCAACAGAGTATCCACCTGCTCGAAAAAGAGTCTATTCTCCAGCTTCATACTTCCTTCAAATTCTGTTTTATCCACCGCCCAATCCTCCCTCACGCGCTCACGCCGTGAAGCGACGATACAGCCCCGTGGAATTATCTCCTGCGAAAGATAATATGCAAATATACTAAATTCTCGCTTCAAAGAGGGTTGCAGGCAAAAAAATATCAATCCAGAAAAGATATTTCTTTGAATTTTGAATTAATATTGATTATATTTGCACCATTAATTGATGAAATAAGGTTCATTTTATATGATAAGCAGAAGATTGCTCAGAATAAAGGTTCTCAAGAGCCTGTACGCCCATCTCACTTCAGAGTCTGACTCGTTGATGGGTTCAGAGAAGACGCTCGTAGCTTCTATTGACAAGACCTACGACCTCTACTTCCAGATGATGTCTCTCATCGTCGAGTTGGCTCATTACGCCGAGTCGCGTCAGGAGGCAGCAAAGCAGAAGAAACTCCCCACATTTGAAGATCTCAATCCAAACCGCAAGTTTGTTGACAATGCAGTCATCCGTTTGATTGCAACCAGCGACGCTGTGAACGACTACTTGGCGGCACGAAAGCTCACTTGGGCAAACAACCCAGAGCTCATCAAGACACTCTTCAACCAGTTGGAGCAGACCGACTACTACCAGAAGTATATGACTTCGAAGGAGTCTTCTTGGAAGGAGGATATGGAGTTGGTGACAGCGTTCTACACCAACGAGCTGGAGGAGTCAGAGGCATTGGAGGATGTACTCGACGAGCAGTCAATCCTCTGGAACGACGACCTCGGCTTTGCCCTCATTATGGTGACTCGCACGCTGTCGAATATGCGCTCATCACACACCGACATCAAGGTTTTGCCAAAGTTCAAGAGCTGGGAGGATCTGGATTTCGCACGCGAGCTCTTCGAGAAGGCAGTTGTAAACTACGACTCATACCTCGCCGAGATTGAGAACTACACCCGCAACTGGGATGTGGAGCGTATCGCCTATATGGACAATGTGATTTTGGTGACTGCGGTGGCTGAGCTTATCAACTGCCCATCTATCCCAGTGAAGGTTACATTGGACGAGTATATCGAAATCGCGAAGTTCTACTCTACCCCAGGCAGCAGCACCTTCATCAACGGTATCCTCGACAAGATTGTCGCAACACTGACCGAGGAGGGTAAAATCAAGAAGAGCGGTCGCGGACTTATCCAGTAATGAATCCAGCGGCAAGACTCATTCTCACGGCATTGGGCGTGGTTCTATTGGCGGGATGCGGCAAGCAGAGCGTCAAGAAACTTGAGCCGACGCAGCCCATCGCTACGCAGAGCGTGACGGTGAGCGACGAGGCTTTGGCAGCGGGACTGCGCGACACAATCAACTTCGGCAAGATGCGTCAGGGCGAGATTATCGCCAAGCACCTCAGCGTAAAGAACGGAGGCGAGAAGCCGATGGTTTTGTTGCGCCACATCACCACTTGTGGTTGTGTGAATGTGACCTATGACCGCAAACCCGTAGCGCCGGGCGAGAGCACTACGATTGAGTTTGAGCTCGATTCGAGGAGTCTGCAGGGTTGGCAAATGAAACTTATGGAGTTTAGTTTCGCCGATAAGGACACTCCGATGAAGATTTATATCGAAGCCGAGGTGGAATAGCAAAAAAGTGCTACTTTTGCAGCGGCTGACATTAGAATACAGATTAATAACTATAAAACAGAAAAACTATGATGAATTTTCTTCAGGCAGCAGAGGCTGCTCCACAGGGTATGGGCAGTTTTTGGGTAATGATGCTGCTTATGATTGGTGTAATGTACTTCTTTATGTGGCGTCCAGAGTCAAAGCGTCGTAAGGAGATGGCTAAGTTCCGCGAGGGTTTGAAGAAGGGTGATAAGATTATCACTGCTGGCGGTATCTACGGCGTTGTTAAGGAGGTAAAGGAGGGCGAGGCATCTATCCTCATCGAGGTTGATGGCAATGTAACACTCCGCATCGACAAGAATATGGTTGTTGCTGACAACACACAGTTGCAGAAGTAATTTTTTCGCACAACGACCAAAAAGATAGGCTGTCCGTTTGGACAGCCTATTTTCGTTTTAGCCAAGTGGGTTATTTAATAACCGTAATAGAGACATAAGGATAATTACCAGACTTAACTTTGTCACCATTGTGGTAGAAATGATGTTTCACGCCGTGTTTCTTAACTTTCACATTTGTATAAGAGAAGTAATCCATTGAACCATCACCCCATTCTATAGCAAAATCACCGCGGTTAGATGAAGGACTACCATCAAACTCGCCGACATAAATGCGATATTTACCATCAATCTTCTGCAACTTCATTCCCTCAAAGTGTGCGAGATAGACGCGTGTCGCTTGTGGGTCTATTTCAGGGTTAAGCACATAGGTCTTCTCTTCATAAAAGAGTTTGATGGCATCCACATCAACTGCACCCTCATTTTCGGCATTGAGTAAATCTACACCTTTGTAATTCTCTAACGAGATATAAAATTCAACAGGCGCATAATCTACAACAAGAAAATCATCGCCACACGCAGCAAAGACCAACGGCAAACAAAGCGCAAGCATCATAAAAATCTTTTTCATAGCGTATAAAGTTTATAGGTTAGTAATCTGCTCAAATATAAAAAAAAAAAAATAACCTCAAAATTTTGCACTAAAAATCTTCACTATTCCTTGGGGATTTCCACGCGCACAACGGCGGGGAAGATATAGCGGAAATCGCCACGCGAGGCGAGGCTCTGGCGGATGTTCTGGGTGGTGCGAGGCACCTTGCCGCGGAAGATTCTCTTGCCACGATAGCGCACCTCGACGGGGCGGTCGAGATTGACCATCTGGTCATTTAACCAAATCTCAAGGCGCGAGTAGTCGCAATGCTCAATCTCCACAACATTCTTTTTGCGCTCGGCGATGACCATCATTCCGTGGCGGCACTCATCCTCGGGCACCGAGAGCCAATACATAGCCGGACGCGACACCATCTCCTGACGCCACACCACCCTCTCGGGATATGGGTTACGGCGGAACTGCGCCATCCAGGGAATAGCGAGCGTATCTACTCGCTCCATCCAATGACCCTTACCCTTGATAATATGCGTTGAGTGGATGTAGCCCTCGCTATCGGCGCTCTGCAACGAGTCCAGAATTGCACCGTGCTTCACGGCTAACTTATTTCTATCGTACGCCGCATCGTTCTCGCCCATCCAAATCATAAAGGGCGTATTGCGCAAATTCACCTGCGACGCCTCGCCAGGATGACCCGCCATCATCGAAGCCGCCGCCCAGCGGTCAGCCATTCGCGGAGCCATACGCCACACACCATCACCGCCCGCCGAATAGCCGAGCAGATAGACCTTGTCGGGGTTCACCTCCCACATCGCCACAGCTGCCTGAATAAGCCTCTCGAAGAGCTCATCTATACCCTCCTGAAACCACATATTCCACGCATTCCACGGTGCACGAGGTGCAACATAGACACCCTCGCGCGGTGTATAAAGCCCAATCTGATTGCGCCATTGCTGGTCATTCACAGCCTGCGGAACACTACCACCGCCGTGCATCGAGATATAGAGGCTGCGACCATCCTCGGGGCGCTCGCCAAAGACCTTGAACTTAAAGGGCAACTTGAGGTCTCCCGATGCAATCGCCTCATCTCTAACCTCTTGCTTAAACCTGTTGCGTGCCTCATACTGCCACACGGTCTTGAGGCTTTGCTCCACCTCCGCCGCCATCTCTCGGCTCAACGCCTGCTGCGCCCTACCCGACTGCGGCAGAGCGAGCACCGCACAAAAGAGTATCGAACAGAGTCGTTTCATAACTCCAATATGGGTAATCTATTTATCCATCATCTGGCGCAGAGCGCGAGCCAGCTGGTCGGGGCAGGATGTGCCTTTGCCATTGCAGTTGATGCCCTCCAAGCGGGCAATGACATCGTCGGCCTTCATACCGCTCACAAGTTGTGCGATGCCTTGCGTATTGCCGTTGCAACCGCCAAAGAACTGCACACTCTTCACTACATCATCCTCCAACAAAATCTCGATTGCTCGCGAGCAGACACCGCGTGTGGGATATATCAACTTCTTTTCCATAGTAAAAATCTGTTTTGAATATTAAAATTAAGTGAGTTTTCTTCACAAAGATAGAAAATTTACCATAAACCCGCCCATTTCATACGCCAAAAGCATTCTATTTTAACTACAATTTTGTACATTTGTGGAAAATTTAGTCTTAAGATGTACGATGTAATAGTTATAGGCGCTGGCGCGGCTGGTCTGATGGCGGCTGCCACAGCGGCAAGAAACGGCAAGAAGGTACTCCTGATGGAGAAGATGGAGAAGGCGGGTCGTAAGATTCGCATCACGGGTAAGGGTCGTTGTAACCTTACCAATGCGCGTCCACCCGAGGAGTTCAAGGAGGCAATCCGCACAAATGCTGACTTCTTTGATATCGCCTTTGCCGAGTTCAACAATAAGGCCACAATCCGCTTCTTCGAGCGTCAGGGCGTGAAGCTCGACATCGAGCGCGGTCAGCGTGTATTCCCCAAGAGCGGCAAGGCGTGGGATATCGCCAATGCATTGGTGGACTACTGTCTGGATAACGAGGTGGAGATTGTCTACAACACTCGCGTGACAGAGATTCTTGCTCTGGATGGCAAGGTCTATGGCGTGATGTTCCAGAATAAGCGCGGTTTCCTGCGCAAGGAGGAGGCTGAGAATGTCATCATCGCTACGGGCGGCGTGAGCTACCCAGGCACAGGCTCTACGGGCGACGGCTACATCTTCGCCGACAAGTTGGGTCACTCGATTGAGGAGGTGCGCCCATCACTCACCCCACTGCGCACATCACACCCACAGAAGAAGTTCCTGGATGGTCTTTTGCTGAAGAATATCAACGCCAAGTTGTTTATCGACAACGAGTTGGTGCGCGAGGAGTTTGGCGAAATCAGCTTCTCGGAGCGAGGCATCGAGGGTGCTGTGGCGTTGCGTTTGAGCCGCGATGCTGTGGATGCTCTGCTGGAGGAGAAGCGCGTGAAACTGGTTTTGGATATGAAGCCAGCCCTCACCGAAGAGGTGCTATTTGAGCGCATCAAGCGTGAGATTGCCGAGATGCAGCCTGACGAGTTCTTCTCGGAGTTGTTGCGCAAGCTGGTGCCAAAGCACTTCGTGATTCCTATCGCTCACGAGCTGGACATCCACTCGAAGAACTACATCCGCAAGGTGACCGACACCGAGATTCACCGCCTTATCAAGGTACTGAAGGGTATGGTCTTCCCTATCACCGACTACGCTCCATTTGAGTTCTCAATTGTTACGGCAGGTGGCGTGAAGTGCGACGAGGTGAACAAGTACACTATGGAGTCGCTTATGGTGAAGGGCTTGTACTTCGCGGGCGAGGTGCTCGACATCGACGCCAACACGGGCGGATACAATATGCAGATTGCATTCTCGACAGGTCGTCTGGCGGGATTATTAAAGAAATAAGAGGTGAAAATCAGGGGTAGAAACATAAAGCAGCGACTCTACGGTCTAAAGAATCTGCCGAGCGACATCAAGCGCAGACGCTACTGGCGTGGGCACGGCGTACATTCGCCTTTCGTCTATGCCATTGTGCGCCAAGTCTTTATGTGCCGCAAATTACAGAGCGAGCAGCGAGACCTTTACCACAGTTTAGTAGAGATGGGTTTATCGGAGCGCCGCGCCATAGAGCTTCAGAATCTGATGGAGCATTGCCACTACTCCACCTTCGGCATAGATTGTGATGTGGAGCAGATGGCGGGCAAAGATATGGTCATCGCAACGCTTGAGTGCGACGAGGAGCGCCTGAAGAAGATGGCGGCGCGTGCCGAGGAGTTACGCACGACACTATGCATCCTGCTGCCCTCGTTTGAGAAGAGCCGTGACATAGCGTGCAAGAGCCTTGTGGAGGAGCACCGCTGCACGAGCATTGACAACAGAGCCTATCTGCTGCTCTTCAACAACCACCTACCAAAACAAATTTTCAGACTATGAGTGTATATACCAAATCGGGTGACAAGGGTCGCACATCACTTATCGGAGGCGAGCGCGTAGAGAAATTCGACCTGCGCGTGGAGGCCTACGGCGGCGTGGATGAGCTGATGGCGTTCACCGCCTTGCTGGCCGACAAACTGATGGGCGATGAGAAATTTGCGCTCTATGAGGGTCAGTTGCGCCGCATCGAGTGTCAGTTGATGACCATCTCGGCGTTGTTTGCCGTTGGCAAGGGTGGCGAGGACAAGGTTGCACGACTGAAGTGCGATGCCGCCACAGAACTCGAGCAGGCAATTGATGCAATGCAGTCGCAGTTGCCCGCCATCACGAAGTTCACGATCCCCGGCGGTGACGAGCGCATATCACTCTGTCACATCTGCCGCACCGTATGTCGTCGCACCGAGCGCGCAGCACTTTGTGCGGGGGCATCGTACGACATCGACCACGACGCAACGGTCTACCTGAATCGTCTGTCGGACTACTTCTACCTGCTTGGACGCACGGTAACCCACCTCACAGCGACACCCGAGATTGAGTGGATACCATAGCCGTTTTGAGGCAAGAAAAAGCCAATAGGCGACAAAAGACAAAGAGGCGTAAAAGATTTATTAGCAAAGTGTTTGCTTTTTACATTTTTTCTGTATCTTTGCGCCGCAAAAAGCCAGCGATGGCTACCAACTAAGAATTTATTTAACTAAAAACACTGGAAAATATGTATTGGACTTTAGAGTTAGCATCAAAGTTGGAGGATGCACCATGGCCAGCAACAAAGGAGGAGTTGATCGACTACGCAATCCGTTCTGGCGCACCATTGGAGGTATTGGAGAACTTGCAGGAGATTGAGGACGAGGGCGACATCTACGAGTCAATCGAGGATATCTGGCCTGACTATCCCTCAAAGGACGACTTCTTCTTTAACGAAGAGGAGTACTAAAATTAAATTTCCACAGGAATTATGTTACAAAAGAAAGGATAGAATTTGGTCACGCACCAATTCTATCCTTTTTTCTTTGGTATTAGGTAACTATGGATTATCTGCAGATATTAGAGAATATTCACAAGGCGATTTTGCCCTATGCAAAGGAGGGTAAGCAGGCCGATTATATCCCCGAATTGGCGAAGGTCAACCCCGACCAGTTCGGCATGAGCATACACACGATTTACGGCGAGACTGCGTCGATTGAGCAGGCCGACACACGATTCTCTATACAGAGTATCTCGAAGGTCTTTACGCTGGCTATGTGCCTCTCGATTAAGGGCGATGACCTCTGGAAGCGAGTGGGCAAAGAGCCTTCGGGCACGGCGTTTAACTCGCTGGTGCAGCTGGAGGTTGAGAAGGGTGTGCCACGCAATCCGTTCATCAATGCGGGTGCGCTTGTGATGGCAGACATCCTGCTCACGCACTTGGACAATCCCGAGGCAGATTTCCTCGGCTTTGTGCGCGCTGTGGCGGGCAATGACACCATCGACTACAACCGCGATGTCGCAATCTCGGAGCGAGAGAACGGCTACTTGAATGCCGCTATTGTCAACCTGCTGAAGTACCACGGCACAATCGAGAACGACATCGAGGAGGTGCTGCACTTCTACTTTATGATGTGCTCAATCGAGATGAGCTGCCGCGAACTGTCGCTGGCGTTCCTCGCCTTTGCCAACCACCGCCGCAAGTTCGACTATGCGGGCATCACGCTCACGGCGTCACAGGTGAAGCGCATCAACGCCATTATGCAGACCTGCGG
>JAFYOF010000140.1 GCA_017560305.1 Alistipes sp.
ACGCCTACTCAAAAAATACAAATATCCGCCAGAAGGGCAGGAAGCAGCACTCGAAACTATTATGACTCAATGCGAGATGTGGAGTCAAAATGAGTTTGAATAGAATTGTGGTGGTGTAGTGTAAAATCTACCTAAAATTTCGATAAAAATTTTTGAGGTATTTTTTTGAGTAAAAAACCGCGATTTTTGAGGATTTTTGACAGGGTTTGAAAACCGCCTAATTACCTTAATATGAATAAAAAATATAAGGAGTTCAATCGAACTCCTTATATTTTTTGTTTCAATCGTGATTCCGGCGGGATTCGAACCCACGACCCACAGCTTAGAAGGCTGTTGCTCTATCCAACTGAGCTACGGAACCATCGCCAAAACATCCCTAATGGGACATTTGCGGTGCAAAAATAAATCTTTTATTTCTTTTATCCAAAAGAAACGCCTTTTTAATTGATAAATTACGCGCGGCAAAGACTATTTAGTCTTGTAGGCGCAACGATATTTACCATTAGCCAGCTTTGTCATCTTGCCCTTGAGCAGGTTGCGGCGGAGGGCTGACACGCGGTCGGTGAAAATCTTACCCTCGAGATGGTCGTACTCGTGCTGGATGACGCGGGCTGGGAGACCCTCGAACAACTCATCGTGCTCGACGAAGTTCTCATCCATATAGCGCATCTTGATAGCCACTGGGCGGCTAACATCCTCGTGCAGACCTGGCAGTGACAAGCAACCCTCGTTGAAGAGGTCGGTCTCCTCTGACACCTCGTAAATCTCGGCATTGATAAAGACCTTCTTATAGTCCGCCAACGCTGGGTCATCCTCGCCCCAAGGTGTGCAATCGACGATGAAAAGACGGATGTTCTTGCCAATCTGTGGTGCTGCCAAGCCTACGCCTGAAGCCTCCTCAAGAGTGATGAACATATCGTCGATAAGTTTCTTCAAATCGGGATAGTCGGGGGTGATATCTACCGACTTGTTACGCAGTGTCTGCGAACCATAAATTACAATTGGATATATCATAATTCTTCTTTTTACTTCTTTAATTTGAACGCCTCGCTAAATCTGTCGGCATTATACTGAATGGAGTCCATATAGGACTGGAGTATAATCGTTGCCGAGATGCGGTCCACCAATGCCTTGTCGCGGCGAGCCATCTTGCCAATGCCGCTCTCGAGCATCGTGCGGTGAGCCATCACCGAGGTGAAGCGCTCGTCGTAGAGCACAACCTCCTTATCGGGATAGGCGTGGCGCAGACGCCCTGCCAAAGGCTCGATATAACGCATAGTCTCCGAAGGCTGACCATTCATCTGCGAGGGCTTGCCCAGGACGATTACATCGACCTCATTCTTTGAGAAATAGTCCGCAAGATACTTTTCCAGCTCTTTGGTCTCAACCGTTGTGAGCGCACTTGCAATAATGCGCAGAGGGTCGGTCACAGCCAACCCTGTGCGCTTCTTGCCGTAATCTATGGATAATATTCTACCCACTAATTAAGCCTTAATCTTCTGGAACAACTTGCGGAATGATACCTCCTCGTCAACCATAGCGCGGAGAGCCTCAATCTTGATACGCTCCTGCTGCATTGTATCGCGGTGACGAACGGTAACTGTGCCATCCTCCAAAGTCTGGTGATCAACTGTCACGCAGAATGGAGTACCGACAGCATCCTGACGGCGGTAGCGCTTACCGATAGAGTCCTTCTCGTCGTAGGCTACAACATAGTCGTACTTCAAGTCGTCGATAATCTGGCGTGCTACATCTGGCAGACCATCCTTCTTAACGAGTGGCATAACGGCAACCTTTGTAGGAGCCAAAGCTGCTGGGATACGCAATACTACGCGCTCCTCGCCATTCTCCAACTTCTCCTCGGTGTAAGCCGCAGACATAATCTGCAAGAACATACGGTCAACGCCGATAGATGTCTCAACAACATAAGGAACATAACTCTCGCCACGCTCCGCGTCGAAGTACTGAATCTTCTTGCCAGAGAACTCCTGGTGACGACCCAAGTCGAAGTCGGTACGAGAGTGGATACCCTCAACCTCCTTGAAGCCGAATGGGAAGTTAAACTCTACATCGGTAGCGGCATTGGCGTAGTGTGCCAACTTATCGTGGTCGTGGAAACGGTAGTTCTCATCACCGAAGCCCAAAGCGCGGTGCCAAGCCATACGGGTGTTCTTCCACTTGTTCCACCACTCCAT
>JAFYOF010000141.1 GCA_017560305.1 Alistipes sp.
ACATCCCGTATGACAGCGGCTCTTCTACCGAGAAGATTACGGGTCTGCTGTTTGATGTCTCTATGCAGCCTACGCTCTTTACCGAGGGCTATGGTAAGACAAATGAGACAAAGCTCAAGCTGGGCGATGTCTGCTATATCACCTCGTTCAAGTCGGCAGTAAACGACTTTGGTATCATTGAGCGTGTAGAAGCGACAGATGACGAGGAGGCAAATGTAAACTTTATGTATGGTATTCCTGCCTACCACATTCGTGAGTTCTTCCGTATGGCCGGTAGCGTGAATAGCGCAGGCAAACTCTATGTGATGTTCGCCGACTGTTCGGCTAACTGGGATGCTTTGGAGATTATGCAGCGTGCCGCAGGTGGCCTCATCAATCAGATTGGTATCTGGACCGAGCAGCCTTTGTGGAAGGCAAATGGCGGTGCCGACAAGTACAGTCTTAACCTTGTCAAGGGTCTCAACGATGTGGCTGTAGGTCTTGCAGAGCAGAACCAGCCTTTGTCATTGGTACTCTCGGCTAACCCTTCCAATACGGGTGCTGACACCACTGATGGCCGTCAGATTGACTTGAACAAGATTCCTTCGTGTATTTGCGAGTCAAGTCGTATCAGCTGCATCTTCGGACAGTCTCGCCACGAGAAGATTTCGACAATGCAGATGGTTAACCCGAACCATACGCCTGTGGGCTTCCTTGGTGCTGTTATGGGTGCTATTGCAAAGGCAAATGTACACGAGTCTATTGCGTGGGTAAAGCAGTTCAATCTCTTTACCGATGACTTCCAGGAGATCGAGTTAGGCTTTGGTGATATCAACCTTGATGAGGCAGAAGAGAACTTCCTCAGCCTTAATCGCTACGAGTCGTTATCGCCTTCATTGCTTGATGAGCTCGATGATAAGGGCTACATCTTCCCGATTAAGTATGCCGGTCGTGAGAATGGTATCTACATCTCGAAAGACCAGACCTGCTCTATCGGTGATTATCGCACGATTGCCCGTAACCGTACCATCAACAAGAGCCGCCGTGCCGTGCGTGCAGCATTGCTGCCGTATGTAAACTCGCCTCTGTTGGTGAATCCTTCTACAGGCTTCCTCGCTCCATCGAAGATTACGGCATTCAAGACGCTCATCAGCGACATTCTGGCGAAGATGCAGGCAGTTCAGGAGATTTCCGGCTTCGCTGTAACCATCGACCCCAACCAGAATGTGCTTGTGAACGACACGCTCAAGATTTCCTATGTAATTGTCCCTGTCGGCGTGGCCGTCAAGATCTATGTCGAGGAGGGATTGTCACTAACCGCTAACAGTTAACAGATATGGCAGTAATCAATAATGTAGCATATTCGTGGTCTATGATCACACTCTCGTCTACCGCACTCGGTATCGACGAGGGTTCTACGACACTCGAAGGCGTATCTGCCATCAAGTGGTCGAAGAAGCGCAAGGTGGAGTCCAATTACGGAATGGGCGGCAAGCCCGTCTCTCGAGGCTTTGGAAACATCACTTACTCGGCATCCATCACTATGGACTACGCTACGCAGCAGCTCCTGCGTTCGGTCTATGGATCGTTGTTGGAGATCGGTGAGTTCGACCTTATCGTCTCTTTTGCCAACCCTATGGCTTCGGATGACTGGACTACGACTACCGTAACTCTCAAGGGTTGTATCTTCACCGAAGACTGCTTGGAGTCGCAGCAGGATGACACGAACATCACGCACGAGTTTGACCTCAATCCGTTCGACATCCAGATTGGCTCCGGCGATACAATCTAAACTACCACTATCTTAAACAATAAACCGACCTTCACAACGAGGGTCGGTTTGTCGTTTTTTGTTTAATAGATTACAAATACTTATTGAGTTCTTCTACAAGCAGATGTACTTTTGTTGAAGACTCTGCTAGCGCTGGTGAAACACCATCCCATTGTTGCAATATGGTACGGGCATTTCTAATAGCGTCATTCTGTTTAGGTAGTAAAACTTGGTACATCAGCGTACCAATGCCTCGCTCCTTGCTGTATGCAAAATCAAGGTGCTCATTTAGTTTAGAGGCATATTGATTGCGATGCATTGCTCCCTGAATCAAGTTATAATGTAATAGGAACCACAATTCAAACGCTTGATTACTATATGCTACCTTAATGCCATTGTTCTCAGCTAAGGTGATAGCAGTGTTGAAATCATTATTCGGGAAGTCGTCTTTGTCGAATACAACCCAGCATTGGTCATAGCTATTACCTTTGTGACGCTCATCTTCTTTGATGCGAATAGCCTTCTGAACTAAACCGATTGTGCTTATTCCTTGACCTATAGCCTTGATATTTGCAGATGTCAAGCGGAATGCATTGAAATAGTCTGGTTCAGTATTTTCTCCTTCGCAGATAATCAGAAATGATTGTTTTACCACACGAGTAGAACTGATTCGACGAAGCGAGCGCTCCTCACGTGGATTAGGTCTATTTCTCCTTGCCATACTCTCCGTCGTTATTAGTTTCAAACAATCGCTCAAACTGGCCTACCAATGGGATACCTCCATACTTGCCCATCAAATATTCCTTCTCATAAGGGGCACTGTTACGCACTTTATACTCCACAAGCGAATAGAGTTCTGTTGCTCCATATCTATCTTTCTGTGTAAACCAAATCTGGTCTCTCCGGAATAATCCGGCATTAAGCAGATTTGTATCGTGAGTAGTAAATATTAACTGTGCCTTGCGAGGATTCGTCTCGGATGAGTTGAACAGCGATATAATCTTACTTGTTAGCAGTGGGTGCATCTTCGAATCAAACTCGTCAATAATCAATCTCTTACCGTTGTCCAAAGCATCTATGATTGGATATGCTAATGAGAAATACTTGATAGTACCCTCAGACTCGTTCTTGCGGAATGGAAAAGTAACGCTATTAACAGCCTTTCCCTCTTCATCATATTGTAAATGCGAACTGGTAACTGTGTTATCTATCTTACGGATATCACTAATGCCAAAATCAGCAAACTGGGCAAATGCTACGATACGCTGTCTCATCTTTGGGTTATCCATCTGAGCTGATGCTATATCCCAAATGCTTTCATCGCTACTGCCTGTTACAATGGTTGTATCTGCCAACCACTTCATAATATCGACAGAAACACTCTCATTGAATTGTGCCGCAACAGATAGCAATAAAGCATTGTCACGCACCATTTTTTTTGATACTACTTCCTTGCCAACAACATATTTCTGGTGAATTGTATATTCTTCTCCATTTCGGAAGAACAATTCTACCTCTTTGGATTTACGCTTATTACTCTTTTGATACAGCCACTCTCTATAGACACGGGTAGCATCTAACTCAAAGCCATATCTATATTGCGAATCCTTATCAGCAAAGATGGCTTCGAAGTAGCTGGGCTCCAACTCTGTATCCTTATGTAGGCGGAAACTCTCCACCTGAATTTTTTCGCTCGATTGTACTCCCTTAGAGGAATTGATGACAAACCATTTAAAGAAGTTGAGTGCTTTTACCAGATTGGACTTACCGCTAGCATTGGCACCATATACAACAGCACTTTTAAGTAGTGAGATATTAGCCCCATCCAGTTCAAAAACGACATCTTCAACCAACGATTGTTTTTCCTTCAAAGCAGAGGCCACAAGGGATAGCGTTGTCTGTTCTTTGAATGAGAGAAAATTCTCTACTGTGAATTGAATAATCATATTATATCACGCTTATTTGTTAGTTTTCTGCAAATATAGACAATATCTTTCAAAAATCAGCAAGATATCAGATATTTTTTTATTCTAGTAGTAGTTTTTATATACAAACACAAGTCCAATCTGTAAACCTTCATTAATGTTTTGTCCTAATCTTTTATAAAAAGACTATGGATGTAACCTTTGAAGGCAAGTCCTCGACAGGTAAAAATGAATGGCTCACACCGCCACATATCTTGAGGCGGTTGGGGCCATTTAATTTAGACCCGTGTGCTCCCATAAATAGACCATGGGAGACTGCCGAGCATCATTATACAATCGAGGACGATGGTTTGAAACAACCGTGGTTTGGGCGTGTGTTCTGCAATCCGCCGTATGATACTGCACTCATCACGCAGTTCATCAAACGATGTGCAGAGCATAAGAACGCCATTGCACTGACCTTTGCCCGAACAGACACAAGGTTGTTTCACGACTTGATATTTCCCAATGCAGACTCGATACTCTTTATCAAAGGGAGACTGAGTTTTTACCACGCATCGGGAGAGCAAGGTGGCACAGCGGGTGCGCCATCGTGCCTGATTTCGTTTGACGCCGCAAACACTGAAATACTAAAAACATGCGGAATCGAAGGAAAATTTATCAAGTTGTAAACCTTTACTCCCAGCTAGCCACTACACTTTAAGTGGATACAACTTACATAGTATAATTCACGTAATACGATTTCTTTATGGAAGAGAAAATGCTCACAATGAAACAGGAGTCTGAGATTAAGGATAAGGCTCAGAAGATTAAGGAGGAGAAGAAACTGCGCAAGATTTACCCTATGGTGGTCTTTGGCGAGGCGGGTGACGATAAGGAGGTCTATGTGGCCTATATGTCGGAGCCTACTTTCCCTCAGTTCTCGAAGTTTATGGCAGCCTCGAAGAAGGATGAGGTTATGGCAATGCGCACGCTTGCCCGTGACTGCTTCATCGATGGTGACCGTGAACTCGTGGATAACGACTCGATGTTCCTCTTCGGTCTTATGGGTCAGCTCTCGGAGCTTATCACTACTCGTCAGAGTACGCTGGTAAACTTATAGACCGGTGGCGCATTACCGATGAGCAGCGCATTCGCCAGCGAGTGATCTATGTGCGCCACTACTTCCCCGGAGTAGACCTTGAAACAATCTCCGATGAGGATTTTGCTATTCTTTCTGAGGATGCTCTGTGGCTGCACGAACAGATGCTCATCAGTCGTATGCCAATACCGGTCTCACTCCCCGAAAAGACTCCCTGACAAACCGCTGTAAGCCGTAAGACTTACGGCGGTTATTTTTAATCTCTCACGCCCCAAAACCACTACTCTTATAATAAGATAAAACCCATCTCGAATGGCACAGGAACAGAATTATCAAGTCAATTACTCCATCAATGTCGATGCCTCACAAGGTACGAAGCAGGTGATGGCCTTCGGTGAGGCCGTCGGCAAACTTGTGCAGGCAAAGGCATCGTTGACTCCTGCGGTCAACAACATCAAGAATATGATGGAGGAGATTGACCGTGTGTTCCGCACCAAGAATGGCAAGAAGCGTAGTTTTGATTACCGTCTCACCATCGACACCAAGAACAGCGAGGCGAAGTTGGAGCGCGTCAAGACACTGCTCACCGAGATTTCTACTCTTGCCAAAGGTATAAACCTCACCATCGCAGCACCGGCACTCGACACCAAGAGAATCAAGGCAAATGCCAAGAGCCTCTATGAGAAGAAGGCTGCCGAGGCTCGCAAGGCGGAGGTTGAGCGCAGTGCATCCTCTTCGGTAACCACGATGGCCGATGCCCAGAAGCGTATAACCAAGGCTATGGGCAAGATTAACTCGGCACTCTCACATATGGAGCGTGGC
>JAFYOF010000142.1 GCA_017560305.1 Alistipes sp.
TAGTCCGACTAACCGACTGCTCACCTATTCAGCTGGCTACAAATTGTAGCCAGCTGAATATTCTACAATAGAAAGTGAACATTCACAACCCCAAAAATCCATATCAAACACAAGTGAAATGGTCTTTGGGGCTATGTTATTATTTATCTATAATTTAACTCGTATTTTCTATGAAAAATTACTATCTTTGTGTCAGAATCAGGGCGCCGAGTGGCAAAAACGAGAAGTCGCCATTAGTCACAATTGCAAGGCTCAATTGATTCCCTTATTTTACCCACAAGTCTGTAACTATCTGATTATCAGAGTGGTTTACTTTCTGCATCGGGAAGTAATTCCCACATCAGAAGCTTAATGCGACACGGATTGATATTGCAAAATATATCAGCAAATCGGTAAAACATTCAAGCGCAGAAATCTACATCGAGCAAAGTCTGCTCGAAAGAGAGAACGGAAACGCAATGGCAGATGAGGTGTCAATGCGAAGCTTAATTGATGAAATGTATTTTACATAAGCCCCCCTACTCCAGCACCATCGTGAATGTTACTTTGGCGGGGGTGTTTGCCGAGAGGTAGAGGGTGCCGCCGTGCATACGAACGACCTGGCGGGAGAAGGCGAGTCCGATACCCGAGCCATCGGGTTTGGTTGAGAAGAATGGGGTGAAGATATTTTCAACTATCTCTTCAGCGATAGGTCCGCTATTGCTGCTGATATCTATGACGATGCGCTCGCTTATATCCAGACGGCTGTTTATTCTTACCCATCGCTCCCCATCTACTGAGGCCAAAGCCTCCTGCGCATTTTTCAATATATTGACCAGCACCTGTGCCATAAGCGTACGATCCACATAGACCATAGTCTCGGCTGGTACAATCTCAACACTGCACTCAATCCCATCCCACTCTAGGATAGATACGGCGTGCCCAACAAGTTCCGTTAGCAATAGTGGGCTTCGTTGTGGTGTTGGGATGCGTGTCACCTGACGGAAAGAGTGTACAAACGATAGCAATCGCTCACTTGTTGAATGTATGGTCTGCAATCCGCTCTGTACTTTATCCTCGTCGAGTTGTGAATTGAGCAGGGTGTGGCTGATGGATGTCACGGGAGCTAATGAATTCATAATCTCGTGAGTAAGGATACGAGTCAGCTTATCCCACGACTCCTGCTCCTTTTGATTAAGCATATTATTCACATCGCCAACGGTAATCACTCGCAAGCGCTGGTCGCCCTGCATCATCTGCGAGCATCCTATCGAGAGTGTCATCTCGCCCATCTCATTGACATAGCGCACCACCTTTTGCTCGCCATTTTTTATATTCATCAGCCTCTCCGCCAACAACTCTGACTGTGGTCGCAGTTGGTCAATGTGCGAAAATCGGCGCAGTCCAAACAGATTGACGATCTTTGAATTGGCGTGTACAACTATTCCATTCTCCTTTACGGTGAGGATACCTATATTGGCGCACTCCATAATCAGCTCAATGTAGCGTTCCTTCTCCTTTATCTGCATTCTTACAGAGTTCATCACCTCCATAATGCGGTTGAGCAGGAAATTGACCATTGCATTGTCAGTGTATTGAGGGTTGTCGTTAAGGCGCAACATATCGTTACCCTCAATCACCTCAAACACACTCTGTATTCGCTTCATTATATCGCTATATATGGCAAGCAGACGCCACAGCGACACGCCAAGAGCAGGAATGGAGACTATGAGCAACGAACGGATGTCGTAGAATATAGCAACAACAATCAGCGCGGCAGAGAGTGCCACAGCCCCTGCCGAGAGCAGGATTTTACGATATGGAATGGTGCGTTGTTTCATAACCCATAGCGTTTAATCTTGTTATATAGCGTCTGGCGCGAGATACCCAGCTGCTGTGCGACGGTTGTCATATTGCCATCGCTCGATGCAATAGCCTCACTTATCATACGACGCTCCATCTCCTCAAGTGTCGAGCCTTCTCTCTTTTGCGAAGATAGCGCGATGGGTTGCAGACGCAGTTGCTCAACATCCACATCGCGATTTTCCGCCATAATAACAGCCTTCTCTACGGTGTGTTGCAACTCGCGTATATTACCTTCCCAGACATACTCCTTCAAAGCCTGCTGTGCCTCCTCGGTAAAGCGCAGTTCGCCCTTGTTGTAACGGTTGGCATAGCGCGTAAGGAAGATTTCAGCCAAAGGCAAAATATCCTCTTTTCGCTGGCGCAGAGGTGGTAGTTCGATATGAATGGTGTTGATTCTATATAGCAAATCCTGACGGAAATCGCCCTCGCCAACCATCTTGAACAGATCGCGGTTTGTGGCGGCAATCAGACGAATATCCACCGCTACGGCTTCGTCGCTTCCCAACGGCACGATGCTGCGATTTTGCAGAGCCACAAGCATCTTTTGCTGCGACTGCTGCGAGAGATTACCTATCTCGTCGAGGAACAATGTGCCGCCGCTTGCGGTGAGGAACTTTCCCTCACGATCGGTGTGCGCATCGGTAAACGCACCCTTCTTATGTCCGAACAGTTCACTTTCAAACAACGACTCTGGAATAGCACCCATATCAATGCTGACCATCGGCGACTGGCGACGCAACGAGCGACGATGTATCTCTCTTGCCAACACCTCTTTACCTGTTCCGTTCTCTCCCGTAATCAGTATGTTAGCATCGGTGACAGCCACCTTATCCACAACATCTCTCACCCTGCTCATCGCCTCGCTTTGACCCCAGAACATTGGCACCTCATCGCGGGCATTCGACTCCTTTTTACGCTTGCGATTTTCACCTTGACTCATATTGTAGGCATTTCGCAACGAGGCAATAAGCCTGTCATTATCCCAGGGCTTCACCACAAAATCTACGGCACCAAACTGCATCGACCTCACCGCCAGATCAATATCGGCATAGGCAGTAAACAACACCACTTTGGTCTCTGGGAATTTCTCCACCACCTGCTTAAGCCAGTAAAGACCCTCATTGCCAGAGTTTATGCCCGCCGTGAAATTCATATCCAGCAGAACGACATCCGCCCCCTGAAGGCGTAGTTCCGAGATGAGCAGATTGGGCGACGAGAGTCCGATAACTGACGCAAAATGCTTTTCTGTCAGCAACTTAACTGCCGACAGAATACCCCTGTTATCATCTACTATAATCAATCGTCCTTGCTTTGCCATAGCTCTTGTTTGTTACAAATTTATAGAGAAAAACCTCCACTGTCAAAAAAAATTACACCACTGTCTAATTTTTTGACACTTTTCAAATTTCCAATTTTTGTCAAGTGCCTACGCCTCAACCATTTAACACTTTTGGCACGGTTTCGGCATACTACAACCACAAACGAAGAAACACACAAAAATGATATGAAACAGGCTATTTTAACCCTTGCAGTGTCAATTTTTTTGACACTTTTCTCACACGCATCATTTGCACAGCAAATGACTCTGCTGGAATGTATGGAGTATGCTTTGGAAAATTCGCTCTCTATCAAGCAGAGTGAGAACAATTTAAGCAATGCCGAGCTTGCCAAGAAGGAGGCTGTGGCTGCATTCTTCCCATCGGCGAGTGCATCCACCTCGGCGTCGCTTAGCTTTGGTCGCTCCATCGACCCTGCAACCAACACCTACACCACAATCACAACCTTCAGCAACTCTTACAACGGTGGTGTCTCAATACCCATCTTCTCGGTGCGCCGAATGATCAGCTCGCTCAAGATGCAGAAACTCTCCTATGAGTCAAGCCAGAGCAGTCTGGAGGCAACCAAGGAGAATGTAACCCGCGAGGTGATGTCGTGCTACTTCGATGTGCTCTACTACCTCGGCATGGTCGATATTGCCAAACAACGCCTTGAAGCAAGCCAGCGTTCGCTGGAGCTTGTTAGAGTGCAGTTTGAGCTGGGACAGCGTAGTCGTGCCGATATGCACGAAGTGGAGGCTACGGTTGCCAGCAACGCATCGACTCTCATCTCGCAACAAAACTCTCTGGATATGTCATACATCTCGCTCCGTTCGGCGATGAACTACACTGGCGAGAAGCCTCTGGAGATTGACCCAGAGATTGGCATTGAGAGCATCGTTAGCTGCCCCTCACTTGATGGAGTGCTGGACTACGCATTGGAGAACCACTACACGGTACGAAATGCCGACCGTTCGGTGCGCAGCTCCGAGATAAGTCTTTCAAACGCCAAGTGGCAGATAGCACCCAGCCTTTCGTCGGGCATCAGTTTTAGTTATGGCACAAGCTACTACACCCGTATGGGTAAAATCCACTACCCCGTCGATGATTGGGCGACGCAGATGAAGGGCAACCGAGGTTCGGGTCTGTCGCTCGGCTCTATCTCCATCCCCATATTTTCGGGCTTTAGCCGCCGCAACAATAAGATTCGCGCTCAGAACAATCTGCGTAACGCCGAGATTAACGCCGAGAATGCGCGCCGTTCGCTTCAGACCGACATAACCCGTGCCTACCAGCAGATGCAGGGCTACGGAGCACAATATATCGCCAATCGCAAACGTGTAGAGACTGCCAGGGTTGCTTACCAGGGTATGGAGCAGAAGTTTGAGCAGGGAATGGTCTCGCCGCTTGACCTCCAGAGCTCGGCAAACACCCTGCTACAAGCCGAGGCGGATATGTTGCGAACAAGGCTCTCATACATCATCCAGTGCCGCATAGTTGATTATTATAACGGAGTGTCGTTTATAGAATCAGCCGCACGAAAAAATTAGTTATATTAGCAAAAGAATATTTTGAATTTTGAATTTTGAATTGAACTACTATGAATACACTAAACTACTCATTCCGTTATTTGGCTAACCGCCGAGGCAACACTCTGGCGCGATTTGTATCAATCTCATTGGGCTTGCTGGTTGCACTCCTCATCTTCTCGTATGTGGGTTTCAACCTCACATTTGACCGCTGTTTTAGCGACTACAACAGGATTTATGCCGCTTGGTCATATTCGCCGAAAGTAGGGTTCAAAAACGAGATTTCATTCGTGGCGGCAGAGGCAATGGCTGCCGAGATTCCGCAGATTGAGGCGATAACCTACTTCTATGGAGGAGGCAAAGATAGTGAAGGAGAAATGATATACAACAACGAGAGTTATCGCTGGAAGGGATGCTTAAGGTTACGGGATAACAAAAACTTATTTGATGTATTTGATTTTGATATTATATGTGGCGACCCACAGCAATTAAATACTACAAGCATAATGATTTCACAGAGTTTCGCCAAAAGGGTCTTCGGCAATGAAGACCCTATGGGGAAGGTATTGAACGACAAAAGTCGCTCAACTCCTTGCGAATACACTATCTGTGGAGTCTTTGCCAATACACCTGCAAACACCTCAATGGGAAGTTTTGATATAGTGATGTATGATAAACAACAGAGGTCTTGGCAAGGTCAAAGAATTGACCTTTGGGGTCTGACTGTCCCAACCTATATCAAACTGCATAAGGGTGCAAAGATTGAAGATGTAGAGCGCAACTTGGTGGAGATAAACAAGCGTTTCAAAGAGTACAATGAGTCTATGGATAGAAGTGTGATATTAGTTCCCCTAAAGGATAACTACTTCCAAGACAACAATCTTCGCCAAACACAACTTCTGCTTACCATTGTCGGCATTATGGCGTTGGTGGTGGCTTGCTTGAATTATGTTCTGCTCTCTATCTCATCGCTTGCCGAGCGTAGCCGCACCATAGCAATGCTACGCTGTCACGGAGCGCAGAAGAGCGATATATTTAAGATGTTCGCAGTTGAAACCCTGCTTATCATGGGCGCAGCCATTGCGTGGACGGCATTTATGATATGGTGCTTGGATAAGGAGATATTCTCCCTCACAGGCTACCATAACGATGTGTTGTTTGCTTGGGAGCGCATCTGGATACCGCTGCTTGTCTGTGTGGTGGCATTCCTGCTGTCGGGTTTGATTCCATCCTTGCTCTTTGCGGGTGTGAAACTCTCACGCGCCTTCCGAGGTGGTAGCGATAGTTACCGTCTATGGAAACGCAGTTTACTTTTTATACAGATTACCTGCACTATCTCAGCCGTTATCTTCCTCGCCATTTGTCTGCGCCAGATGCACTATGTACAGAACAAAGATATGGGATACAACATTGACAATGTCTATATGATAGCGTATTTGAGAACTAATAGTTACGCTGGTATTCTGCCCATACGCGACGAGATAGCAGACTATCACGCTGTGGAGGCTATTTCATTGTCATCATCAGGTCATAGTTTCTTGACTAACGACGAAGAGCGTAATATGTATGTGGATGAAAATAACCAGTTTCAATTTCCAATCCACGAATTGTGGTGGGATGCAGAGGTTCTCGATGTATTCAAATTTGAGTTGCTGGAAGGTCGCACATTCCACTCCGATGAGTATCCTATTGAGTGGGAAGATATATTGACTACTCGAAATGTATTAATCAATGAGACCTTCAAAAAACAGATGGGCATAGAGGGTTCTCCTATTGGAAGACTAATCCAAATCGGAGATATCAGTTATGCAAATATTGACCAATGCAAGTATCGTATCATTGGCGTGGTAAAGGATTTTTATATAAGACGCGGCGTTGTGAAGCCCATAATAATCCACAATGGTACATTCAACCCAGCACGAGATATTAACGAAAGTTATTTGTCAAGTTCACAAGGCGTGCCATTGGCATCCGTCTGGCCAACGGTGCGTTTCAAGAAAAAGCCTTCAAAGGAGGATGTGGAGTACATACTTAATATTCTCAACGAGAAAAACTATGATGTTACGGAGAAGGATAAATTCAATCTCATCAGTTCCAAAGAGACCTTTATGAGTCAGTTTGAGGGCGAGCGCAAGGTGAGCATCACAATGCTTGTGGTTTGTGTGATTACACTCATCATCGCACTGTCGGGACTTATTGGCTATATGGATAACGAGATGCAGCGCCGCCGCAAAGAGATTGCAATTCGCAAGGTGGCGGGAGCTACCGTTGGCGAGGTGATGGTAATGGTCGCAGCGGATTTGTTGTGGATAACTATTCCTGCAACCGCTTTCGGTGTTGTTATCGCCTATATGGCTGGCTCAGCGTGGATGCAGACCATCGCAGGTTTGCGTGCGCCACTCTCGTGGTGGATATTTGCCGCTGGCGCAATGCTCGTTTTGGCTATTGTCTATGCCATCCAGATTGCCCGCACTTGGCACACCGCCACTGCAAACCCTATTGAGATGATTAAAACTGAATAAAAATACACGCGTCATTCCGAGCAAGCGTAGTGAGCGTGGGAATCTCATTTGATGATAAACTGATTGCCACGCCGGGCTAATGCCCTCCTCGCAATGACGAGGGAAATATAACCCCAAAATAAAAATTACAACTATGGATATTAAACTTGAGAAGAAAACAGGCTGGAAGGCTCTCTTTCAGAAGAAAAACATCCCTTACGCAGTTGCTGCGGTATTTATCATTTTGGTCATCTCGCTCCTGCTGCGTGACAACTCATCCACACTGCGCGTTGATGCCAACATCCTCACAATCTCGCCCGTCGAGCAGACCGAGTTCAACGACTATGTGCGTCTGTCGGGTGCGGTGAAGCCAATCACCACGGTGCAGATTTCGCCAATGGAGACAGGACTGGTGGAGCGCATCGTTGCCGAGGAGGGTACGATGGTCAGAAAGGGCGATGTGATTGTCGAGCTCTCCAACAATAACCTTTCGATGCAGATTCTCAACTCCGAAGCCGATCTTGCCGAGAAGCAGAACATCCTGCGCAACACCCTTATCCAGATGGAGAAGGATCGTCTTTCGTTGCGTCAAGAGCAGATGCAGCTCGATATGGAGGTGGAGCGCAAGCGTCGCACATTTGAGAATAACGATGTGCTCTACAAAAAGGATTTGTTGGCGCGTGAGGTGTGGTTGCAGTCGAAGGAGGACTATGAGTACTCGGTGAAGCGTCGCGCATTGGTTATGGAGCGTCAAAAGCAGGACTCGCTCTACCGCACCAATCAGGTGAAGCAGATGGATAGCGACCTGCAGTCGATGTCCCGCAATATGCAGCTCATACGCCAGAGAGTGGATAACCTCTGCGTGAAGGCTCCTATCGACGGCGAGGTGGGTGCATTGGATGTGGTGCTGGGGCGTAATGTAGGCTCTGGCTCCTCTATCGGTCAGATTAACGATATGTCGGCGTTCAAGGTCTCAACACAGATTGATGAGCACTACATCGACCGCATCGTGGTGGGTCTGCCTGCCACCATCGAGCGTCAGGAGCGCAAATACGATATGGTCATCCGCAAGGTCTATCCCGAAGTCAAGGGCGGTCAGTTCCGTGCCGACTTTACCTTTGCGGGCGAGGTACCCGACAATATCCGCATCGGTCAGACCTACCACATCAACCTGCAGCTCGGCGAGGCGAGCGAGGCTGTCATCATCCCTCGTGGCGCATTCTACCAGGCCACAGGCGGCGGATGGATATATGTGGTTGATCCTTCGGGCGAGAAGGCTTACCGCCGCGATATACGCATAGGTCGCCAGAACCCACAACACTATGAAATTCTGGAGGGTCTTGAGCCAGGCGAGAAGGTCATCACCTCGGCTTACGATAACTTCGGCTCACACGATGTACTTATTTTGAAGAAATAATAAAACCTCAAAACATTATGAATACACTAAACTACTCATTCCGTTATCTGTCAAACCGCCGAGGCAACACCCTTGCGCGATTTGTTTCACTTTCACTTGGTCTGTTTGTCGCAATAATCATCTTTGCGCGGGTAGGCTATTACCTCTCTTACGACCGCTGGATACCCGACTATAAGCGCATATACACATTGGGCGAGAGTCACAATAATGAACCACGAATCGACTATCGAGTGCGTTATCCTATCTATGAAAAAATAGTTAGCGAAAATCCTCTTTTCGAGGCTGCTACAGTCACGCAATATTATAGCCGCAAGATGAGCTATGAAAATCGTGAGGCTGTTGAGATGCGTTTGGGTGAAGTATCAAACACTTTTTTTGATGTCTTCGACCTTAAAATCATCAGTGGTGACCCCCATAAGATACTCTCAACTCCAGATGCTGCTATGATTTCCGACAGTGGTGCGAAGAGACTCTTTGGTGACGAAAATCCACTCGGGAAAACCGTTCAGGTGTATAATGATGTCGGTGATAAGGTTGCTAAAGAAGTAACTATTCAAGGCGTATATAGTAATTGGGATAGCAGGCCGACACACATATATATATTGAATAATGCCGATCTATTGCTTGCCTTTCGACCTGAAGAGCAAGGATTATCACACTCCGAATACAAATGGCTACTCTCGTTTGCGACCTATGTCAAACTTCGCAAAGGTGCAAACGAAGCAGATGTTGAAAAGAATTTAGAGGGTATCGCAGAAAGAGCAGGTGCACCCGAGAAGTATCTGCAAAGTGAGGAGAATTACAAGACCAAGTATCACATTGTACCCATACGAGAAATGTACCAGAATGATAGTGATATAACAATGGTGGCTCTTATGTCGGGCATCGCAATTCTGGCTTTGGTTGTTGCCTGCTTGAACTATATTTTGCTCTCTATCTCGTCACTTGCCGAGCGCAGTCGCACCATTGCTATGCTGCGATGCCACGGAGCGCAGAAGAGCGATATTTTCCGTCTCTTCCTGGTAGAGACATTGTTAATCACTGGCAGCGCAACACTCTGGACATCGTTTATGATTTGGTGCCTGGAGAAGGAGATCCTCCACCTGATAGGATGGTCGTTAAAATTAATGTTTGCGTTTAATTTGTTGTGGATACCCATTGTAGTCTGCTGCTCGGCATTCCTGCTTGCAGGCATTATCCCAGCGTGGTTGTTCTCACGAGTTAAGCTGGAGACAGCCTTTAGAGGTGGTGGCGAGAGTTATCGTTTCTGGAAGCGAGCCTTGCTGTTCGTGCAGATGGGATGCACCGTGGCGGTGTTGATATTTATGATTATATGTATTCGCCAGACACAGTATCGCCGCAATATGGACTATGGCTACCACATAGAAAATATTTATGCTGTGAGTCTGTATCCGCCAGAGGAAGAGAGAAATAATTACGATTATAATCTTCCATCGCGCGATGCTGTGTTGAGTGAGATTAAACGCTTCCCGTTTGTTGAGGCTGTTTCAATCGGAGATAATCCTCTGAATGCCTCTACATCGCAGATATTCCTCACTACCGCAGATGAACAACGAAAACCTCTTTTTCACTATATTGATTTGCAATGGTCGTCAGCAGACTTTGCCGAGTTTTTAGGTATTGAGTTGGTTGATGGTCGCTATCTGACTGAAGATGATGGCAGGGACAAATGCCTTGTAAATGAGCTTTTGGTGGAGCGTATGGGTTGGACAGATTCTGCTATTGGCAAATATATCGGAGCTTGGGCAGGAACCTATCAGATTGTGGGTGTTGTGAAAGATTTTATGTCGGCAAAAGAGGGAACTGTAATACCTGCTGTGATATATAAATCCTCTGAGTTCACACTGAAAAAGCGCTACACTGTTGCTATGCGTTTCTCTACTAAAGCCACCGACGAAGAGCGTGAGCAGGTGCTCGCAATATTAAAAAATATGACGGGCAACGATGAATTGCAGATGTATTCTTACGAAGAGCGTCTGGAGGATAGCCTGGATGAAATAAAGGCTATGCGTAATCTAATCACCGTTATCTGCGTGATTACGCTCATCATTGCTCTGTCGGGCTTGATTGGCTATATGGATAACGAGATGCAGCGCCGACGCAAGGAGATTGCCATTCGTAAGGTGGCGGGAGCTACCGTTGGCGAGGTGATGGTGATGGTCGCAGCAGATTTGTTGTGGATAACTGTGCCTGCAACCGCTTTCGGCGTGGTTATCGCCTATATGGCTGGCTCAGCGTGGATGCAGACCATCGCAGGTTTGCGCGCTCCACTCTCGTGGTGGATATTTGCATTGGGCGCAGCACTTGTTTTGGCTGTGGTCTATGCCATTCAGATTGCCCGCACTTGGCACACCGCCACTGCAAATCCAATCGAGATGATTAAGACGGAATAAAAACTATAACCCTCGCGTCATTCCCCGCCACAAGCATAGCGAGTGGCGAAGGGAATCCTCCAGGGAATTAACAAAAAATGAGTGGAAGATCCCCATCGCCTAACCTACGGTTAGTCGGGGGATGACTAAGGAAAAACGAAAAAAACAATATAAAAAACACATAACACAATTTATTAACCAATTAAAATTTTACAATTATGACAATGCTTAAAGTAACGGATTTGAAGAAGAGTTTCTTCACCGAGGAGATTGAGACCGTAGCCCTTGCAGGCGTATCTTTCGAGGTTAAGGAGGGCGAGTTCGTCGCCATTATGGGTCCTTCAGGTTGCGGTAAGTCAACCCTGTTGAACATTCTGGGTCTGCTGGACAACCCAACAAGTGGCGAGTATATGCTCCTGGACAACGAGGTGGGCAACCTCAAGGAGCGTGACCGCACCTACTTCCGCCGTGGCAACATCGGCTTTGTGTTCCAGTCGTTCAACCTTATCGACGAGATGAATGTGTCGGAGAATATTGAGCTTCCGCTGATTTATATGGGTGTGAAGCCTGCCGAGCGTAAGGAGCGCGTAAAGAAGATGCTGGAGCGTATGGATATGACCCACCGCGCAAAGCACTTCCCACAGCAGCTCTCGGGAGGTCAGCAGCAGCGTGTAGCCATCGCGCGCGCCCTGGTGAGCAACCCCAAGCTCATCCTTGCCGATGAGCCTACGGGTAATCTCGACTCAAAGAATGGTCAGGAGGTTATGAACCTCTTGCGCGAGCTCAACAGCGAGGGCACAACCGTGATTATGGTAACCCACTCACAGCACGACGCATCCTACGCACAGCGCATCTTGTGCTTGTTTGATGGTAAGCTGGTAACGGATGTTCGCAGCCGTATGTAATCGCTGCTACGGAGCATAGTTGAAACCGTATATACTCCGTCGGCTTCAGGTGCGAGGGCGGGTGATGCCCCCTCGCATCACAAAATAAATAACAAAAAACTTAAATACTATGAAAATCGCATTTCAAAACTTTCTAACAACGCTCAAGCGTTACAAGACAGCCTCTATTCTCAACATTGCAGGCTTGACCATTGCTTTTATCGCCTTCTACATTCTGATGGCGCAGGTACATTACGACCTATCGTACAACAAATCAATCAAAGACCACGACCAGATTTATGCTATCGCGGTGACTGAAGGCGATTTAAGGTATGAGATGTGGAAAATTAGCGCGCCAGAGGGGACTTCACAACGAGCATTTGAGAGTTGTCCCGATGTTGTAGGGTATGGTTTTATATCTGACTACTCTAACGATAAATGTTATAAGCAGGTCTCGGCAGATTATTACGAAGTGTTTCCTTATGGATTTGACCAGATATCGTTATCAGCCATTGAACTTTTAGGGATGGAGTGTCTGGCGGGTGACCTAACTCGTATCGCAGAACCTCAAACGATAATTATTGCTGAATCGGTAGCCGAAACAATGAAACTCGGTATAGGAGATTCTATATATGAAGCATACAATATGATGGACGGACGCACCTGCAGAGGTGAGGTTCCTTATACGGTTGTAGGCATATACAAAGATTTACCCCACAATTCACTATTTGGCAGATTAAAGTGCTTAACAACACCACCTAAACATTATTCTTATTTAGCATCACGCAATACAGGTCACAGCGGCTGGACGTTTGTAAAGTTGCGAGAAGGTGCCGATGCGGCAAACTTCGAGAAGATTTGGCGCGATGACTACACTGCTTGGGCTGAGGGTGTGGATTCCAGCGAACAGAATGTGGACAAGCAACGAAAAATGAGGCTGATCCCTATTGCTGCTACATATTTTCAGCACTTTATGGACACACATACAAACGGCTCAAAAAAAGCCACTTACTTGTGGATATGTATTGCATTCATAATCATCGCTATCGCCTTTATCAACTTTGTCAATTTCTTCTTTGCATTGATACCTGTGCGCATAAAGGCTGTGAACATAAGCAAGATTTTTGGTGCTTCCAATTTTACCTTGCGCTGGAGTTTCCTATTTGAGGCTTTGGCTCTAACACTCATATCACTCGCGCTTGCACTCTATCTGATGATTGCCATAAAAGATACTTTCATCAGCAACTATCTTTCAGCGTCGCTTGATTTCAGTGATAATCTGCCAACCATTGGATGGGTAACACTCATTGTGGTGGTTATGGCTCTCACCGCTGCTCTCTATCCTGCGTGGTACATCACCTCGTTTAATCCCTCGTTAGCCGTCAAGGGCGGTTTTGCGGGATCACGCGCAGGACGATGGTTGCGTATGATTCTGATAACTGTGCAGTTTACCATCTCGACCACATTGGTGACAATTTCCTTACTGCTATGGTTGCAGTATCGCAATATTGTGAAGTTTGATGTTGGCTACCAGACCGACAATGTTGTCACATTCCAGATGGCTACACCCCACTTAACCGATCGTTTCAACGCCATAATGGAGGAGTTGAGCAAAAACCCTGATGTTATTGATATAACCTACGCCGCACAATCAATATATTCAAACTCTAATATTGAGTGGGTAACTGTTGGCAACGACAGACTTCCTATGATGGGTGGAGGTGTGCATAATTCATTCCTGCGTTTCTTCAATATCCCTATTCAAATGGGCGAGGATTTTTCAGCGGATGCCACTAACCGAGAATGGATTATTGGAGAGAAGTTGCACATTGAAAAGGGTGTAAACATCGGCGATAGTTTGAATGGTCAAGGTCGTGTGGTGGGTATTATCAAGGATGTACAACTCACCTCACTTGATTTCGTTCAATATTTTATGGGATTTTTCGCGCCCGCAGATATTAGATATATGGCAACAGAGTTCTATGTGCGAATACCATCATCTGTTAGTCTCGATGATATACGCCGTTACATACAACAGACATTGGCGAAATTTGATCCTTCGCTTGAAGAGGTTGATGTGCAATATCTTGACTACCATATGCAAAAGCGCTATGAAGACGACCGAAAAGGATTAAATATCTCCACACTCTTTTCTATCGTGGCAATAACCATCTCGCTGATGGGTGTATTTGGCTTGGTAATCTTTGAGACTCAATATCGCCGTAGAGAGATAGCCATCCGACGCGTGTTTGGAGCAACACGCCAAAGTGTGATATGGAAAATGAATATGCAGTATGCGATAATACTTATCGTATGCTTTATCATAGCAATGCCTATTGCTCGATGGTTTGCAAATATGAATTATGCACATTTTATCGCAGGACAATTGGAAATATCGTGGTGGATGTTTGCTGTAAGCGGTGGTATGATAGCACTCATAACACTGGGATTGGTTACCTATCGCAGCATAAAGTCCACCAACGAAAACCCCGCGCAGGTGGTCAAAGGAGAATAAAATAATGGATGTAGCATAATGATAAGATAAAACTCCACTCCATCCGGGTGCGAGGGCGGGTGATACCCCCTCGCATCACAAAATAAATAACAAAAAACTTAAATACTATGAAAATTGCATTTCAAAATTTCCTAACAACGCTCAAGCGTTACAAGACAGCCTCTATTCTCAACATTGCAGGCTTGACCATTGCTTTTATCGCCTTCTACATTCTGATGGCGCAGGTGCATTATGGCTTGAGCTACAACAGTTCCATCCCCGACTACGAGAGGGTTTATGTAACTGTTACGGAGGATTATTCGTCAGAATTTTTCTCATTGGGTGTTCCCTGGTCGCCAACCGAAGAGACCATCAAACAGATTCCCGAGGTGGAGGCTGCTGGATATTTTTCTTTCTTTGAATCAAACACGGAGAAATATATATACAAGAAAAATGGCGAGCATTATAACCTATTTAATCTAACAACCGCCGGCATAAGCCTGTCTGCCATTGATGCGCTGGGTATTGAGATGATTGTGGGAGATGCGGAGCAACTCAAACGCCCTCAAACAGTTATTATCTCGGACTATGCCGCCGAGAAGATGAAACTCGGCATAGGTGATTTTGTTTATTATTATGGTGTTAGTAAATATGACGGGATTGAGATTGTCGGAATATATAAGGCTTTCCAAAAAAACTCAATGTTTTCCGAAACTAATTTATTACGATTGGGCTATACAGTCCCAAGTCTTTTCAACAAGGGGCAAACAGGAATAATAAAACTGCAGGAAGGAGCTGACCCTGAAAAATTTGAGAATCTATGGCGAGATATTTATGCCAAGAAACTAAAGGCAGAGGTGGGAGAAGGAGTCCTTGTTAATGAGAAACCGATGCGTCTTATTTCGCTAAAGGATTTATATTTCTCACCATTTACGATAACCAAAGAATATATATCCATAGGGTTCCGTCAGGGAAATCTCTCAACCATTTATGGTCTTATTGCTGTGGCGATTTTGACGGTACTGATTGCCTTTATCAACTTTGTAAATTTCTTCTTCGCGCTTATTCCTGTGCGCATCCGTGCGGTGAACATCAGCAAGGTGTTTGGCGCAACCAATCGCTCGTTGCGCTGGAGTTTTCTGTTCGAGGCATTGGCACTCACCCTTATCTCATTGGCGCTGGCTCTCTACCTGATGATTGCCATTCAAGATAGCTTTATCGCCGACTTTGTAGATTGCTCACTTGCGTTGAAGGATAACCTTGTCACCATCGGCTGGATATTGCTCATCGTGGTAGCGTTGGCACTCACCGCCGCGCTCTATCCTGCGTGGTACATCACATCGTTTGCTCCGTCACTCGCTATTAAAGGTCGTTTCGGCGGGTCAAAAGCGGGACAACGATTGCGTATGGTGCTATCGTTTGTGCAGTTCTCAATATCAATGACGCTTATTATGGTAACTTTAGCCTTCTGGTTGCAGTATCGCTATATGGCGAAATATGATATGGGATTTAATTATGATAATGTGGTTACATTTAGTTCTCGATCAAGAGAATATATCAATTACAGCCAATTTGAGTCGCATAATAATGTGATTCTCGAGGAGTTAAAACGAAGTCCTATGGTTGAAGATGCAACAATGGCACAATATGATATGTTTAAACCATCTCTTTCGATGAGACTTTCTTCCACAAAAGATAGCGAAAAAATTAATGTCGATGGCATTATCGTTAGATACAATTTCTTGCAGTTTTTTCATATTCCTGTTACAGGTCGAGACTTTTCGCCTACCGATAACGGCAAGCGCATTGTTACATCTGAGTTGTTAAATAAACTCTCTGAAAGTGGTCACCACGCACCTCTATTGGAAAGTGCTATTGGGTCCATTTCGGGGTGTCGCTTTCGCTCAGTCAATCGTCCTGATGTCTATTATGAAATAATGTGTAACACCAAAGTAGACCCTATGACGCAATTCTATCTGCGTCTGCACCCCAAAGCTGATTATAAACAAGTTGTTGAGCAGATTAGGACCGTTTGGGATGAGGTCATAGGTAGCGGTTCTGACCTCCTGCAAATTGAGAAGGTCGAAGACCAGATTGCCGATATGTACGCCGAGACACGCAACCAGACGGTGCTGATGTCGCTCTTTTCGGCGTTGTCGATTGTCATCTCGCTGATGGGTGTCTTTGGAATTATCATCTTCGAGACGCAATACCGCCGCAAGGAGATTGCCATCCGCCGTGTCTTTGGAGCAACGACTTCGGGACTGCTCTGGATGTTCAACTCACGCTATGTGCAAATTGTGGTAGCGTGCTTTATGGTGTCGATGCCCACGGCGTACTACATCATCGGCGAATGGCAAAAGAATTTTGTGCACAAAGCCCCCATCGCTTGGTGGGTATATGTGTCAGCCTTTGCGCTGGTACTCCTTATCACCCTCTCGCTCGTCACCTCCCGCAGCCTCAAAGCCGCCCACGAAAACCCAGCAGATGTGGTTAAAGGGGAGTAACTTATTCCCTTCTTATAATTCGCTCAAACAGCGTTAGATTTCTTCTAACGCTGTTTGTTATATTTGGGGATGATTAGCATTAATAATTTTACAAATAAATTTATACTTGCATACCAATCTCTTAAAGTTTGGTAATCTTTAGCCTATTCTTTTTCTTACTCAATTCTCACCATCTCCGCCAACTGAACGAAATAGTCATTTGACCAGATTTCCAACTCCTTCGGATTGCGAACAAAAGGCAACACATCCTCTTTTACTTGCTTTATATCAGCCGTCGAAAGGCGCTCCTTGAGTTTCTCCTTGAATAGTTCTGGAGTAACATCTTCATTATTGAACTGTTTGCATCTTTCAGCTAAGTGTGCAAAATCAAGCGGTACATTATGGCGTACATACCACTCAAAGTCGTACCAGTCGCGTCCCTTAACTCTATTCTTCCACGCACGATATACCAGGGCATGCATCTTACCTGCAAACAAATCGGGTAAAGTGAAGCAACGAGTCATGAATGAATGAGGCTGCAACAATAGTTTCTGCGCGGTCTTAAAATTCAGTGGAGGACAAGTATCAACCTCAATCTTGATTTTAATGGACTTCTCTGTTTGAAACAATACATCATATACATCGGTATTATCCTTTAGAAAGGCAGACTCAACATTGCCGAAATTCTTCTTATCCTTCTTCTTGATTTCTACCTCACGCCCTACCAAGGCGAATGCATCAACAATGGGTCGGAAATATTTGCTGAAGTCAAATGCATCATCCTGTGCTAGCAAAGAAAAATCCATATCTTCACTGAAGCGTTGCAACCCGTGAAAGATTCTCAGACAAGTATCGCCATAGAATGCTGCGGATTCAAAAAATCCACCACTATACAACCCGGCAAGAATCACCTGTTGGTTTACTTCAAATATGGCGTTTCGCTTATTCTGCTCTGTCGTCAAATCATAGCGTGACAACATGTTATCGTAAATTTCATTCTTCATCGTCTCAGAAACTTTAATAGGGTTGCAATAGAATCGGCCTTTTTTCCTACCTTAATATAGTTTTCAAAAATTGTAGTATCAAACTTATAAAATTCATCCATCTCCATTCGGATGTCATGCTCAAGATAGTTTTCCACATCCTTCAAAAAGCGCAGATTGACCTTTGACGAATTTGCTATCAAATCACACAAAGCCTTTTCGGGTGATGCTATCAAGAAAGCATATTCTCCCTTATGTATGCTCCTCACTCCTACAGAAAAGGCATCTCGGGCAATGTATTTGTAATCGTAATTACCAATAGGAGTCTGAAAACTTCGGGAATGCTTTACCGTCATTGACTGATGCGTAAATACAGCCTCTGGAATCAAACCATAATACCTCAATGCCGTCGACATAGAGATGTAAGAAGGTGCATATAGATGATTAGCTATCAATTCATTTGAAAGTGTCTTTCCCGAATGTTCGGGGTTGACAACATAGAGTCCTCGCTTCAATCTTATGATATACCCGTTCTTCTCAAGCCAAACAACCTTCTTATCTGCAGACTTGAGTTCTGGATATAACGATTCGATAACTGAAGTCGTTATAGGGATAGCTCCTATTTCCTTTAATTGTCTTTTCATATTGCAAATATAGCAATATTTTGAACAATAAAAGAGTTTATTCTTCTTTTTCTATTCAAATATTTACTATTTTATGATTTGAACCCTAATTTACATCGATCAGATATCATCTTAGTGAATCACATATAAAGATAAAGCCGCCAAAAGAAAAAAGAACCAGGGTAAAATGTGGTTTAGTTTAAATCCTTGAGTATATATATACAAGAACTAAACTAAACCTATATTTTCGCAGGAGGGTAAAACACCTCAGAGTGACATGCATTGGTTATGAATCAACCGAAATGGCAAATCCATGAACCAGTCCTTTTTTCTTTTGGTGGAGGGGATTTTTCAGCTAAAAAACGGTATATTTGCAGTATCATAGTGTTAAAAAAGCACAAAATGCAGAAAAAATTAAAGAAAATGAGAAAAAAATGAGTTTTGGTGAAATAAATGGAGATATAAAATGCAATATACTATGTAATAATGAGTTATGCCATTTTCTATCAATTGCACAGAATTTTTCGGCTCAATATTCGTTCGAGCTATATTTAACCAATTGATACTCAGAATTTTCCAACTCATACATCAACAAGTAACATGCTTATACATTAAATTATCAACACATTACTCCACCTAAAGACTAACTATATAACTAATGAATAAATTTCTGAAATATTCCCTTATAACCATCCTTTCGGTAATTGCTTTGGCGGGCATAACCGTCATTTTGGGCGTTACCGTTTTTAAGGATAGTTTGATTGAATATATCATTAAGCAAGATGAGGAGAAGCGAAAACTAATTCAGTCGTATTTTGTTTCTGAACTT
Source organism: Alistipes sp. (assembly GCA_017560305.1). Next base: position 19,301 of record JAFYOF010000142.1, read on the forward strand.
CCAGTTGAGGCGGAACATTTCGCTGAAGATTTCAAGAGTATTCACGATATTGTTGCCGAACAATGTATTTTGAGCAAGCATAAAGGTTACGAGATTGACTCTCTTTATAATTCTTTCGTCCAACGAATAGAAAACAAAGCAATTACCAAAGCCGATTATGGAATATTGCTGCGTGAATATTTTGCTGCGCTGAACATCGGGCACGCGGGGGTTATGCTCTTGCTTCACTCGGCGGAGTATTATCCCGCAATTGTGGAGGGTAGAATATTCATCGATAATCCCACTGACCACTTTACAAAGTGTGGTTTTTGCGACAGGGATGAAATAATCGCTATCAACAACATCCCTATCGAGCAATATGTAGAGGATAGAAAAAAGTTCACCTCTGCATCGACTGACTCATATAGATTGCGACGAACTCAACTCGGTATCTTCACATCGTTTACCGACAGCCTAATCTATTGCGATGTACGCAGAGATGGAGATATCTTAAACTTCAAATTACCTCTATCAAGTGCGCTACTGGGCAACACCCCTCAAGCACATTGCAAAACACTTCGCGAGGGTGTTGGTTATATCTGCATTGAATCGATGATGGATAGCGTTGTGGAGGATTTCAAACAAGCATACGCGCAAGTAAGCGACCTTCCATATCTTATCGTAGATGTGCGCGGGAATGGCGGAGGCAATAGTTATAATGGTCGCCAGATAGCGGAGTATCTGCTCAACACACCACAGAAACACTGCCTCGGCGGAGAGATTACACCACAGCCAAACGCCTACCAGGGCAAGTTGTTCTTGCTAACAAGCAATTACACATTCTCCGCCGCCGAGAGTTTCACAATCGACATGAAAGAGAGTGGATATGTCACATTGGTTGGCGAGAAAACCGCTGGCGACACTGGTTGCATCCCAAAAGATTTCACCTCGAAATATGGCATTTGGTTCCGCATCCCCACCTCAGCACCAAAATTCTCACCCAACGGATTCCCGATGGAGGGTGTAAGCATCGAGCCGCACCACGAGGTTAAGCAGACACTCGCCGATTTCTTTGACGGCAAAGATACTGCGATAGAGTTTGTGGTGGCGGAGTTGATTGAATAGTCTAATTGAAATTTATAAGAGAATCTCTCATCTCGCGTACGAAGTACTATCGTGTTATTTCTTGGGCAGGACAAATTATCAGCGAAAAATTACTACCTTTGTGGCGCGATAAAAATCTTATAAAAACTATAAAAGAAGAATACTATGAACGAGATTTCAAAATGTCCAAAGTGCGGTAGCGAGTATGTATATTTCGATGGTGCGTTGTATGTGTGCCCTGATTGCGGTCACGAGTTCGACGCCGAGAATGCAGAGCCTGCGGCAGATGTGGCAAAGGACAGCAACGGCGCAGAGTTGATGGATGGCGACGCAGTAACTGTGATCAAGGACCTCAAGGTGAAGGGCTCATCGATGGTCATCAAGCGCGGCACCAAGGTGAAGAGCATCCGCCTGACCGACAACCCCGAGGAGGTAGACTGCAAAATCGACGGCAGCAGCATCGTCCTCAAGACCTGCTTCCTGAAGAAGTAAGCGCCAAGCACACTTCATAACAAGCATACAGACAAATCCCGAAGGTCACCCGTTGGCTTTCGGGATTTTCTTTTTGGTGTGCAAAGTAGGTTTTCTCGCGAATAATTTTTAATTTTGCTTGGGAATGGGTCAATGACTCATCAACGAACCTAAAAACGCAACCTTGAAACATTCTGGAATATGAAAAGGCTACTGACTTTATCTACAATCCTATTGGCGCTGTCGTTTTGTGTAGTGGCGGCAAATAGTGGCTTGGCGCAGAGCAACTCAACAAATAGCAGCTCGGCAAAGGACAACTCAACTAAAACCACGCCAAATTCGCAAGGCGACAAACGGGAGATTGCACCCGTAGTGCCACCCAAAGAGGTTTTGCAGCGCGAGTTTGGCAGTCACGACTGCGAGGCTTTTGCACAACCCGACAAGGTATTCTACCCCGAGACCTGGTTTCACTTTATCGGCGGAAATGTATCCTACGAGGGCATCACGGCCGACCTGGAGGCTATCGCTGGAGCGGGCATCTCGGGCATCCACTTCTTCCACGGTCAGCAGGGCGGCAAGTGGCCAGCAACAGGCGAGGATATCGAGTGTATGAGCGAGAAGTGGGAGGATGCGGTGCAGTTCGTGGCGCAGGAGTGCGAGCGACTTGGCCTGCGCTTCACTATGCAGAACTGCCCTGGTTGGGCTATGTCGGGAGGTCCTTGGATCAAGCCCGAGAATGCTATGCGACTCATCATCTCAAGCGACACCAACATAGATATCAACGGCTCGGTTGAGACCACCCTTTCCCAACCACAACCCTCATCGGAGGAGTGGCGCGACTACAAGGATATCGCCGTGCTGGCGTTCCCTATGCCTGCGGGTGCTGACAACCCTATCCCTTCGGTGCAGACAATCAGCGGCAGCGGTTCATTCCCCTGGGAGGCTCTGATTCGCCGAGGCGAGGCACTCACTCTGCCCGCGGGCGGCAAGACCCATAGCGTGGAGGTGTGCTACCCCACCCCAACCATCATCCGCACACTGGAGTTTTCTTCAGTGCAGGGATTCAACCACAATATGTGTTATGACCCCGATGCAAACTTCAGGATGTACGCCATCAACGCCGAGGGCAAGGAGACCAAGGTGCTCGACACCCCTATGCCGCAGTCAAACTGGCAGGACAACTCGCCGATGAGTATTGCCTGCGTAGAGGTTGAGGATGCAGTGAAGTACCGCCTTGAGATCACCAACCAGCACGATATGCGCCTCTCTCACCTAAAGTTGCTCGCCGTAGCGCGCAAGAACAGCTGGGAGTCGGAGGCGGGCTGGACACTGCGAGGCTTTGAGCGCTCGGCAGATGATTTGGTGCAGTCCGAGGATGGCTACCTCAAGCGTGGGCAGATATTTGACATCAGCGATTGTATGACCCCCGACGGCACTCTGCGCTGGGAGGCTCCTTGGGCGGGCAAGTGGACCATCCTGCGCATAGGTCACATCAACGCAGGCAGGAAGAATGCCCCTGCGCCCCCATCGGGCACGGGCTGGGAGTGCGACAAACTCTCCACCGAGGGTCCCGAGGCGCACTTCGAGGGATATATCGGCCACTTGGCAAACGGCGCTCTGCAAGGCGGAATGCTGAAGGGTCTACTGCTTGACAGCTGGGAGTGCAACACCCAGACCTGGACCAACTTAATGGAGCAGGAGTTCAAGGCTTTCAAGGGATATGACTTGCGCAGTTGGTTGCCAGCCGTGTTTGGCTATGTGATTGACAACCCCGAGACCACATCGCGCTTCCTGCTCGACTGGCGCGGCACGATTGGCGAACTATTCTCAAACCGTTTCTACAAGCGTATGTCGGAGCTGGGCAGAGAGAACGGGCTCTCGGTGATGTATGAGACTGCTGCGGGCGATGTATTCCCCGCCGACATTATGGAGTATTTCAAGTATGCCGATGTACCGATGTGCGAGTTTTGGCATCCGTTCAGCAACGGCTATGTGGGCGACCTGAACTTCAAGCCCGTAAAGCCTACGGCATCGGCGGCACATCTCTACGGCAAGCCCCGTGTGAATGCCGAGTCGTTCACCTCGTTTGACCTTAACTGGGATGAGCACTGGGAGATGCTCAAGGAGGTGGCAGACTACCACGCTGTGGAGGGCGTGACACACAATGTATTCCACACCTACACCCACAATCCGCAGATTGACTACCTGCAACCAGGCACCTCGTTTGGCACAAGAATCGGCACACCATTCCTGCGCGGGCAGACCTGGTGGCGACATATGAACTCTCTGACAACCTACCTCGCACGATGCAGTTATATGCTCGAAAGGGGTCACACGGTGAGCGATGTGCTGTGGTATCTGGGCGATGAAATCAGCCACAAGCCAAGCCAGAAGTTTCCATTCCCTGCGGGTTACAAGTTCGACTACTGCAACCCCGACATACTTCTTAACCGCCTCAGCGTGGAGGATGGATGCGTGGTGAGCCCCGAGGGTCTGCGCTATCGTTTCATCTGGATTCCCGAGAACAAGCGAATGCTGCCCGAGACTCTGGAGCGCCTCCGCGAGATGATGAAGCAGGGCGCTATCGTGGTGGCCGATGCGCCAAAGGGTCTTGCGACACTCTCCGACGGCAAGCGTGCGCAGAAGCGCTTCGACAAGGCGGTGCGTGCCATCTGGGGCAAGACCGAGGCGGGCAAGTTGCGCAAGATTGGCAAGGGCGGAATCCTTGCGGGCGTAACTATCGAGGAGGCTATCGCAAAGTTGGGCATCCCAGCAGATGTGCGCTGCGACAATGTGCGCTGGCTGCACCGACAGACTGATGGCGCTGACTGGTACTTTGTCACCCCACAAAAGGGCGAGAGTTTCTCGGGCAAGGTTGAGTTCAAGGCCTCGGGCAATGTCGAGATTTGGAATCCCGTAACAGGCGAGGCTATTGCGGCGGAGGCTACCTATGCCGATGGCTACACCTCGGTAAGCCTCACAATGCCACAGGGCGGCTCTTGCTTCGTGGTCTTCCACAATGGCGAGTCGCTCAAGAAGGGGGCAGAGCATAACTTCACCCACGAGCAGACCATTGCATCGCAATGGGAACTCTCATTCCCTGCAGGCTGGGGCGCTCCCGAGAAGATAATGGTTGACGAGCTCAAGCCTTGGAAGGAACTCCCACTCTCGGCAGAGGCAAAGGCATTTTCGGGTACGGTGACCTATCGCACAACTCTCTCGGCTACGAAGGATATGCTCTCACGACCCGTGACCCTCGACCTTGGCAGAGTGGATATGATTGCGGTGGTGAAACTCAACGGCAAGACCCTGCGCACACTCTGGTGCTCACCATTCAGTCTTGACATCAGCGAGGCGCTTGTTGAGGGCGAAAACGAGTTGGTAGTGGAGGTCACAAGCACCTGGTTTAACCGCCTGGTCTACGATGCTGGGCAACCGAAGAAGTCTCGCAAGAGCTGGACAATAGCAGGTCCATCGGCCGACAGGCCTCTGCGCGACAGCGGATTGATGGGTCCCGTGACGATAAAATATTAACTATAGAAAACCCCGCAGGCACAAGCCTTCGGGGTTTTATTTTGAGACATCAACCTAAGGTATAGTTTTTGCTTATGACAACATCAATATTTCCGATTGAGTTGCTATTGCCAGTATGGAAATAATATCTACTTTTGCCAGTGAAAAAGAACAACAACCAATAGAAGTGACAACGGTTCCAAGCATAGAGAACTCCACCACCGAGGAGCGCCGCGCATTCGTTGCAGAGCAATGGAGATGCCTACACAATTGCGAGTTATGCGGCAAGTGCAACATCCTCAAGGGGCGCAACGCCGAGTTACTCTACGCCGACTACATCGAGGGACGCCGCACCTATCGGGAGATAACACTTGAAATTAGAAACAGAAACTATTAAAACATTTTTACTATGGAGACTAAAGCAAAAGTATTGGAGACAATGAAGCAGGCAGGTGAGCCTTTGAACGCTGGCAAGATTGCCGAGTTGAGCGGTATCGACCGCAAGGAGGTTGACAAGGCTATGAAGCAGCTCAAGGAGGAGGGCGCAATCATCTCTCCAGTCCGCTGCAAGTGGACCGCAGCAGAGTAATTTCACTCCTCACTCCACAAGGCTTACAAAACAAAGGCTGCCGCTTTAGCGACAGCCTTTTCTTTATCTCTCTACAACATTTCCCTTAGTATCAATCAGGTAACAACCATAGTTATCGGCAGATCTTACCCGAAAGAGCGTAGGCGAAATCATCTCAACCTCACCATAGATGGCTGGGGTTATAGGCTCGCCCGTGATGCGGTTGAAGATACCGTATTTGCCCAGAATGCAATACTCCGAGTAGTCGGAAAGAGCATATACATAGAAGCAATCCTCCTCATCATCCTCGCGTTTTGATAGCGGATAACTCAACACTTCGCTCGACTCAAAGAGGAACGAATGGACCACATTACCCTCATAATCCTCCTGCCACATCCGTCCATCCTTAATCAGTATGAAGCCGCCCTTTTTAGTGAAGTTCTCGGCACACTCATACTCGGGCTCATAGACGATATTCATCTGGGCATCAATAATGCCATAGCGGTTATTGGCAGTCACAGTTCTGTAGCCCATCTCCTGCGGTGACCACACCCTGTCGAAGCGAGGCTCAATCGCCCAGTTGCCCTGCTTGTCAATCAAGCCGAACTTACCATTCTCGCCCACCATCTGGCAGTAACCGCCGTGGAAGAGAAAGGCATACTCACGCCACTCACGATACTCCGGCAGAGTGTACTGAAATGGAATAACCACCTCATTTTGAGCATTTATAAAGCCCACCTTACCATCCTCAACAACCGCCGCCAAGCCCTCGGAGAAGACCCACGCATTGGTGTAGTTGTTCTGCTTCGCGTCGATTACTATGCGACCTGTGTTGATGTTGAGAAAACCACGGCGGTGAGGCAGAGCGTAGACCGTGAGTGAGTCACACTCGGTTGCAATAGATACCCAGTTAAGGCGTGGCGTAGTGTACTTGCGCGCCTCGGCATCGTAGACCCTCACCTTATGATCACGAAAGTCGTAGACCTTGATATTCTCCGAGAGATAGCTGGGGTAATAGCTCCATCTGCCGAAGTTGTTGTCATAGATTCGGTAGATATTCCACCCGACGACAAAGAGCACAAAACCCACAACAGCCCCACCGATGGCGCGACGCCACCACTTCGAGAAACCTCGCCACCACGCACGCATCTTGCGAATCGCAAGGCGACCAATGCCCACCAGCGACGAGAATACCACCGACGCCAGACCGACAATCATCTGGCACACCTCCTTAAAAGTCATATCCATAATCCGTTAGTTATTAATACTCATCATCATCGTCATCATTCTCAAAGAAATTCTCGTTCGCCGATTTGGCGCAGAAATCCACGCTCGACATCATACAATAGAGCATATTACGACTGCGGTTCATCGTACGCGTCATATCTCGTGTACCGCTTGGCGTTGCCTTAAACTCCATAACATTGGTAATGGAGATGGATGATGCGACAGCCTCCACATCGTGGTTTGCACCGAGGTAGGCAAACACCCAACCCTTCTCCTTCAGCTCATCCACCAGAGCCTTGATTGCCGAAGAGGTATACTCCCTCGAAGCATTCTCCAGGCCATCGGTCACAACGGTCACCAGCACACGGTCACCCTCCTCTACCTTACTGCGCAAGGCTGTGAGTGAAAATCCCATTGCATCATACAGAGCCGTGAAGCAATTGGGCTGATAGGTCTCGTCGTCAAACTCCTTTACTTCATCCACCGACACACAGTCGCATATGGTCTTGACCGTATCGTTGAAGGTCACGATTGTGACAAAATGGTGCTGATCCTCGTGCTTTCGCTGCGCCTCACGGATGGTCTGGATAGTCTCGTTCACATTGTCAATAGCCTCCTCCTTGATTCTGTTCATCGAACCGCTCGCATCGAGAATGATGAGATTGAAAATCTTTGTTGTCATAATTCTTATAGTTTTGTGTTAGTTGTTTTCTTTTATTGAGTCCTCCGCTGCGGGAAATCTATCTCCCAAGGGGCACTTTCTACTCTCCCTCCAGCATTGCAAGCGTTGCCTGACACTCGCCATCGTAGAACGCCTCAAGCACCTGTCCAAAGACCTCGTTGGGCGCAAGGCGGTTGAAAAGCGTCATACACGAGCGCACCTTGCAGGCGTCAATGCCGCCCAAAATCTGCTCCGCCGACAGCGCGCGATGCTCAAGCAACGCCTGCGAAATCTCTCGCAGACGCGCTCCAAGCACCTGATGATTCAGGTAAGCCGTAGCCTCCGCCACATCCACAATGCCGTAAAACAGGGCATAATGGCTACGACCCAAGCCCCTCATCTGGGGGAAGATATACCAAATCCAATGAGAACTCTTTTTGCCCGCACGAATCTCCTTCAGGGCAACATCATAACCAAAGTATGGCGACTCCTGAGCCACCACGAACCGATTAAGATTTACTTCTGGCATAATAACTTATATTTTTTAGAACCTACTTTTTAAAAACCAATCCTGCGTCGCTCCTGCTGAGTCTTCTGCTCAAGCCTATCCCTCATCGTTGCATACTCCTCCACCGAGCGCTTTGTCACCGAGCGGCGTGACCTGCCAATCTCGCTTACCAGCATCTCCTGCGAGATAGGCTCATCGGCCATAGCAGCCTCCAGAGCACTCTCGTTCACCATAAAACTGATGTCGCTTGCCACATATCCATCACTCAGGGTGGCCAACTCGTCGTAGTCGATACTCTTGGCGCAGTAACGACCCTCAAGGTGAATGCGGAACATCTCGCGGCGTGCCTCAAAGTCGGGCAAGGGGATGTAAACCATCTTGTCGATACGACCCGTGCGCAGAATGGCGGGGTCAATCTTATCGGGGCGGTTTGAGGTACCAATCACGAAGATTCCCCTCTCTGCGCAGTTGTTCAGCTGACTCAGGAACTCATTCACCTCACCCGAGATGCTATCGTTGCGCAGCGAAGCGCGGTCGGGCACCATACCATCCAACTCATCGAAGCAGATGACAGTAGGCGCTTTGCGGGCAGCCTCCTCAAATAGCTCGGCAATCCTGCACTGCGTGCCGTGAACATAGATGCTACCCAAGTCTGATGCCTTCACCATCATAAAGTTGAGCTTCGACTCCTCGGCGAACTTCTCGGCAATGAAGGTCTTGCCACACCCTGGAGGACCATAGAACAGAGCGCCATTGGGCGACTTGAGGCGGTACTTCAGCGCCTTCTCCTTGTTCTGTATCACAAACATCACCTCGCGGCGGAGCATCCTCTTCACCTCCTCCATACCCGCCACCTCGGCGAAACCCCTGCCAAAGCGTGGGCGGATGGTGAAATCCCCACGCTCCTGGGATGTTGCGGGGTAATCAAACTCATCGAATTCATCCGATTCTTCTCGGCGGCGACGACCACCTGGGGTCTCGAAAAAATTACTCTCGCAAGAGTTACGCTCACCATCATCGCCCTCGCCGAAGCTGCTGCAGTCATCTGCGCTGCTGAAATCCTCCTCCTGACGATAGGTCTCAACCCACGACTTGGGGCGTGAGCTGGCAAACCGCTTCACTTCAACCTTGTCGGGACCATTGATCAGGTCGCCAAGAGCCTCCTCGACTGTCCGGTATCTCTCCTTGCACTTGAGCGCCAGCATCCTGTGGAGGATATACCTCTGCTCATCGGTCAGCATCAGACCATAGAGTATCTCATCGCCCGCCATTCGCAGAGCATTCAGCCTCTCCTTGCTAACCCGTGCGCTACCCGCATCGGCAGGGGTGCTCCAGGGCTCACGCCCCATCAGCATAAAATACATCAACGCTCCTATCGAAAAGATATCGGTCTGCTCGTTGTAGACCCCGCTGAAGGTCTCGGGAGCACGATACCACATATTCAAAAACCTTGGGTTGAAGTGCAGCTTGCCCTTCGTGACGGGCGAGATATAGTCATAACCCGTAATCTGCACCAGCAGTGGCTCTAAGCCACATTCTACACCCACCGTGCTGGGGTTTATGTTGTTGTGGATGACTGGTGGCTGATGATTGTGAATCCCCTGGGTTATCTCCAGCACCTGCTGGATAATCTCTGCAGCCTCCTTCCACTTGTATCGCTTACCCTCGCCAAAAACGCTTTCACGCACGCTTAAATCGGAGTAATCGTGAACAACCATATATCTGTACCCCACTCCCCCGATCCGCATCACATCAGCATCGGGCACGGGGCAGAACATCAGCGAGCTGCGCATCCTGGTAATTGTCGCCCACTCGAAAGGCTCCTCAACGCCCTCATTTGCAAAGACCTTAATAATATACTTCCTGTTCATCTTATTGACAGCGGCGTAATGCTCTACCTTGCCGCCCATCTTTCGGCCGATGAACTCAGTAATGATAAACTCATCGACCCAATCACCAACTCTTAATAGCGATTTCATCCTTCTAAAATTTTACATCCAACAAATTATTTCATCCAATCATATAATCACTTTTAGAGAGCGTCATCCCCACGGCAATCTATCACCACGGGGGCGAAAAAATCCACCCCGAAAGAGAATTTCAAAAGGTGGATTTGCAAACAACTATGAAAACATCTATCTCTTGAGCGCCGCTACAGACTACTGCAATACAGCGCTGGTCCAAAATAGTCGTCAGGTATATCCGTCATCACCAACATTGCGCAACCATTCTCCGGCAGCGAGGGGTTTTATTTTACAAAGGTCCCAAAAGAGAGTGACATCTTTTGACATATATAAAAAATTGTTACTTTAATTTTATTATAATATTAATGTTGAGCATAACAAACAAAGAAAAACGCCTCACCTTTGCGGGTGGGGCGTAACTTTTGTATTACACTCGCCTTGCGGGAATTTCTCGGGGAATTTCTCGGGGAATTTCTCGGGGAATTTCTCGGGGTATATCACTGAAATATCTCGGGGTATATCACTGAAATATCTCGGGAATATCTCGGGGAATATCACTGAAATATCTCGGAAAATTTCTCGCTCGGGAGTTACTCTGCCTCTGCTGGGTCGGGGGTTATAAGAGCACCTTTTGAGAGTGCTGTGCCGTTGCAGGCCTCAACCTTCTCGATGAGGTTTTTGAAGTAACTCTTCGACACAGGGATAGGCTTGATTGCCTCATTCGTAAGGACGATGAAGCGAGCCTTGCCGCCCTTGCGGATATGGTTAATCTTCATCACATTGACCATAAACGAGCGGTGGCAGCGCACCATACTTGTCTCGGCGAGATTCTCCTCGATGGCCTTTGTGCGGCAGCGCAGCATATAGGAGAGCAGCTTGCCCTGATTCTCGTAGTAAATCTTGACATAGTTATCCTGCGACTCCATATAGTAGAGCGAGTCGGAGTTAATCGTCAGCTTCAGCGTGCCGTTGTAGTCATAGAGGTTCACCAGCGAGGGGTAAGCCACCGATGCCTCGCCCGAGAGCGCGAGCTTATACTGCAACATCTCCAGCTCCTCGGTCTTGTCGCGGTAGGCGGCATAGAGCGTCAGGATGGTGTATGGGATAGCCATAATGAGGAGGATACAGCCCAGCGCCTTCATCAGGATATTGAGCGCATCGAAGCCTCTGTCGGGCTGGTAGAGCAGCGTAAAGAGGGTGTAGAAGAGAGCGATTGCAACAATCTCGACCACCACCCAGCCGATGTACTTGATGTAGGTGAAACTGATTTTCTGCTGGAAGGTATTCATCAGCATCTTACTGATGAACATAATAGCCACCGCCACGATATAGAACGCCACGGTCTTTCCAAGGTCCATCAGGTTCGAGAATGTGAACCACGCTGTGTTTGAAAATGGGGTGTAGACCCACATAAAGAGCACGGAAAAGGTCAAAATGAAGACCACCGAGCCAAAGAGGTAGCGTTTATCGAGCAGGAACTTGGGAATTTCCTGGTTTTTGTTTATATTTGTCATTGAAATAGTCATTTTATTTGGTTGCAAATATCGCAATTTAAGTTGATAAAACATAAATTTTACCACATATAATGCACATTTCGTCACAAAAACGGCCTTTCAACCGCATATAATGGGGTGCTCAGGATGTTTTTTGTACTTTTGCGGCGACAATCCCACAAGGGCTGTTTGCCCCACACCTAACCCACGGGTTAACGCATTGTGGTAGAGATTTATGACTAAATAAAATTTGACAAAATGAAAATTATCGGAACGGGCAGAGTCCACCCTTCTCAGGTCGTCACAAACGATATGCTGGAGAAGTTTCTCGACACTAACGACGAGTGGATCAAGACTCGCACAGGTATTGCAGAGAGACGAGTTATCTCGTCAGAGAGATTGGAGGACCTCGCCGCCGAAGCCTCACTGAAGGCTATCGAGGACGCAGGATTGACACCTGCCGATATCGATTATATCATCTGCTCGAATGTGGTGAATGAGTACATCACTCCCTCATTGAGCTGTATCATCCAGGGTGCTATCGGTGCTCGCTGCGCCTGCATCGATGTGAATGCCGCTTGTTCGGGATTCGTCTACGCGCTGGATATGGCTGACGACCGCCTCCGTAGCGGCAAGGCAAAGAATATCCTGGTGGTGGCTGCCGAGGAGCCATCGAGAATGGTCGACTGGAGCGACCGCAGTCTCTGCGTATTGTTTGGCGATGGCGCTGGCGCGGTGGTTGTAACTCAGGGTGAGGGTATGTTGTGCTCACGCCTTACGACCCAGAGCAAGATTGATTGCCTGAACTATGTTCGTACGCTGGAGCCTACGCCCTACATCACCAAGGTTGAGAATGGTGCTCCGATGTATATGAATGGCAAGGAGGTATTCAAGACAGCCGTGCTGTCATCTTCGCGCGACATCAAGACGCTGTTGAGCCGTGCGGGGCTGAAGCCTACCGACATCAAGTACTACATCCTGCATCAGGCAAATATGCGCATCATCGAGGCTATTGCCAACTGGCTCAAGCTCGATATGTCGTACTTCCCACACAATGTGGACTACTGCGGCAACACCTCTTCGGCGAGCATTCCGCTGCTGCTCGATGAGCTGGCACGCGACGGCAAGCTGCAGAAGGGTGACAAGATTTTGATGAGCGCATTTGGTGCGGGCTTCACTACGGGTGCCTGCATTATTGAATGGACAAAGTAACAAAAAACGGAATAAAATGGAAAACAGAGTTGTTATCACTGGTCTGGGAGTCATCTCGCCAGTAGGAAACAATGTGACAGATTTTTGGAACAGCCTCTGCGAGGGCAAGAGCGGCATCGACCTCATCAAGGGTTTCGAGGGTCAGGAGCTTCCCATCAGCGTGGCTGGTCAGGTGAAGGATTTCAATCCCGAGGCTGATGGCTTGGAGCGCAACGACATCCGTCGAAACGATATGTTCAGCATCTACGCTATGGCGGCAGCAAATCAGGCTATGAAGGATAGCGGTCTGAAGAGCGGCGAGAACATCGAGCCAGAGCGTCTGGGTGTATATATCGGTTCGGGCATTGGCGGTATGAATACTTTCGTGAACGAGACCGTAAAACTTATGAACGAGGGTATCCGTCGCATCTCTCCACTCTTCGTTCCGATGATGATTGGCAACATCGCATCGGGCAATGTGGCTATCAAGCATAATGCGCAGGGCGTATGTCTGCCTGTTGTGACTGCTTGCGCTACGGGTACTACGGCTGTGGGTGAGGCCTACCGCGCCATCAAGCACGGCTATGCCGACGCCATCATCGCGGGCGGTACTGAGGCATCAATCTGCCCTCTTGCCATCGGTGGCTTTGCCAACGCAAAGGCATTGAGCCGCGCCGAGGACCCAACGAAGGCATCCATCCCATTCAACCTCAACCGCAACGGATTTGTTATGGGCGAGGGTGCGGGAGTGCTTATCGTAGAGTCGCTGGAGAGCGCACAGAAGCGAGGCGCGAAGATCTACGCCGAGGTTGTGGGCTACGGCAACAGCTGCGACGCACACCATGTTACAGCTCCAAACCCAGACGGCATCCCAGCATCACGCGCCATCAAGCAGTCGCTCGCTGAGGCGCAGTTCGATGCCGA
>JAFYOF010000143.1 GCA_017560305.1 Alistipes sp.
ATGTCGGACATCACGCCGTTAATCTTGCGGAACTTATCGCGTATGTAGCCGAAGGCGTTGTAACTCTTGATAGCCTTCACGCCCGACAATGACTCCTCCATCACGCTGACCATCTCGCCCATACGCTCCTGACCCTGCTGTGCGGGGTGGCGCAGACGCTTGACGATGCTGCCGATGATAAGTGCCACGACAGGCAGATAAAGGATTGAGAATACCGTGAGCTGCCAAGAGATATTGACCATCATCACCACATAGCCGATGATGAGGAATGGCTCACGGAACATCACCTGAAGGGTGTTGGTGATGCAGAACTGCACGACCATAACATCGGATGTAATCTTCGACATAATGTCGCCCTTGCGCTGGTCGCTGAAGTAACCCACATTCATCGACATCGTGCGCTCGAACATCTCGTTACGCATACGCTGGAGCGTGCGGGTACGCATCGTCTCAACGGTCATCGCGCCGAGGTAGCGGAAGGCATTGCTCAACACATTACACATAATCAGCAGCGCCGAGAGCAGCGCCAGCAGGCGTGTTGTGAGGAACTCCGTGCCGAAGACCTGGGTGTAGAGGTAGTTGATGACGCCATCCAGACACTCGGTGTTCAACTCCACGGCGGGCAACTCATAGGTGGGCGTGAAGACATAGCCCTCCGAGAAGAGTGTGCCGATGATTGGGATAATCATCGTGTAGGTGAAGGTGTTGAACAGCGCGTGCAGCACCGAATAAAAGAAATAAGGCACCGCATAGCGACTCAGCGGCCTCGCAAAGCCCAGCAGTCGCATATAGGTTGACATCATCGAATTCTTCATTTCTGTTTTGTTTTTTGAGTCTTTAGAACTCGCAATAAAGATTTCCACAGAAACCTTTCCTCCCCATTATTTTCATCTTTTACAATGAATTTTCGTGGGCGGGGGCAGGCGTAACGCCTGTTTTTCATTTTCTCGCCTACCCTAACTTATCTTTGGAGGCGGGGGGGGGTAGCGCGTAAAACGCGCTATGCCTCCAAAGATACGCATCCATAGATGCGCATTATAATTTTGAATTTTGAATTCTAAATTTTGAATCCCTAAAGGTGTCCCTCCTTTGCGAACTCCTCGACAGCGCGCTCGAAGTGGGCGATGGTCTCCTCCATCGACACAAACGACTTGCCGCCAGCGGCGTTCTTGTGACCGCCACCCTGGAAGTAGCGACCCGCAAAGAGATTGACATCCACCTCTCCGCGTGAACGCAACGACACACGGATGAAATCCTTATGCTCGGTGAACATTGCCGACATACGCATCTTCTTGATAGTGAGCGGATAATTCACAAAACCCTCGCTATCGCCCTGCTGGAACCAGAAGCGGCGCATCTCAGCCTCCGTGAGCGAGAGGTGTGCCACCGTGCCCTTGCGCAAGAGCTTCATCTTGCGGTTGATGGTGTAGCCAAACAGGCGCGCACGACCCTCGGTGAAGGAGTTGTAGACATTGTTGTAGAGCTGCGGGATGTTGATACCCGTCTCGCACAGGACAGCCACGGCACGATAGAGGTCGGGCGTAAGTGTCGAGAACGAGAAGTTACCCGTGTCGGTCATCATACCCACATAGAGCACCTCGGCCTGCGTTGCGGTGATGCTCTTCGAACCCCACAGAGCCTCGATGAGGCAGTAGACCAGATAGGATGTGCTCGACGACTCGGGGTAGGAGAACATCAGGTTGAACTCCTGCGGCGGATTCAGATGGTGGTCCACCAGCACTCGTGTGGCGGTGGTGTTACTCTTTACAACCTCGCACAGCGGCGCATCCAGACGCGTGAGCGAGTGGAAGTCGAGGCAGAAGATAAGGTCAGCCTCACCGACTGCCGCCTTGACGCGCTCCTCCTCGCTCTTGAAGATGACGATATCCTTGATACCTGTCATCCACTCGAGGTAGTAAGGGAAGTTGTTGGGCACCACGCAGGTCACATTATGACCCTGACGACGCAATGCCTCACCCCACGCCAGCGACGAACCCAGTGCGTCACCATCGGGATTGGTGTGTGATAAAACGACAACATTGCGAGGCTCACACTCGATGAGCCCTCGCAATGCATCAATATTCTGTTGTGGAAAAACCATAAATAGTCTTTTTACTGCTCAATACCCTTTGCCTGAAGAGCCTTCACGCGGTCCTCCTCAGTAAGACGCATACCCTCAGCAGGCACATTAACCTTCAAGCCGCTCTTTGTGAAGCGTGAAGCAGCGCCAGAGCGAGTCACAGCCGTACCGCGTGGCATCTGAATGCCCTTCATACCTGGACCAAGGTCGTTGATGAGTGGGTTGCCCTTGTCGTCAACAAAGATTGTCTTGTCCAGAATTCTCGCAACAGCCTCTGACACTGCAAAGTCATAAGACCAGAGACCCCATGAACAACCTGGCTCGCAGAGTGGGAAGATAGCCAAAGCGTAGTAGTAGTTAGAGTCCTGCGAATAGTACTGGAGAAGGTCAGCGAACTCGATGTCAGGAATGATACCATCAGCATAGTCAACATCGTAGTTCTCGTACTTGGCCATAAATGTGATAGGAGCGAACTCGTAGGTGTAAGCACCGTAGTTGCGTGTAATCACATCCATACCGCAGTTCTTACCGTTTGTTGTCTCACCGATGGTGTAAACCTTCACGCCCTGAGCACGCAAGCCCATAATAAGCATCTCGCTGGCAGAAGCGGTAGAAGATGTTGTGATAGCGTAAACGGTTGGGAGGTCGAGGTGTGGCAACTCAATCTTCTTATTGTTGATAGTCACCTCGCCAACAACTGGCATATTTGATGTACCATTCATATTTGCCTTGTTACGCTCGAGGATAACCATATTCTTACCAATCTTATCAGCCGACATCAACATACCGCCGAAGTAAACAGCTGACCATACCGAGCCACCACCATTTGCGCGGAGGTCGATGATAACATCGGTTGCACCCTGCTCCTTGAGTGACTTCAACGAGTTGATCAACTCCTCGTCGAATGAAGAGTCGAACGAGAGGTATGAGATGTAACCAATCTTCTTGTCTCCAAACTCGAAGCCAATCTGAACCAACTCTGGGTCCTCCTGCAGGATGCCGCAGTAAGCGACTGGGTTCTCGTAATACTCGCCAGCGGTAAGCATCAAAGTCTGATATCCCCACTGCTCACCCTCTGGTACCAAGCGAGCGATGCTCACATTTTCGTAGCCCGAGTAAACAAGGTTTACCCACTCGTTAGAATAGGTCGAGTTTATAAGGTCATAGCCGTTCACCTGTGCGATGATATCACCACGCTTCAGACCTGCCTGGTCGGCTGGTGAACCTGGATAGACATGCTCAACGCAGAAACCATAGGTAGCCATTGGAGTTGATGAGAGCTGCCAAACCATAGGGCTGAGAAGAATACCCAAACCCTTAATCTGGCTTGCGCGAGATGTCTGGTAGCGCTGGATGTTTGAGTAGAGCTTGCGCTTACCCTTGCTATCCAGATAACCGTCATCCATATTGGTCTTCATAGCCATCAGGTGAGTCGAGAGGAACTTGTCGTAAGCCAACGAGTAGTCCACCTTACCATCTGCAACCATCTGGTTGTACTCATCGAGCCAGTAGTACTCGGTGCTCAAGCGGTCGTCAATCCAGTCAACCACAGCGTCAGCCACAACGGCTCCAGACTGTGTGATGGTGTATGCCTTTGTGCGCTTGTAGCCCTCTACTGTGATGTATACATCCACGCTACGCAACTGGTCACTTGGGTTTACCTTGATGTTTGCCTTTGCTGACTGATTACCAGCGCTCTTACCTGTTTCGCCGATAGCGAATGTAAACCAGTCGCCACCCTCTACATCAAACTTATAAGCGCCGTCAGTTGTGAAGGTGAATGACATACTCTGCGCAGTGCCATTGCAAAAGAGAGTCTTACTCATTGTTGTAGAGAAGCCGTTGGTTGACTTCTGATCATCTGTGTCATCGTTCTTACAAGAGTTGAACACCGGAAGAGCGAAAACCAATGCTGCCACGATGACAATCTTGGTCATCACGGCTGCTACTGAATTTGCGAAATTTTTCATATTTTCTGTTCTTAATTTATTTTCTAACCTACAAATGTAGTGATTTTTATTTATTTACACCCACCTTG
The DNA here is from genome assembly GCA_017560305.1 of Alistipes sp. The sequence goes on from JAFYOF010000143.1 coordinate 4,119, forward strand.
GGGCGGTTTTTCGTAGAAAACTCACGGCAAAAGAGCTGCAAACCACATTTTTCACACTTGGGCGAGCGTGCCGTGCAGACATATCGGCCGTGGAGCAGTAGCCAGTGATGTGCTATGGGGAGCAGGTGCGAGGGGATGTTGGCGCTCAGCTGCAACTCGGTCTGCAGAGGTGTCTTTGCGCCGCGCGTGAGACCCAGACGAGCCGAGACACGGAAGATGTGGGTGTCAACGGGCATAACCTCCTTCTGCCACACCACCGCGCCCACCACATTGGCGGTCTTGCGACCCACACCGGGCAGTCGCTGCAACTCCTTCAGGTCGCTGGGCACCTCGCCCGCAAACTCCTCGACGAGCATACGCGCCATACCCACCAGATGGCGAGCCTTGTTGTTGGGATAGGAGATGCTGCGGATGTAGTTATATATCTCATCCTCCGAGGCTTGCGCCATTGCCTCCGCCGTAGGATAAGCCTCGAACAGAGCGGGCGTTGTGAGGTTCACACGCTTGTCGGTGCACTGCGCCGAGAGTATCACCGCCACCAGCAACTCAAAGGGGTTGCGGTAGTCGAGTTCGCTCTCCGCCACGGGCATCTCGCGCTGAAAATAGTCAATCACGCCGCTATATCTTTGCTTTATTGTCATAAATCAACGAAATTCAAAATTCAAAATTCAAAATGATACGGAATTATATAGTTTTGTGTTGTTATCATATCGTCATCCCCCGACTTGCACAGCAAGGCGATGGGGATCCTCCCGTAAATTGCACCGCAATACATCTATTGAGTGGAGGATTACCTTCGCCACCCTTTGGGTGTCGGGTAATGACATAATTATAATACTACAACACTAAAGTATATTATTCAAAATTATATGTGCGATATTCTAAAATTGACAAAG
>JAFYOF010000144.1 GCA_017560305.1 Alistipes sp.
CGAAAAGCGCAATAAATCACATTATTTGAAAAAAATATCGCTCGGCATATAAAAAACCGCACTTGAAATTTTGTCATTCCATAATTTTATGCGTAACTTTGTGCGCAACAAAAACCCAAGATTATGTCATTCGTAGATGAAAGGGTACTCTCGACAGGTCTGACCTTCGATGATGTGTTGCTTGTACCCGCCTATTCAGAAGTTATGCCGCGTACAGTCTCTACTGAGACCCGTTTTTCGCGCAATATCAAATTGAACATTCCAATCGTGTCGGCTGCTATGGACACCGTCACCGAGGCTCGCCTTGCTATCGCTTTGGCGCGCGAGGGTGGTATTGGTGTAATCCATAAGAATATGTCTATCGCCGAGCAGGCTGCCCATGTGCGTCGCGTGAAGCGCGCCGAGAGCGGTATGATCTATGATCCTATCACCATCTCAAAGGAGCAGACCGTGGGCGATGCATTGAAGCTTATGAGCGAGAACAAGATTGGTGGTATCCCAGTGGTTGATGCCGACAATATGTTGATCGGTATCGTAACAAACCGTGACCTCCGCTTCCAGCGCGATATGAATCGCAGGATTGAGGAGGTGATGACCAAGGATAACATCATCACTACCCACTCTACAGAGCTCGAGAAGGCTTCAGAGATTTTGCTCTCAAACAAGATTGAGAAGTTGCCTGTTGTTGATGACAACGGCCGTCTGATAGGTCTTATCACATATAAGGACATCACAAAGATTCAGGATCATCCAAATGCTTGCAAGGACAGCAAGGGTCGTTTGCGTGTAGCGGCAGGTGTCGGCATCACTCCAGATGCTCTCGACCGCGTGAAGGCATTGATGGCTGAGGGTGTTGACGCAGTAGTTCTTGACTCTGCTCACGGTCACTCGAAGAACATCATCAACGCGCTGAAGAACATCAAGGCTCACTTCCCAGAGTTGGATGTTGTTGTAGGTAACATCGCTACTGCCGAGGCTGCCAAGATGCTGGTTGAGGCTGGCGCCGATGGCGTGAAGGTAGGTATCGGTCCTGGTTCTATCTGTACTACCCGTATCATCGCAGGTGTGGGCGTTCCACAGCTCACAGCAATCTACGACTGCGCTAACGCAATCAAGGGCTCGGGCGTGCCTGTCATCGCTGATGGTGGCTTGCGCTACTCTGGTGACTGCGTAAAGGCGTTGGCTGCTGGTGGCGACTGCGTGATGGTTGGCTCAATGTTTGCAGGTACCGAGGAGTCTCCAGGCGAGACCATCATCTACAATGGTCGTAAGTTCAAGACCTACCGTGGTATGGGCTCTATCGACGCTATGAAGGCTGGTTCATCTGACCGTTACTTCCAGGGCGGCGAGAAGAACGACCTGAAGCTTGTGCCAGAGGGTATCGTTGGCCGCGTGCCTTTCAAGGGCTCACTCAGCGAGACTGTTTACCAGTTGGTAGGAGGTATCCGCGCAGGTATGGGTTACTGCGGTGCCAACACTATTCCGACATTGCAGAAGGCTAAGTTCATCCGCATCACCTCAAACGGTGTTGTTGAGAACCACCCTCACGATATCACAATCACACGCGAGACACCTAACTACACTCGCGGTGAATAACTTAAAAGGCTCGCCACGCACATACATAGCGGGCGAGCCTTTTTGGTATAAATCCACATATAGTGGCTCTTGTGGCGTCTGGCTTGTGGCGTAAATGCTCACATACGCATAGTATGCTCCGCTTTCCGCCTCTGCGACCAGCCTCAAAATAGCCTACTATCTGTGAATTTTAATTAAAACAAAATTTCCTCAAAATCTCCGATGCGGCAGGTAAGGGGCAAAGGCTATTTTATTAGCGATATAATAAATATCGTCATTCCCCGGAGGTCGTAGACCGACGATGGGAATCTACCTTATAGTAAAATGTATGAGAAAGTCATTTGTTTACATACTTACTAATAAGGATAACAATGTTCTCTACACGGGTGTGACGAGTAATTTGGAGGAGCGTGTGCGCCAACATCGTGAAAAGCACTTTGAAGGGTTTACGGCGAAGTATAACTTGACCAAGGTTGTCTATTTCGAGGAGTTGCCGACCATCGCCGATGCGATATATCGCGAGAAGCAGATAAAGAGGCTGCCGCGCCGCCGCAAGGTGTTGCTTATTGAGAGGGTGAATCCATTGTGGCACGAGTTGATGCCATAGATGGTTGTCGCTAAATTAAGGATAAAAGGTTGATTCCCATCGTCGGATGATAAATCATCCTCCGGGGAATGACGAAATATAATTCGAAGAGAAACAAAAAACATATAAAGACAATGAAACAGGATATGATTGTTATTTTGGATCTTGGTAGCCACGAGAATACTGTTGTGGCTCGTGCGATCCGTGCGCTGGGTGTTTACAGCGAGATCTACCCACACGACATCACAGTGGAGGAGTTGAAGGCGTTGCCTAATGTGAAGGGTATCGTTATCAATGGCGGCAAGAACAATGTCATCGATGGCGTTGAGATTGATGTGTTGCCTGAGATCTACGAGGCTGGTTTCCCAGTGATTGCTGCTGGTCACGACAAGGCTCTCTGCGAGGTTAAGTTGCCAGAGTTCGCCAACGACGAGGAGGCTATCAAGGAGGCTTTGAAGTCATTCGTATTTGACACTTGCAAGGCCGAGACAAACTGGAATATGAAGAACTTCGTTGCTGACCAGGTGGAGCTTATCCGCCAGCAGGTGGGCGACAAGAAGGTGTTGCTCGCGTTGTCGGGTGGTGTTGACTCATCGGTTGTTGCAGCCCTTCTGTTGAAGGCTATCGGCGATAACCTTGTTTGTGTGCATGTTAACCACGGCTTGATGCGTAAGGGCGAGTCAGAGGCTGTTGTTGAGGTCTTCGGCAAGCAGTTGTGCGCTAACCTGGTTTATGTTGACGCTACAGAGCGCTTCCTCACAAAGCTCGAGGGCGTTGAGGATCCAGAGCAGAAGCGTAAGATTATCGGCTCGGAGTTCATCCGCGTATTCGAGGAGGAGGCACGCAAGTTGGACGGCATCGACTTCTTGGGTCAGGGTACAATCTATCCAGACATCGTTGAGAGCGGTACAAAGACTGCCAAGATGGTTAAGTCACACCACAATGTGGGCGGTCTGCCAGAGGATATGAAGTTCGGCTTGGTTGAGCCATTGAAGCAGCTCTTCAAGGATGAGGTTCGTGCTTGCGGTGTTGAGCTCGGCCTGCCTTACGAGATGGTTTACCGTCAGCCATTCCCAGGTCCAGGTCTTGGTGTTCGTTGCTTGGGCGCTATCACACGCGACCGCTTGGAGGCTGTTCGTGAGTCTGACGCAATCCTTCGCGAGGAGTTCGCAAAGGCTGGCTTGGACAAGACCGTATGGCAGTATTTCACAGTTGTGCCTGACTTCAAGTCAGTGGGTGTACGCAACAACGCACGCTCATACGACTGGCCAGTAATCATCCGCGCCGTGAACACTATCGACGCGATGACCGCTACTATCGAGCATATCGACTGGGCTATCCTGGACAAGATCACAAAGCGCATCCTGGACGAGGTCCCAACCGTAAACCGCGTATGCTACGATATGTCACCAAAGCCATCGGCAACAATCGAGTGGGAGTAAGGTGTAATTCAAAATTAAGAATTCAAAATTCATAATTTAAGGAGTCTTTCGGGGCTCCTTTTTTTGCGGGTATGTGAGCGGATTTTGGCATCATTTTTTATTTTATGTTATTTGCATAATGCAAAAAGAATAATTAAATTTGTAGAAACACAAGGGTGTGAGTGATTGTGGTTTTATCTCTGTGGTGCTCTGATTATTTAAATAACATTCTTGGAACAAAAGGAAAAATTTAAAAGAAACTATATATGAAACGAGTATATAACTTACTTATCGCTATACTATTTAGTGCGGTATGTTTCGCATTTGCGGGTTGTAGCGATAGCGGAGAAGATGATGTTCCAAATATTTCTACGAATGAAGATTATATTGAGGTAACAATCAATGGTAAAACATATCATCATTCAGTCCGTGGACTGTACGGAGTAACTTTGAGTGGTATAGATGGAGTATTATGTTACTCCAGTATGGAGGATGTCTTTGAAGAAGATGGCTTTAATATATTCTATACTCTTAATTGCTATGAGGACTTAAAGCGTTTATTGGAGTCTCCAACAGGTAATTATGATGTCGTAACAACAACCGAAGATATTTCTTCTGCTGATAATTTAAGTTTTTATCTCAACTATGAGGATGGTAGTGATTTTTATGAGATTAAAAGCGGAAGTCACAAAGTTACATCAATAAAGGCCGCGAAGGTTGTGGATATATGGGGAACATCTCCTGCAGTTCAAGTGGAAGGATCTTTTGACTTAATAATGACAGCGGAATATTATACGGGTGATAGACAATGCAAGGTAAAAGGAAGGTATAGAATGTCTATTTACTAGCAAATAATAAAGATATAAAGAATGCGACTTCGGGGAACCGAGGTCGCTTTTGTGTTTGGTGTGTTACCCCACCTCAAGGGTGGTGTTTCACTGCTGTGCTCAACATAGTGAAAATAAATTTTCTCTCTGTTTTCGCTTAAACGCAGCGTTGAATTTTGAATATTGAATTTCCATTGCGTATCTTTGCCCTTATGGAATCGAAGATTTTGCAAGGACTAAATAAGGCGCAGTATGATGCGGTGGTGAATTATGACTCGCCATCGCTCATCATTGCGGGTGCGGGGTCGGGTAAGACGCGTGTCTTGACCTCACGCATAGCATATATGTTGGAGCAGGGCGTCAAGCCGTGGAACATCCTCGCCCTGACCTTTACAAACAAGGCGGCGCGACAGATGCGTGAGCGCATCGAGCAGATGGTTGAGGGCTCGGCGTCGCACTACATCCGTATGGGTACTTTCCACTCGGTCTTTTCGCGCATCCTGCGTGAGAATGCCGAGCGCATTGGCTACCCCCAGACATTCACCATCTACGAACCCAACGACTGCAAGAACCTCATCAAGGCAATCTGCAAGGAGCGCAACCTGGCTGACGATAAGTACAAGCCAGCCAAGGTGTTATCGCGCATCTCCTATGCCAAGAACGCCCTTGTGACCCCTGGTGCCTATGTGGCGAACACAAGCTTTGCCGCCGAGGACAGGCAGTTGCAGATGCCCGAGTTCGGCGATATCTATGTGGAGTATTGCCGCCGCTGCAAGGCAAATGGTGCGATGGATTTCGATGACCTGCTGCTGCAGACCAACATCCTGCTGCGCGACTGCCCCGAGGTGCTGGCGAAGTATCAGGAGCAGTTCCAGTACATCCTCGTGGATGAGTATCAGGACACCAACTATGCGCAGTATATCATCATCCGCCGCCTCTCGATGCAGCACGGCAGGGTGTGCGTGGTGGGCGACGATGCCCAGAGTATCTACTCGTTCCGTGGCGCGAAGATTGAGAACATCCTCTCCTTCCGCAAGGACTACCCCTCGGCGCAGACCTTTAAGCTCGAGCAGAACTACCGCTCGACGCAGACCATCGTGAATGCCGCAAACTCGGTCATCGAGCGCAACTCGCGCCGTATGGAGAAGAAGTGCTACTCGGAGGGCGACTCGGGCGAGAAAATCAAGATTATGCGTAGCGCATCCGATAGAGAGGAGGGCGAGATGATTGCAACGGCTCTGCGCGAAAGGTTGCGCGAGACGGGCGACGGCTGGAACGAGGTTGTGATTTTGTATCGCACTAATAATCAGTCGGCTGTGATGGAGCAGGCGTTGCGCCGTCGTGGCATCCCATACCGCATCTACAAGGGTAGTTCGTTCTACGACCACAAGGAAATCAAGGATATGCTGGCCTATATGCGTCTTGTGATTAACCCCAAGGATGACGAGGCGTTCAAGCGCGTGGTGAACTATCCCGCGCGAGGCATTGGCGACACCACCGTGAGCCGCATCCAACAGTTGGCGCAGCAGCGAGGTGGCTCTATGTGGGAGGCTGTGGATGCACTTGTTATGGAGGCATCTACGCTGGGTGACCCTATGCAGAAGACCATCGCGCGCAAGGTGACGGAGTTTGTGAACCTCATCCGCTCGCTCCAGCAGGAGCGCGAGGTGAAGGCGCTCTACGACTTCGGTCTTGAGGTGGCGTCGCGTACGGGCATGTTGGCGCAGTATCGTCAGGAGAACACGCCCGAGGCGCAAAGCGCGATTGATAATATCGAGGAGTTACTCAA
>JAFYOF010000145.1 GCA_017560305.1 Alistipes sp.
TAGGGCTCGGTTTTTTTGTGTATATATGTCATCGGTTGCTGGGAGTAGTCACTTCTCCTGTGCGGCTTGAAGAGTCGGCTTAAGCCGCTCATATTGACATTCCCTCCCCTCTGTCCCCTCCCTTTGGAAAAGGGCGGGGCTTTTGTTTTCATTATAATGATGATTATAATACTTTATTGAGAATAATTAACTATCTTTGTCTATAATGGCTTGACAATATTTTAACTATATATTGCGGTCCGATCCTTAACAGGTTATCAATCTAAATGCGTATCAAACTTTTTTATAATATATGCAGAACAATCCTAATGATTTATTTGAGAGAAGGTTTAAAACACTACTCGAAAAATTGGAAAATAATAATATGTACATCATTCACATTGATGTTAAAGGCACGCAAAGAAGTTTGACAAATACTTACATAACTTATAAATGTAGAAAATGTGGTGCTATTAGTACTCCTGCGTCCATAATACAATTATCGCGACGAGCAAGTAAATGCCCAAACCGTTGCCAAATTTTGATATGGGATTATAACAAATGTTATGATGCTGCAAGGAAGTGTACTTATATAAAAGAATTTAGAACAAAATTTGCTGGTGCATATATAGCTGCTTGTGAGAATAAATGGTTGAAAGATTATAACTGGTTAAGGAAAACACCTAAAGAGTCTTTAAAATGGAATTACCAAACAACATATGAAGAAGCTAAGAAATATAATTCTCGATTTCTATTCTTAAAGAGTAGTGCTGGAGCATATTCTGCCGCTAGGCGTAATAATTGGTTAGATGATTATACTTGGTTTAAGAAATCATATCAAGATGTGCAGCACGCTGATATTTTAAATAAAATATATGCTCGTCTGGAAAATTTTCCTGACCTATATTTTGATGAAGGAGATTTCGAAAACTATACTGCGGGTAGAGGAATGAAGATAACTCTGCACTGTAAGAAGCATCCACAAGAAAAAATAGTCAGGAGTTTAAGAAATTTCATCTATGGAAGGGATCCGCAAATTTCATATTGCAAGAGATGTGTGGATGATAAAAAATTTAAGTACGCAGATTTCGATGAGATGGTCGAAGAACTTAAAAAATATAGAACATTAAGCGAGGCGAGGTCGAAAGATTTATGTTTGATAGAACATTTGCGTAAAACCAAAGAAGGTAAGAAATTTGTAGATATGCTTGAACGCGCAAATTCCGCGTGGAAGAGAGGTATATATAGTTATGAGTTTAAGATATCGAATAGCAAGTTTATATATGTTGGTTTAACTTGTAATTTTGAAAGAAGAGATCGAGAACATCGACATCTAAAAGATAGTGCAATCTATAATTTTGCAATTGAGCATAATCTAGAAATCCCAAAGATGAAGAAGGAAACAGATTATTTAGATTGGGATTTGGCAAGTGAGCAAGAACAGAAATTTATGGATATGTATCAAGAACAAGGATATGTATTGATTAACAAAATTCCTGGTGGCGGTCTTGGTGCGGTATGTTTAAAAAGAACTTATACCCTTGAAGAGGCAAAAAACGATATTCTCAACAATCGATATAAGAATATTAATGACATAAGTCATAGAAATGCAACATTGTATCGGCAAATATTAAACCATATAATTGATGGTGATGAAGGTTGGGCGGAGTTGATGCCACAAAAGACAAGAAGGCATCCAAATTATTGGACAAAAGATAGAGTGAAGGAAATATTTGAGAAATTTGACTCTATCCCAGCTATGACTAAGGCGGGATATAGTTCTGCTTATAGTGTATTCTCTAAAAGATATAGGAATGATGATGAACTGAGTAGAATTGTGGAAGAAAAATTTAAGATATCATTGAAAAATGATGAAAGGAAAATAGGAAAGTTTGATGATGAAGGAAATTTGTTAGAGGAGTTTAATAATAAATATGAGGTATGTCCTATACATATTGGGTTTTCTACATTATCAAAAGCAATATCTAAAAATCTTAAGGCGCGGGGTTATTATTGGAGATATATTTAATAAAACAAACCCCTCCGAGCATTACTCGGAGGGGTTACCTTTATAAAAACTTCTTACTTCGTGGCGTCAAGTATGCCGCGGAGGTAGCCGATGGATTCGGCGACGCCGCCGTGAGGGTCGTTGCCGTTCTTCTCGAATTCGAGTGATACCACGCCATCATACTTAATCTTGCGCAGTACCTTCACCACGGGCGCAAAGTCAATCACGCCGCGTCCCATCTCCCATGTACCACCTTTTTTCGATGCCTCGCTCTCATCCTTGATGTGGATGTCGTAGAGCCACGCGCGGTACTTCTTGATGTCCTTCACGATATCCTCGCCCATACGCACCGAGTGACCAAGGTCCATACAGCAACCAACGCCCCACTCAGGGTTGTGGTAAATCTCCGCCACCTTCTGGATATTGGGGAATGGAGCACCATCGGGTCCGTGGGTATGGATAGCCATACGGATGCCAGTCTCCTTCACCTTTGCGATGACATAGTCGGTGAGTTCGTAGTTTGGCACGCCGATGAACATCTCTGCGCCATAGCGCTCGGCATAGGCAAATGCGCGGTCGACCTCCGCCTCACTCTTCATATAGATAGGACCGAGGATGTATGGCTCAACGCCATAGCTGCGGCACTTTGCCTTGAATGCCTCCATCTGCTCGGTGGTGGAGTTCAGCGGCAACCACCAATCCTTCACCGAGAGGTACTTGACATCCATACTCTTCAGGTAGGCGAGTGTCTTGTCAATGTCGAAACTGCGGTAGGTGAAGCCCGCAACGCCAATCTTGAAATCCTCCCATCCGCGCTTGCCCTCCACAAGTTGGGCCTTTGCGGGCGTGGCGGCAAGAATCACCGCCAAAGCGAGTAGCGAAAGTAGTTTTTTCATCGTCGTAAGGTTTTACTCCATCTTATAATGCTTTGCAAGTCCGCCCTCGGCAGTCTCACGATAGAGGCTTGGGAGGTTGTGACCTGTCTCCTTCATCACCGCCACCACGCGGTCGAAGTTCACACGGTGCTTACCATCCGAGAGGATGGCGAATGTAGCCGAGTCGATGGCACGCGCCGCCGCCACAGCATTGCGTTCGATGCAAGGAATCTGCACCAGTCCGCACACTGGGTCACAAGTCAAACCCAGGTGGTGCTCCAGCGCCATCTCTGCTGCATACTCAATCTGCGCAGGCGTTCCGCCCATCAGCTGACACGCCGCAGCCGCAGCCATAGCACACGCCACGCCAATCTCACCCTGACAGCCCACCTCGGCACCCGAGATTGAGGCGTTGGTCTTGGCGAGGTTGCCGAATACGCCCGCCGTAGCCAAAGCACGCAGGATGCGCACGGGGTGGTAGTCGTTCAGTTTTGCCATATGGTGGATAACGGCTGGCAATACGCCGCACGAACCGCAGGTTGGGGCAGTCACCACGACGCCTCCCGAGGCATTCTCCTCCGCAACGGCCAGAGCATAGGCGTAGAGGCGTGAGCGGTTGCTCACATTTGGACCGTACTCCTTCGCCTTGAGCCAATATGTCGATGCCTTGCGTGGCACTTTGAGTCCGCCTGGCAGTACGCCATCGTTGTTGAGTCCGTTGCCGATGGTCTGGCTCATCTGCGCCCAGATCATCTTGAGGTACTCCCAAATCTCCTCGCCCTCGCTATCCTCGACATACTCCCACAAGGTCTTGCCCTCGCGGTCGCACCACGCCAGAATCTCCTCGATGGTGGTCAGCGGATAGACCAGCTTGCTCTTCTCAACAGGCATATCGGGGTTGGCAATCGAGCCGCCGCCGACGCTGTAAATCTTCCAGCTCTCCTCAATCTCGCCGCCCTTGATTGCCTCAAACAACATTCCGTTGGTGTGGAACTCCTTCACGGTCTCTGGTTCCCACACAATCTCGGTGGGCGCTACGGGCTGCAACACCGCCAGGATTGCGGCGTCGGTCAAGTGTCCCTTGCCAGTAGCAGCGAGTGAGCCGTAGAGAGTCACGCGGAACGAGTCAGCATCAGTGTGGCGCGCGAGAAACTGCTCCGCTGCCTTCTTTGGTCCCATCGTATGACTGCTCGAGGGGCCATTTCCTACCTTATATAATTCTCTTAAAGACTCCATATCTACATTTTAAACATGACGCAAAATCTCCTCCAGACCCTCGAAGTGGCACTTGTAATCCTCCAGCGAGCGCTGAATCACCTCGTAGGCCTCCTCGCGACCATAGATGCCGACAATCTCAACACGCTTCTGACCCTCGCTCTCGCGGTCTGCGGGTGGCATATCCTTGTAGGTGAGGAAGTAGTGCTTCAGGCGGTCAACCACGATGTGTGGCAACTCCTCGATGTCGTTGTAACCACGATAGGTGGCATCGTTGCGCAGCACAGCGATAATCTTGTCATCAGCCTCGTCGCCATCCAGCATACGGAAACCGCCGATAGGCTTCACCGTAGCGATGATGTCGCCGTGGGCGATGGTACGCTCAGTCAGTACGCAGATGTCGAGTGGGTCGCCGTCACCTTTGATGTTCTGACGACCGCTGCGGTCCATACAGAACTGCGCCACGCTGTCGCCGCAGAAGCTCTGTGGGATGAAGCCGTAGAGTGCAGGCACAACCGTTGAGTACTTCTGTGGGCGGTCGATGCGGATGTAGCCGCTCACCTTGTCTAACTCATATTTTACTGTGTCGGTAGGTACCATCTCGATGAATGCGGTTACCTCTTCTGGTGACTTCTCGCCAACCTCCAATCCGTGCCAAGGGTGAGACTTATATCTCAAACCCATCAATCGTGCAATAGGATCATTAATCTTGTTTCCCATAATAAACAGGTAGTTTCTATTAATTAGTTAAAAATTTCTTCTCTTTGTCGGCAGATTCTATTTCGGTAGCTTTGGGCTTTTGGGTATATTCCCAATCTTTACGCAGTTGCAATGCCCGCATTGCGCCATTGTAATAGATTAAAATATCCTCAAAATAATCTCCAAAATCAATATAGAACCTACCTAAAGTTTTTAATCGTTGTTTATCCAACTATGTAACGCGCCGCGCGAGGCGCAACCTTATAGATAATTGCTGTCAAAGTCCAGCAAATAGCAAATACCGCCATCACGCTGCACACCACGCACAGAGGCGTAGGCAGACCCAGCGGAGAGAGTGCCACCATTACAGGTCCGATGAAGATGTAGTGCATAAGGTAAGTGCCGAAACTGCACTTTGTTGTCGCCTCAAGCAGACGCTGCGCGCGTGGCGAGGTGATATTGATGCGCTGCACCACAAGGAATATGCCCAATGCCATCAGCACCACATTTGGCGAGCAGAACTGCCAGAAGAGCTCCAGCAACTCGGGCGCCTCCTCGTAACTATATTTCACCGCCATCGACGCAAAGCCCGTGTAGGTGATGATAAATCCCGAGATGTAGAGCATTACGCACATCGCCACAATCTTTCTCAGCGGCATAGGGCTGCGCTTTGCCAGCAGATGACCCAGCACCAGATAACCCGCAAATCCCGCAAAGTAGTGGAATGTACCGAAACCGTTCCACGCGCATTCGCCAAAGAGCGCAGGGGCAACGAGATGTTGCAGGTAGGGTAGCGAGAGCGAGCAGAGCCACATCACCATAAAAGTGTTGGTAAGTGTTGTGTCGCGCTTCTCGAGCCACGCCGAGATGAACGGCATCAGCAGATACAAGCCGATGAGCATATACAGATACCACATATGGGTGGTGTAGCCGTTGAATGTGAATGGAATCAGCGCGATGTTCTTCAGCGCGTCGCCCGCCTCCTGCGATGGCGCGAACTCAAATGGGAAGAGGGTAGTGATGACGCTCTTGTCCAGCCCCACCACGCCCGTCAGCCAGGGGATGAGGTAATATATCGCCGACCACAAGACCATAGGAATCAGCACTCGCGGTATGCGGCGCTTGTAAAACTCCTTGGCGCTACCTCCGACGAGCAGCAACAGCAGACCTGTCATCATCGCAAACAGAGGCACGCTCGGGCGCATCAGCGACCCGATAAAAGCGCCCCAAAAGCCATTCATAGGGTCACTCTGCGGAGTTGCGTTATATATATCGACACAATGCGCCGCGATGACCATCAACATAGCCATCAGTCGCAACAAATCTACCCAGTATATGCGTTGTGAGTTCTCCTGCATTCTTAAAATATGTTGAATTGTTCTATCTTCTGCTTTTTACCGTCGATTTCAATGAATGTGGTAAAGTATATTGCCTGGTCTTTCTCTAAATACTTATCCCAATCAACCCTCTTTATCTTTTTGTAAATATATCGCTTGTACTCTTTCATTCGGTCGTGAGTCCAATAATCATCTTTGAATGCCACTTTCCCATTTCGTACGCCAAAATGTACTTGAGCCATCCCAATAGAGAGCCTGCGTCTAAAATCAGGATGATATACATCACTCCACCTCCATTTCCAATCTTTGGCGATTGCATCGTGAACCTCCTGCGACAACTCCTCAACTCTCTTTTCATCTATTGATTTGTCGTAATATTCATACTCGCCCATCATCTTACAACGCCCACTCTTCACCTGCACAATCTTTCGGTAGGAAGTAAGTGGTCCAGTTCCCTCCCACCACTTTCTGATTTCGCCAAAACCCAATGCAAGGTTTTCGGTTGCCCACTTGGCGTGTACGCGCCCATCAACACAATCTTTGCCAAATATCTCTTTTAGGTCGAGGTTGATGTATCGTTTGCCTCTTGGTGCGTTACCCTCGTCGTGAATAGCGGTGAGGTAAAGTTTGTTATCTTCAATCTCCCAATATGCAACATAACCCTTATAGTTTGCTGTGCTTGACGCTTTAAATGTTGGGAAATTGTAGTTGTTGGGGATTGTTTTGTCAATCAGGTCTTGTAACGGATAACTACGGATAATGTAGTGTTTCTCTCCATCTATAAAAAGATAATCTACACCCTGCGCAGTCGCCGACGCACGAAATACGCCCGCTATCGCCATCAAGAAGGCAATAACGATAGTTAAAACTTTGCATTTCATAATAGGTCGGTTTTTGAGGTTGTAAATCTTATTCCCCAAATATAAGAAAAAATCTGCAATTATCAGCGCCTGTACTCAAAAAACAACCCTACAAAGCACAAAAAAGTCCGACCCAACGGGATCGGACTTTAGTTTTGGAAGTAAAATCTTCTTAAGATTACTTCTTCTTATCGTAGCGTTTTGCGTAACGGCTCATAAACTTATCCACACGACCGGCAGTATCCACCAACTTCATCTTACCTGTATAGAAAGGGTGAGATGTGTTAGAGATTTCCATCTTGTAAACTGGATAGGTTTCGCCGTTCACCTCGATGGTCTCTTTTGTCGAAACGGCGGACCTGCACAAAAACACGTGGTCATTCGACATATCCTTGAATGCCACTAAACGATAA
>JAFYOF010000146.1 GCA_017560305.1 Alistipes sp.
ACCTACGTTATCACCAGCCTCACCCTCATCGAGGAGCTTGCGGAACATCTCAACACCTGTACAAGTAGAAGTCAAAGTCTTCTCACCCAAACCGATGATCTCAACTGGATCACCTACGTGGATGATACCTGTCTCGATACGACCAGTTACTACAGTACCACGACCAGTGATTGAGAATACGTCCTCAACTGGCATCAAGAATGGCTTCTCGTTCTCGCGTGGTGGGATTGGCACATACTCATCAACATTGTTCATGAGCTCCATGATCTTCTCCTCCCACTTTGGCTCGCCGTTCAAACCACCGAGTGCAGAACCGCGGATGATAGGAGCGTCCTCATCGAAGTCGTACTTTGCCAAAAGGTCGCGAACCTCCATCTCAACGAGGTCAAGCATCTCAGGATCGTCAACCATATCGCACTTGTTCAAGAAAACAACGATCTTTGGTACGTTTACCTGCTTAGCCAAAAGTACGTGCTCGTTTGTCTGTGGCATAGGACCGTCAGTTGCAGCTACTACCAAGATAGCACCGTCCATCTGAGCAGCACCAGTTACCATGTTCTTCACGTAGTCAGCGTGACCTGGGCAGTCAACGTGTGCATAGTGACGAGTTGCAGTCTGATACTCAACGTGAGCTGTGTTAATGGTGATACCACGCTCCTTCTCCTCTGGTGCGTTGTCGATAGAGTCGAATGAACGAAGCTCTGACAAACCATTCTTTGCAAGAACTGTAGTGATCGCAGCAGTAAGAGTAGTCTTACCGTGGTCAACGTGTCCGATAGTACCAATGTTCACATGGGCTTTCGAACGGTCAAATTTTTCCTTTGCCATAGTTTTATTAGTATTTAAGTTTTTATAAAATTTCTTTTCTTCTTTAACATACAAACGAGTAACACGCCAACACCCTTATCAGTGAAGTCTTCGTGTTACTACTCCTGGAGCGGAAGACGAGGCTCAAACTCGCGACCCTTAGCTTGGAAGGCTAATGCTCTATCAACTGAGCTACTTCCGCAAAAACAAACCGCATCAGAGCAGCTTACTCATTGTCTAAAGACATCATGCAACCCCGACCGGTTCGGACAAGTGGGAAGAGATGGATTCGAACCACCGAAGGCGTACGCCAGCAGATTTACAGTCTGCCCCATTTGGCCACTCTGGTATCTTCCCAAATATTTTGTTTAACGCTCAACCCTTTCAGGTTAGAGAGCCGATGGAGGGATTCGAACCCACGACCCCGAGATTACAAATCACGTGCTCTGGCCAACTGAGCTACATCGGCAACAAACCGTTACGGGATGCAAAGGTAGAGATATTTTTTAATTCTGCAAACTTTTTTGCAACTTTTTTCACTTTTTTTGTGAATTTTTGTTGTTTTTCATCAAAAATTGCGGTTTTTGACGCCTTGCAGACCCTCCTCACAGTCCCAATCGTATGTTCAAAGAACTACTTGACTTCGCCTCGCCGAAACATTCGGGCGGGAAATCGAGTGCAAATATAAACACTCTTTCCGTAAGAAAAAAGCAATGAGAAACTTTTTTTCAATAAAAAGTGAAAAAAAATTGTTTTGAGCCCACACCTATATATATAATAGAGCTTTTCGCCCTCGCCTCGCTCTATTTTCCTGCCACCGCAACCTCTTTTGCACAGGATTTGCTCTTGGGAAGGTAGGATTGGGAACTAAAACTTGCTGATATGTATCTTTTGTGGTATCTGCTCATCGGGCTTGCGGCGGGATGGATTGCCAACCTCATCGTGAGGGGCAACGGCGCGGGCTTTATCATCAACCTGATGGTCGGCATCATCGGCGGCGTGCTTGGCGGATGGCTGGCGGGGCTGGTCGGCTGGATTCCCTTCGGCACGCTGGGAACTCTTGTCGCCTCGGTCATCGGCGCGATTGTTCTGCTGCTTCTGATGGCGATGATTTCGCGTCGCAACTAAACTGATATTTACACAAAATGTCCTCAAGCAAATTGCCAGAGGACATTTCTTCTCTATTTCTCGGCTCGCTCGGGATGAACTGCCATACGAGCTTTAGCACTCTGGTAAATATACTCAAATTCTCCTTGACCTATTTTACGCAAAGTCCCCATAATTGCTCGGTTTTAGATTTTAGTACCAAAGTGCTGGCTCCGCTCCCATCTCAAAACGCAGTTCGCCGCCTCGCACCAGCTCCTCGTGAGTGAGGTATGGCAGAGCGTGCTCCGCGCCATTGAGCCACACGCGCTGGATGTACCTGTTCTCGGCAGAGTTGTTCTCGGCAACAATCCTGAACTCGCCGCCAGCGACCTTCAGCGCCACCTCATCGAAGATTGGCGAGCCAAACCAGTAGCGGCCGCCCGCAGGCTCAACCTCATAGATACCCATCGCCGACATAATGTACCACGCCGACATCTGACCCACATCCTCGTTGCCCGAGAGGCCATCCTCACGGTCGTGATAGAGCACCGACAAAACCTCGCGCACGCGGTCGGCACTCTTCCAGGGCTCGCCCAGCATAGTGTAGAGGTAGGTGATATGGTGGCTCGGCTCGTTGCCGTGAGCATACTGACCAATCAGACCCGAGATGTCGGGCGAGGCATTCTCGCCAGTGATGTCGGAGCTCACCGCAAACAATGAATCCAGCTTCTCGATAGTCTTTGAGCGTGAGCCGTAGCAGCCGACCAGACCCTCGACATCCTGCGGAACGAGCCAGGTGTACTGCCAGGCGTTACCCTCGCAGTAGTCGCCGTTGCCGTGTGACGAGAAGTATGGATCGAATGGCGTGCGCCACTCACGGCGGCTGTCCAGACCACGGATGAAGCCTGTCGTCGGGTCAAAGTAGTTGCGGTAGGAGTGGCTGCGCTCCTCAAAGTATTGTGCATCGGCATCCTTGCCCAGCGCACGCGCCGCTGCCGCCGCCGCACCATCTGCAATGGCAAACTCCATATCCTTCGCCACAGCCTCGTGCATCTTGTCAGTTGGTATATATCCATACTCCATTCGCTCACCGTTGCCGCGACCCGGGTGCATCGATGTGCGCTTCACCGCCTCGAAGGCACGCTCCATATCGACACCCTCGACGCCCTTCACAACAGCATCCGCCACCGAAATCACACCCGGATTGCCCACCATACAGTCAGTCTCGCAACCCCACAAGTGCCATACGGGCAGGCGACCCTGTTCGTCGCAGATGTTGAGCATCGTATTGACCATCTCGGACATTCGCTCTGGCTGGAAGATGGTCAAAAGAGGCATCGCCGCACGGTAAGTGTCCCACAATGAGTATGTTGTGTATGTCTTATGGCCTGGATTTGAGTGCACCTCGCCATCAGCGCCACGATAGTCGCCGTTTGCGTCGCAGAACTCCGACGGAGCAATCATCGTGTGGTAGAGCGCCGTGTAGAAGATTTTCTTCGCAACCTCGTCCTTGCCCTCGATCTTGATTTTCGCCAACTCATCGTTCCACGCAGCCTTCGCCTTCGCTGCCGTAGCCTCGAAGTTCCAGCCACGCAACTCCGCCGCGAGGTTTGCCTTCGCACCCTCGACACTCACGGGCGAGAGCGCAACCTTGAGCATCAACTGCTCACCATCGGCGGTCTTATAGTTGGCGCGCGCATAGCGTCCATTGGGCAAAATCTCAAGCGAGTCAAACGGACGCGAGAACTCCGCCACGAAATATACCTTCTGATCGTTCGCCCAGCCGCGCGAGAAGCGCCAGCCCGAAATCATCGTCTCGCTCTCCTGCTGCACGGCTGTATCATAAGCGCCATCCCAGCAGCCTCCATTCTGCAGGTCGAAGACAATCGCCGACTCCTCCGACTTTGGGAATGTGTAACGATGCAGACCCACGCGCGATGTGGCGGTCATCTCTGCCAACACGCCATAGCGCACCAGCGGCACAGAGTAGTAACCAGGGGCATATCGCTCCTGCGAGCGGTCGGCATACGACCAGAGTCCCGACTCGGGGTCACTATGTCGTCCACGCGCATACTTCACCTCGCCCACCACAGGCATAACGGTGACATCAAACAAATCGCCGATGCCCGTACCCGAGAGGTGAGTGTGCGAGAAGCCGATGACCGTAGAGTCGCTCTCGTGGTAGCCCGAGCACCAGTCCCAATCCTGCGGGATGCTCGTAGGGCCCACCTGCACCAGACCAAACGGCACATTAGCACCCATAAAAGTATGACCGTGACCGCCCGTGCCGATACGCTGGTCGACATAGGCAGTGTAGTCGTGACCCGCACACGCCACCATCACCACGGCGGCGCACAAGGCAAGCAGAGTTTTTGTAAAAGTTCTCATCTCATTAAGTTTTAGTTATCTCTCGCAAATATATTTTCTTCTCAAACCTCTCCAACAACCTACCATTTCCAAATGTAGATTCCATTCATTTCCGATTGCGACCTTAGCCGTTTTGCACAGGTTACAAGATTCTGAAAATATGGAATTACGGTTATTATAATTGGTTTGATACACAAATTTACAAATAATTTGCATCAAAAGCCGCTACCCTGCTGATTTTATGGCACAAAAAAAAGGTCTGCCCCGAAAGGCAGACCTCGTTATTAAGCGATCAACGCATTACTCGTCCCACTGGATTGCCTGATCCTCGTCAGGAATCTGAGTGTTGACAGCACGCTGCATTGTCATCGCACCCTTGAAGCGGTAGCGAGTTGGAACAGCACCTGTGTGATCTGTGAAGTCGTAAGTGAACTGGAGGATCACATACTTGTACAACAGATAAGGCTTGTTGTCATCGTAACGCTCAGGCTGCTCGTAAGAAGATGCACCAACGATCTGGAAGTCGATCTCTGGGTTCTCTGCCTCGAAAGTCAAAGCATTAGCCTCGCCGAAGTGTACATACACCTTATAGTCAGCACGCTGCTTATAAGTGTGGTCGATAATACCAGGGTAGAAGAATACTGTGTTGTCATCTACTGCGTAGAAAATCTTCTCGCTCATTGTCAATGGCTGCAAAGCCATCATAGCGCTAGTAAACTGACCGTTGTCATCAGCTGAGTAACCCAACATTGTAGAAGCACCATAAGAACCAGAGAAATCATTGAAAGGAATGATGTTCAACATAGCGTTGTTGTAGTGCTTACGAGTGTTAGCTGTGTAACCTGGCTGATTCTCAGCAACCTTCAAAGGAAGGATGTAGCGGTTAACCAAATCCAACTTAGTAAGGTCAAACTCAATTGGCAACAAAGTTACCGCCTGACCTGAAGGGATAGTGATGTTTGAAGGGTATGAGTAAGACTCCTCAGGAGCTGGTACCCACCAAATATCCTTACGGTTGAAACCGATGTTCTTAAGGTTAAGAGTCTCCAAAGAGTCGAGGTCGAGCTCAACCTTTACATTCAAATCACCTGAGTGTGGAGTGCTACCAGACACAACCACTGGCAACTGATATGTTACAGGACCCTTCTCAGCGATCTCCTCTGCTGAACGCATCTTCAAGTAAACTGAAGTCACACCCTCAGAGTTGATAGGCGCCTTGAAACCTACATAGTGTGCGAACTGCTCGTCCTCCCACTCGTTGTTACAAGCGAAGCAGAATGTGAGAGCCGCAACTGCAATGATTATATTTAAAATCTTGTTCATAATATTCTTAACTATTTAATGTTAATCATTAAGTCTGTCAAGCGACTAATCATAAGTCTGCCAGCCTGGGTTCTGAGTAAGCAATGGGTTACGCTTCAACTCAGTCTTGCTGATAGGCCAGAAGTACATCTTGCTTGTGAAGACCTGTGCGTACTGTGGAACCTCAGTTGGTACATAGAACTTATCCTTCTGAGCCTCAGTCATCATCACTGAATAACCGTATACAGGCTTGTTCAACTCAACTGGAGCATCCTTCCAACGGCGCAAGTCAAACCAACGCTGAGCCTCAGCGTAGAGCTCGATCTGACGCTCGCGCTTGATCTTCTCACGCAAAGCAGTAACGCTCTTGTAAGTGTCGTTATCGTAGTCAGGTACACCAGCACGGCAACGAACTGGACGGATACCAGACTTGATCTCAGCGATGTCGCGGTAGATATCGTGTGCAGTAGAACCGTCCCAAGATACGATAGAGTACTCGCCCTCAACCTCGTTCAATGCCTCAGCGTAGAGCAAGAGGATATCAGCGTAACGGATAGCTGGCTCAACCTTATCGCGGATAACAGCGTTATCACCGTTGTTAGCATCCTCTGGGTGGTAGAACTTGATAGAACCGATACCAGTACGCAACCAAAGCTTACCATTGAGGTAACCATCATAAGTACCACGGTAGTAGTGGCAAATCTGGTTACGGAGGTGAGTGTGGTTACCAGAGTAAGACAACGCTGGCCACTTTGTACCTGAGAACGCTACAGATGCGTAGAAACGAGGCTCACGGTTTGCGAACTGCAATGAGATACCAGCAGCATCCAAGTGTGGGTACTCGCCAGCAGCAGTTGTATAACCCTTAACACGCTTCTCAGCAGCCTCTGCATCGTAAGTATCCTTACCAGGAGCATCAGTACCGTCAACCATATAGTATGCATCCATCTGCTTGAGTGACATACCGTGTACATTCCAACCACCGATTGACTGTGGCATCTGGTGCTGTACCATCTGGTTCTTGATGTTCTCGCCCTGGTTAGCAGCAGGACCACGACCGAAGATAATCTCTGAGTTACCGTCAACAGTGTAAGTACCGTTGAAGAGTGAACGATATGACTCGTATGGGTCGATATCAGCGTAACCGTTTGGCCAGTTCTGGTTTACGAAGTCACCATCATCATATGGCTCAACTGTTACAGGGTAACCCTCAGCAGCAACTGAACGAGGAGCTACAACATGGAGCTGGTATACACCGAGGTCCATAACATCCTTACAAGCAGCAGCAGCCTTAGCCCACTTCTCATCGTCATACTCCTGAGCCATCAACAACTTACCGTCGAAGTTAGCCAAGTCCTCGAACTTGTACTCCTGGTCACCTGCACCCTCCTTAGGGTTGTTCCAAGGTGAAGCAGCATAGATCAACGCCTTTGCACGAGTTGCCAAAGCAGCACCACGAGTTGGACGCTGTGCCTCCAAGATACCGCGAGTCAATGGAAGATCCTGAGCTGCGATAACCATCTCAGATGCGATGAAATCAACAACCTCATCGTAAGTGTTACGAGCGCGAGCCAAGTCATCGTATGACTGGTTGTAATCCAAAACCTCGTCGTAGAGTACTGGAACTGGACCGTACTTCTTGAGAAGCAACCAGTAGTAGTAAGCACGAACGAAACGAGCCTGTGCGTGGTAATCCTTAACATCCTCCTCTGTTACATAACGAGAGTCAGCGATCAACATGTGCACATTCTGCATGAAGATAGTTGCCTGACGGATACCGTCGTAGCACTCAGACCATACGCCAGAAGCGTAGTCTACCTCCTCCCAGCGACCGCTTGTTACATAAGCGTAGTGGTCAGTCTTGTGACCGTCACCGAAAGTCTGGTCATCAGCGAAGTTGTGTGGTGAAGTATACTTACCACAAACCTCAGTGTTGGCACCCTTGAGGTGTGAATATGTCTCAGCCAACCACTGCTCTGCATAGTCCTGATTGGTGAACACATTTTCAAGCGTCATTCGGTCACCGAAGTAGCGATCAACCTCCAAGTAATCAGAGCAAGATGTCGCAGCAACAGCCGAAATCGCCAATATTGATAAATATTTAATTACTTTTTTCATATTCGTAATGTATAAAGATTACATACTAATGTTGAAACCGAATGAGAAGGTCTTAGCCAACGGATAGTGTGTACCAGTTGTTGAACCCATCTCTGGATCCCACAACTTGAAATCAGAGAATGTAATAAGGTTCTGACCGATGAAGAATACGCGGATGTTCTTAGAGTAAATCTTGTTAACCCAGCGCTGTGGCAAGTTGTAACCAACCTCCAAAGTCTTCAAACGGAGGTAAGAACCGTTCTGCAACCAGAATGTTGAGTTGCGGTAGTTGTTTGAGTTACCACCGTAAGACAAACGAGGATAAGTTGCGTTAGTGTTCATTGTAGACTCCTTACCAGAGATTGATGAGTCAATCCAACGACCCTCTACGAGGTCAGGAAGGATGTTACCGATCTCCTTCTGGCTGAATGCGTGTACTGAAGGACCTGTGATACAGTAAGAAGACTTACCAGCACCCTGGAAGTGGATGTTGAAGTCGAACTGCTTCCAACGAGCAGACAAACCAACACCGTAGATAAGGTTAGGACGCTCAGTTGCACCGATTGCTACCTCATCACCACCATCAACAACACCGTCACCGTTTACATCCTTGTACTTCAAGTCACCAGGCATAACCTCACCGAAGTTCTGCTTTGGAGAGTTACGGATATCGTCGTAGTCCTCGAACATACCCATAGCGATCAAACCACGAGCCTGATTTACACGGTAACCCTTCTGCAACTGATACTTGTAGTATGCGTTCTCCTCATCACGATCGAGGATAGTATTCTTTGAGTAAGTGATGTTACCACGAAGAGTCAAGTCAACCTGACCAAGCTTCTGGTTGTAAGCGAAGTTACCATCAAAACCCTCAGAAGATACCTTACCAACATTAGCAGATGGAGCCAAGCCATTCAAACCAACCATACGAGAGATGTAGTTACGAGTCATGTAAATACCCTCACGGTACTCGTTAAAGTAGTCAACTGTCAAAGAGAACTTATCGTTGAAGAGAGCCAAGTCAACACCAAGGTCGTGCTTAGTCGCAACCTCCCAAGTTACATCGTTGTTAGCCAATGATGTGTAACCCATACCAGAGTATGCCTTGTTGTAACCGAGGTCAGCCCACTGATAAGTTGAATCAGCGATACCACCGATAGAGTAGAGATATGGGAAGCGAGAGCCGAGGCTATCGTTACCTACCTTACCATAAGAGTAGCGGATCTTGAACATGTTGATCCACTTTGCGTTATTGCGGATGAAGCCCTCCTCGGCAACGTTCCAAGCAGCTGACATCGCTGGGAAGAAACCGAACTGTGAGCCCTTAGCAAAGTTCTCAGAACCATTGTAACCGAAGTTGAAGTCAATGAAGTAGCGGTTCTTCCAGTTGTAAGAAACGCGACCTGCAATACCCTGGTTACGACGAGCGATACCGTTGATGATATCAGTACCCAAACCTACTGTAGAGATTGAAGAGTTCTGGTTGTACTTAACAGTTGCGCTTACATTGTTGTCCTTGAAGCTACGGTTGTAGTGAAGCTCAGCCTCCAAGTACTCGTAGCGTGAACCAGATGATGAAGACTCCTGAGACATCTTCTCCTCAGCTGCGATACGGTTGAATACCAACTCACCAGCATCGTTACGCTGCTTGTTAGCCTTGTACAACTCTGGCATCTTCTTACGACGGATGTTAGAACCGTTGTTAGTATCGTAACCGAAACGACCTACGAAGCTCAAGCCCTTAGTGATGAAGTCGAGCTTCTGCTCCAAAGTGATGTTAGTCTGGATCTTGTTAGTCCAAGTCTCGTTGTAACCTGTCTGAGTTGTCAAAACCCAAGGGTTAGTATCAGCACCTGTACCACGAGTTGGGAAACGACCGTCTGTGTACATTGCAGGAATCTCGATAGGGTTCTGGCGCATCAAAGCCTCCCATACATTCACTGACTGACCTGGCTCGTTCATCTTACGCAAAGAACCAGATACACCCACCTTAACCAATGTTGTCTTTGTGATATCAACATCGACATTCATACGGTAGTTGTAGAGCTTTGAGTTAGCGTTAGTATCGTAATCCTTACGGATGTTCTCATCAACCTTGTACATACCCTGCTCCTCAAGGTAAGAACCAGAGATGAAGTAACGAGCTGTGTTACCACCACCAGAGAGGTTCAAGCTACCACGGTAAGTCATAGCACCGTCACGGAGCAAAAGATCCTTCCAGTCAACATTAGGATAGAGGTCTGGATCCAAGCCGAGCTTCAAGATCTCCAACTCCTCGTGTGAGTACTCAGGCTCCTGGTTGCGAGTGATCAACGCCTCGTTCATCAAAGATGCGTATGTGTAACCATCAGCGAACTCTGGAGTCATTGTACGAGTGTTGTAAGCTGCCTCGAACTTAGCGTCAACATTAACCTTACCAGCCTTACCCTTCTTAGTAGTAATCAAGATTACACCGTTCGCACCCTTCGAACCGTAGATAGCGGTTGTAGAAGCATCCTTCAATACGGTGAAAGACTCGATATCCTCGATTGAAATCTCGTTCAAGTCGCGTGGGAAACCATCAACCAATACGAGAGCTGAAGAACCAGCACCGAAAGTAGAGATACCACGAACCCAGAACTCTGAAGTATTCTGACCAGGCTGACCGCTTGACTGCATTGCCATCACACCAGGAACATTACCAGCCAACATGTTGGTGATGTTGCTTGTTGATGTTGTAGCGATATCGTCCATCTTGATCTGAGTAACCGCACCAGTTACGGTGAGCTTCTTCTGCGCACCAGTACCAGTAATCACGACCTCATCCAAAGATGTTGCGTCATCCTCCTTCAAAACTACATTCTGCTTTGTCTGCTCCTTAATAAGGACCTCCTGCTCGATGAAACCGATATAAGAGAAAACCAAACGGTTATATGGCTCCATCTCGATGGTATACTTACCATCCACATCGGTAGTAGTACCGAAACCAGTTACACCCTGAATAGTAACATTCACACCAATCAGAGGCTGGTTCTGCTCGTCAGTTACTGTACCGCTAACCTTGATTGTCTTCTGAGCAAAGGCCGATGTACAGATGGCAAGCATCAATATTAATACTGATAATATTTTTTTCATAACTTATCTTTTATTATAAGTAAAAGGTATATTAACTACTCCCAGTAGATAACTCGGATACGCTTGTTACCACCATCACCGATGTAGAACTCATCGCGCTCTGGGTTGTAAGCGATAGCCTGTGGAGTATTGAACTGTGCCTCAGCACGAGCCAAACCATCAGCATAACCATAAGTACCGTTGTTACCACGACCTGCGAAAGTTGTAACGATACCCTGTGGAGTTACCTTACGGATACAGTGGTTGTTAGAGTCAGTGAAGTACAAGTCGTACTTATCCTCGCGACCCTCATACTCTGGGTTATAAACGAAGATAGCCTGACGAGGACCAGAGCACTTTGCTGACAAACCGATGTCATCCAAGTAACCTGAACCACCACCAAGACCCATCACTGCGTCAGAACCTACATAACCCATACCTGCTGCAAATGTATCAGTAGCACGGTTGTAAACTGACTTACCAATCCAACCACGGTTAATCATACACATTACCATGTAGAGACCGTCTGGGTGACAAACATTGTTGAACTCCCAACCTGACTCACCGAACTTGTACTGTGACTCACCTACGCGATCCTCCTTGCCGTCGAAGATACGCAAAGCGTCCATCTTGAACATCTCGGCTGTAGAGTAAGCGTTGTAGAACAATGAACCAGAGTAAGGGTGAACATAAGCACCGTTACAAGTGATACCTGTAGCAACTGTGATACGGTCAGAGTTAGCAAAAGCCTCCTTACCAATTGTGTAACCAGTCTCACCGAACTCGTCAGTAGCAGAGTAAGCGCCACCACGGTTACGACGGTAGAGAGTTACAGTTGGGTTAGACTGAGTCCAAGTATCGTGAGAAAGGATAAGGTCATAAGCACCTACATCACCATCTGCTGGATATGGCTCCAACTCGAAGTCTGGGTAGAGCTCCTTGATTGTACCATCCTGACGACGCTTCAAAATGTTAGTAGGACAGAATGAAACTGAACGGATACGGTTGTTAGGAGTTGTGTTACCCTTAATAATAGTGTGAACATAACGGTTATCGAAGTCGATCAAACGAACATCACCACCGTCCTTAGATACATAAAGGTGGTTAGGGTTCAATGGATCAACAGCGAACATCTGTGGCCAGTCGAAGTTACCGCAGTCCTCAAATGGACCGTCCTTCACCATCAACTCGTTCTTGTCGTTTACAGTACCGAGCAATGTACCAACGCGAAGCACCTTCTGGTAGTGGAACGCATTAGCAACTGAAGAAACCTTCATAGAGCCCTCAGGACCAACAGCTACTGTCAAGCCGAAGCCTGCGCCGTCATCCTCTGGCTGCTCCTCTGGCTCCTGTGCCTCTGGAGTGTACTCCTCGTCCTCGTCGCCGTTGAAATCTGGGGCAACATCAGACTCTGGCTTAGATGGAATCATACAGTAGATTGCATTGCCTACAGCAGATACAACAACTGCCTCATTGCCACCAATTGCCACCTTGATGATTGATGGATCGTTACCGAAGTTCTCTCCATAAACAACCATCTGCTGACCAGAACCACCTTCCTTTGGTGACCAGTCAGTAACCTTAATAGGTTTGCTTGCATCATGAGGCTCGCCCTTCACCTTGATGATGTCAATCTCCAAGGTGTTGTCAGCACAGCTCATCATTGAACACGCCAACAAACCAACCAGCATTGTACGAATGCTCAGTCGAGTTTTGATTTTGTTCATAAGCATAATGATTAATGATTTAGTTAGTTAAAAAAAGAATTTGTTTGTTTAAAACATTTTTTGTTTTCGTGATTTTTGGTTTTAAGGTCTTCGTAAAAGTTTACTGCATAGAATAGGGTTTAGGTTGATTTTTGGTTAATTTTCAAAAATGTTGTTTAGTTAGTTAGTGTTTTTTGGTTTTGTTTTGGTCAATTTTGTTCGCAAAAACCCGCATTTCGGGTAATTCGCAACACAAATGTAGTATTTTTTTCTCAACCACACAATTTTTTATCGCTTTTTTAATAAAAATGTGATTTTTTTCGTGCTAAAAACCATTTTTCCTGAAAAAATCCATACCTTTGAAAACCACAACTTAAAGTTACTAACAAAAATCTATAAAAACAAATTATGAAACGACTATTTTTCGCCGCCGTTTCGCTACTCACTTGTGTGAGCGTTTTGGCACAAAATTCCGAGGTTAAGTTCGTTGAGAGACCCGACACCGAGAGTAAGAGTTCCAACTATGTTGGAAACCGAGCGCCTTTAGCCCCTGCGGCAGCCATAAAACTGCCACTCGGCTCAATCCACGCCGAAGGCTGGCTGGGAGAGGTTTTTGAGCGCCAGTGCAATGGTTTGGCGGGACACCTCGGCGAGATCAGTGCGTGGCTCAAGAAGGAGGGCAACGCGTGGCTCGAGACCGAAGGTCACGCAGGCTGGGAGGAGGTTCCTTACTGGCTCCGCGGATACTCCGATATGGCGTATATGAAGGGCGACGAAAAGATGCTCGAGGAGACCAAACTCTGGATTGAGGCAATCCTCGCTTCACAGCGTGAGGATGGTTGGTTTGGTCCGCTCATCTACAACGAGAAAACGGGCAACGACTACTGGCCGAATATGCTGGTACTCTTCACCTTGCAGAACTACTACGAGTTCACGGGCGACAAGCGCGTCATCGATTTTATGACCAAGTATTTCAAGTATGAGATGGCGCAGCCAGATGGCAAAATCATCGCCTCATACTGGGAGAATATGCGTGGCGGTGACAACCTCTACAGCGTCTACTGGCTCTACAACCGCACGGGCGAGAGCTGGTTGCTCGACCTTGCTACAAAGCTCGACCGCTGCACCGCAAACTGGAAGATGGGCAACACCCTGCCCAACTGGCATGTGGTGAACATCGCACAGTGCTTCCGCCAGCCAGCGACATACGCAATGCAGTCGAAGGACCCTGCGCACACCGAGGCTACATACTTTGACTTCAAGCACGTGCGCGACATCTATGGTC
Source organism: Alistipes sp. (assembly GCA_017560305.1). Next base: position 13,744 of record JAFYOF010000146.1, read on the forward strand.
AAGTGCCAGGCGGTATGTATGGTGCTGACGAGAATGCCCGCAAGGGTTACGACGACCCTCGTCAGGGCGCAGAGACCTGCAGCTTCGCGGAGCAGATGACATCAGATGGAATCCTCACCTGCATCACAGGCGATGTAATGTGGGCAGACAATGCCGAGGATGTGATGTTCAACTCTTTCCTTGCGGCCTTCACGCCTGATATGAAGTCGTTGCGTTACATCACCTCGCCAAATATGGTGCTTGCCGACGGCAGAAACCACCACCCGGGTATCGACAACGCTGGTCCATTCCTTATGATGAACCCATTCAGCAGCCGCTGCTGCCAGCATAACCACTCACACGGCTTGCCATACTACATCGGCAATATGGTGATGGCGACAAACGACAACGGCTTGTTGGCAAACCTCTACGGCTCGGCGACAATCAACGCCAAGGTGGGCAAGAAGGTGGGCGTGGAGCTCAAGATGCAGAGCAACTACCCATTCGAGGAGGTTATCCGCTTCGATGTCAACCCAGCGAAGGCTGTTGCGTTCCCTCTCTATCTGCGCGTACCAGCGTGGTGCGAGGGCGCAAGCGTGACTATCAACGGCCAGCAGCACGAGGCTATCGCCGAGAATGGCGGCTACATCAAGATTACCCGCAAGTGGCAGAAGGGCGACAAGGTGGAACTTGCTCTGCCTATGCGACTTACAATGCGCGAGTGGGTGAAGAACAAGAAGAGCGTTTCAATCAACTACGGTCCTCTGACATTCTCGCTTCTCATCAAGGAGAACTACATCAAGAAGGGCTCAAAGGATACTGCCATCTGGGATTCTCGCTGGCAGGAGGGCGTAGATGCTGAGGCTTGGCCATCGTGGGAGATTCACCCAGCATCGCCTTGGAACTACGGCTTGATTTACGACCCAGCGAAGAGCCTCGAGAGTCAGTTCGCAATCGAGAAGCGCGAATTCCCTGAGGACAACTACCCATTCACAAACGACGCAGCGCCAATCGTACTCAAGACTACGGGTCGCCAGATTCCTGCGTGGGGCCTGGATCAGCACTGGTTGTGCGGCATCCTGCCAGAGAGCCCAGTGACCTCGACATCACCAGTGACAGAGCTCACATTGGTGCCTATGGGTGGCGCGCGATTGAGAATTTCAGCATTCCCTGTAATCAGATAACACACACAATATGAAAAAGTTATTTTTAGCAATAGTTTTCTGTGTCGCTACGCTCTGCAACGAGGTGGCGGCACAAACCGCACCTGCCCCACTCTTCCGCGACCCCGTGACTGATGGCGCGGCAGACCCAGTACTTATCTGGAATCGACAGGAGAAGAGTTGGTGGATGCTCTACACCCAGCGACGCGCGAACACCGAGAGTGCAGATGTGGCATACTGCTACGGAAACGCCATCGGCATCGCCTCAAGTGACGACAACGGCCGCACCTGGGTCTATCGCGGAACGCTCGACCTGAAAATTGAGCCGGGTCACAATACTTTCTGGGCACCAGACATCGTTTACCATAAGGGAAAGTACCATCTCTTTGTAGCCTACATCAAGGGTGTACGCAACCATTGGGGTGGTCAGGCGCATATCGTACACTTCACAAGTAAGGATATGTGGAACTGGAAGTATGAGGGTACGCCAGCACTCTCATCAGACAGCGTGATTGACGCAACACTCTTCCAGACCCAGAGCGGCAAGTGGAGAATGTGGTACAAGGATCAGGCGCGCGGCTCGGTGACGATGATGGCAGAGAGCAGCGACCTCAAGAAGTGGCACTACGATGATGAGCCAGCCGTAGGCGGTGGCGCACACGAGGGTGCAAAGGTGTTCCGCTTTGGCGACTACTACTGGATGCTGACCGACGAGTGGCAGGGAATGCGAGTGCATCGCTCAGCCGACCTCAACATCTGGGAGAAGCAGGGTCTTATCCTCAACATCCCTGGCAAGCGCCGTGACGACAAGCCACAGGGCGCACACGGCGATGTGGTGGTTTTGGGCGACAAGGCTTATGTCTTCTACTTCACTCACCCCGACCGCCCACAGCACACGCAGCACCCTTACGACCACGAGCACGATATGATGGATTACAAGTATCGCCGCTCGTCGATTCAGGTTGCTCCGCTCTACATCAAGGATGGCACTCTGGTAGCGCCTCGTGATGAGAATTTCGATTTTTATATGCCTAATTTTGAAGAACTTAAATAGCAAACACAAACAGCGAAAATAAAAATACTATCGGAAAATAAACTATGAAAAAATTCATCCTGAAGAGCATAGCGTTCTGTGCTCTTGCGCTCTTTGCCTGGTCGTGTAATGGCGGAGGCGATCAACTTATTGTGACCCCTCTGGAGCTATCGGCAAGCAAAATCAGCGCAACTGTTGTGGGTAAAACCGAGACGGTCACCCTCACTGCACCCGAGAAGTGGTATGCCTCAACAACCGGCGACAAGTGGATAAGCATCAGCCCCTCATACGGCGAGGCGGGTGAGCATCAGGTGAAGATTACCGTGAAGGCAAACACCACCACAGGCACACGCGCCGCAAAGGTTACATTCACTGCGGGCTCACAGAAGACCAGCCTGACCGTAGAGCAGGAGTGGGACCACTTCTTCAAAGTACCTTGCTCGGACTACACCATCGGCTACGGTGGCGGAAACATCATCATCGATGGCGTGGCATCAAGCGGCGTAACGGTGGAGATGTCGGCTGCGGCAAGAGGCTGGATCAAGGTGGTGAGCAATGTGCTCAAGGTGTCGGAGAACTTCGAGCAGAACCCACGCAACGCAATGCTGAAGATTATCGACAGCAAGAACAAGAAGGAGTACGATGTACTGCTCATTCAGGAGAGCCCTTCGGGCGCAACGAACATCCTCTCGCTCTCGGAGCTTTCGTTTGATGGATTTGTGTGTCCTACAAACAGTTACACTCTTGAGAACGACTTCTACTACTCGGTGGATATGGATGCTCCCACAACCACCCACACCGCAACGGTGAAGTTCCGTGGCGAGGGCGTGGAGTGGATTACCATTGACGATGACGATAAGAAGATTTACTCGGGCGATGTGGTGACATTTGACAATATGGAGCCTAACCGCACCTTCACCATCACATCACACAACCCAAAGACCGACAAGACAGGTATCAACCGACTCTATATCTCGGGCTTGCCATTGGTGCAGATTTTCACCACGGGCACAATCAAGGATGAGCCAAAGGTGGATTGTACCTTCTCGCTCTTCGACCCAAAGGGTCGCACCGACGCCGAGGAGAAGAACCTGAAGTACTTTGAGAGTCTGGCGGGCATCGAGTACCGCGGTGCGGGTGCGCAGCGTTACCAGAAGAAGCCTTACAACTTCAAACTGCGTGACAGCCAGCACAATAAGCGTGAGGCCGAATTGCTGAACCTGCGCAACGACAACTCGTGGATTCTGGATGGTATGTACCTCGATATCGCACATATGCGCAACCGCGTATGCTTCGAGTTGTGGAATCAGTTCAACAAGCCTTACTATGTAGACGAGAAGCCTAAGGCGTCGAGCGGTACACACGGCGAGTATGTCGAGGTGTTCATCAACGGCGAGTATATGGGTATGTTCATCCTCAGCGACCGCATCGACCGCAAGCAGTATCAGATTGACCAGCACGATGGTCACACCAAGGGCGGCTACATCTACAAGGCGAAGGGCTGGAGCGCGGCGTGCCGAATGAAGGAGTGCCCAACGGTAAGCAACAGCGACTACTACTGGGATGCTGCCGAGATTGAGCAGGAGTACCCTGCCGAGGAGGATGGCAAGCCAAACTTCGAGTATATGGCAAATGTAATCCGCTTCGTGAGCGAGTCGAGCAAGGAGGAGTTCAGCGAGCGCTTTGAGGAGGTGTTTGACACCAACAGCGTGGTGGATGCCTTCATCCTGCTGAATATGATTGTGGCTGACGACAACATCGGCCGTAACACATTCTGGATTATCCGCAATGTGGAGACCGCGCCAAAGGTTATGCACGGCGTGTGGGACTTGGATGGTTCACTGGGTAGAAACTGGGACCGCCACGAGGAGACTCCCGAGCAGGCATACTCATCGTATATGAAGGGTTGGGTTATCGGCCACGGCAACAACGGCGGCGGCACACGCTTCTACTTCCACGAGCGCATCATCAGCGAGAACCCTGCAAACATCCACCAGAAGATTTACGACCGCTGGCAGGAGGTCAAGAATGGCGCACTTGCCCCAAGCAACTTCAACAAGATTGTGGAGGACTACGCCGAGTTGCAGAAGGCGTCGGGCGCACGCGACCGCGAGGTGGCACGCTGGAAGACCATCGACCAGAACGAGCAGTCGAAGTGGGGCTACGAGGCTGTCTACTACGGCAACATCGACTCGGAAATCACCTATATGAAGAACTGGTACAGCAAGCGTCACGCAGTGCTCGATGGACTCATCAACACACTGCAGCACAACTAATTACCATCCGTTTACAAAAGCATAAACCTAAACAGAAAATAACTCAGACCTATGAAACCCGGAACACTGAAACGACTTTTACTTTTGGCGATTCCCCTGCTCGTGACCGCTTGTAGCGGTGGCGGCGACCTGATTGTGGATGACGACGGCACAGGCACAGAGCAGCCTCCCGTAGAGGTTGAAGCGAGCATCTCGCTATCGGACCAGAGCATCAGAGCGGCTGTGGTGGGTGGCGTATACCACATCGAGGTGGAGTCTACAACCAAATGGAAAGCCTCATCATCTGACGAGAGCTGGCTCGACATCTTCCCTTCGGAGGGCAAGGCGGGCGTGACCGAGGTGGAGGTGTACACCCAGGCAAACAAGACCAATCGCGACCGCAGCGCAACGCTCACCTTCACGGCAGGCAACAAGACGCAGGTGGTGGATGTGGCTCAGCGCTGGGCATACTACTTCTCGCTCCCCTGCGAGACATATAAGATTGGCTACGGCGGTGGCGACATCGAGATTCAGGGTCTGCCCGAGGTGGACTTCTCAATCGGCATCGCAGCCGACGCCAGCGAGTGGGTAAAGGCTGTGGATGAGGTACTTGAGGTGTCGTTCAACGAGAGCAAATCGTCACGCAGCACCACCATCCTCATTCAGGACAAGAGCGCCAAGAAGTCATACGAGGTGGAGCTCATTCAGGAGGGTATGAAGAGCAACGCCGAGGTTATGTTGCTCGACGAGTTGATTATCGATGGCTACAAGTGCCCCACCGATGCGCTCACTTCTGCTCCCGACTTCTTCTTCTCGGTAGATATGGACGACCCCGATGTGGCATCAAAACCGCTGAAAATCACATTCAACGGCGAGGGCGTGCAGTGGATTACATTCCTCGGCGACACCCAGAAGTACTATTCGGGTGATGAGTTGCCTATCAAGAGCCTCAAGGCGGGCAAGACGCTCACCTTCTACACCCACAGCAAGACCACCGAGAAGAGCCTTGTACACAAGCTCATCGTTTCGGGTCTGCCGCTGATTGAGATCAACACATCGGGAACCATCAAGGACGAGCCAAAGGTGGATTGTACATTCAAGCTCTACGACCCCAAGGCACGCACCGACGATGGCGACCGCAAGAACCTGAAATTCTTTGAGAGCAATGCGGGTATCGAGTATCGTGGTGCAGGCGCACAGCGCTACATCAAGAAGCCATACAACCTCAAGCTCTACACCTCATCGGGCGAGAAGCGCGAGGCTGAGCTCCTGAACATCCGCAACGACAACTCGTGGATTCTGGATGCTATGTTCCTCGATATCGCACATATGCGTACACGCGTGAACTTCGACATCTGGAACGAGTTCAACAAGCCATACTATGTCGACCAGAAGCCAAAGGCTATGAGCGGCACACGCGGTCTGCACACCGAGGTAATCCTCAACGGCGAGTACCGCGGTATCTTCACCCTTACCGACCGTATCGACCGCAAGCAGTATCAGATTGAGCAGAACGGCGGCTACATCTACAAGGCGAAGGGCTGGACCGACGCCTGCCGCTTGAGAGGCTACTCGGCTCGCAGCAGCAACGACGATTACTACTGGAACTCTGCCGACATCGAGCAGGAGTATCCCGACGCAGACGATGGTTTTGCGCCAAACTTCAACCATATGGCCGACCTTATCGACTTCGTTGCAGATAGCAGCAAGGAGGATTTCAGCGCTCATTTTGAGGAGCATCTCGATATGAACAGCATCGTGGATGGTTTCATCTTCCTGAATATGATTGTGGCGCACGACAACATCGGCCGTAACACATTCTGGATTGTTCGCAATATAAACGAGTCGAAGAAGTTTATGCACGGCTTGTGGGACTTGGATGGTACGCTGGGTCGCACCTGGCACCGTTACACCGAGGATCCAAATCAGGGCTGGGTATATAGCGGCTTCCGCATCTATGAGCGTATCATCAACGAGAACCCTGCGAACATCCACCAGAAGATTTACGACCGCTGGAACGAGCTCAAGGAAGGCTCATTGTCGCTTGAGAACTTCTCGCAGAAGGTGGATGGCTACGCCGACCTTATGGTTAAATCGGGCGCACGCGACCGCGAGGTTGGCCGCTGGATGCAGTTGGATATGGCAGACCAGCCATACTGGGGCTACGCCTCGGTATATTTCAACGATGTTGAATATGAGGTAATGTATATGAAGGAGTGGTGGGAGAAGCGTCTCAAGAAGATGGATTCGCTTATCAACTCGCTAAAGCACAATTAGTTTAACATCTTATGAAAAGAGATAGGGCTGCTGCAACTGAGGTTGCAACAGCCCTTGTTTTTCTATATTTCAGTCCTTTCTGCGGGCACTTTTCCTCCTGCAATAGAAGTTGTATAACAAGAGGGATTTTTAGGCATGCGAAGCCCGAAAAAGCGGAGTTTACTAAAGCGTAAATGAGCATTTTGAGGGCGAGCATAAGGTTGCGTTTAAGCGAGGGCAGAGGGGAAACTTGTTTCCTCTATGCCAAGCGAAGCAACCAAAAGGAACTTAACGCAGAAATCACCTTGTTATACAGCTTCTCTATCCGATTGAGATAAGTCTTACATCAAAAATCAGGGTCGAGAAAGGCTTAATCACGCCCGCACCCTTGGCGCCATAGCCGAGGTTGAAGGGGATGACAATCTCCCAGCGAGAGCCCACGGGCATCTCCTTTAGAGCGGTGCGCCAACCATCGATAAGTTGATTCAACTTGAATGTTGCGGGGCGACCCTGCTGGGTGGAGTCGAAGACCTTGCCGTTGATGAGTTTGCCCGTGTAGTGTACCGTAATCAGGCCCTTGGGTGTGGGCTTGTCGCCCTTGCCCTTGGTGATTTCGCGGTACATCACGCCGTTGAACAACACCTTCACACCATCGCGTGAGGCGTACTCCTCCAAAAACTCCAAATTGCGCTCCTTGTAGGCGCTATTCTGATTTCCTCCTCGTGCCATAAATTTTCATAAAACGGGGGTGCTTTGACATACCCCCACACTAATCTTTTATACATCTTTTTGAGTGTGTATAATGAGAGAGATTTCAAGGCTTGCGAGTGTGAACAAGCGGAGCATACTAATGCGTATGTGAACATTGTACAAACGAGCGTAACGCAGAAATCACCTCATTAGGCGCACTCAATTATCCGATAATCCACTTGCTTCCAGGAATATACGAAACAATCTTCGATGTCACATAGCAACTCACAAAAGTCGCCACTGCAATCACAGGGATAGCCGCCACCGAAGGCAGTGCCAACGCCTCGCAGAAAGCACCCTCCTTGAATACATTGACCCAGAAGCCGAGCCAGAGCAGGTGCATCAGGTACATAGCAAAACTGAGCTTCGACATATCGGTAATAACCTTTGGCGCTTCAGCCTTCTCAATGCAGGTAAAGAGCAGGAATGCACCGAAAGTGGCTACTACACAGTTGATTGTACAGAATGCCCACGCCACCTCGATAACTGGTGTGATGTGTACCACGCCAGGGGTTGCCTGAGTGTAGAACGACCAAATAGTAAGGACTGTGCCCACGGCAAATGCGCCCAAGCCGACCCAGAAACGCTTCGCACGATTCCAGGTGAGGTGGTAGCGGATGTAGTGCGCCAAAACCAGATAGCCGAGGTAGCCAGAGAAGTTCCACAACATATGGTACTCGTTCCAGAAGCACTGACCCCAAGCCTCGCCGACCCAGCGGTTGATAAACGGCATACAGGTCGAGAGCGCAAACAGACCGATGAAGAACAACTCCTCCTTCGCCGTAGCCTTCTTAAGCCAAGGCGAGATGATTGGGATGAAAAGATATAAGCCCAGCAGCGGATAGATAAACCAGAAGTGACCCGCCATAGATGGGAAGTTGAGCCACAAGCGCTGCAAATCACCCAGCGACTGCGACCACTCCATACCGCCCCACGCCAAAGGCAAAAGGCTGTAAATCAGCATAAACGCAAAGATGGGAGGTACTACTCGCAGGAAACGCTTCTTGTAGAAATCCCAGGTGGTCTGCTCCTCCTTCATAGGCACCAGCAGGAACGCCGACACAATCATAAACAGGGGCACAGCGATGCGTGAAAATCCATCGTACAAAGACACCCACAAACGGTCAGCCTCGCTGAAGAGATAGGATTTCGGTCCTGCGAGATTTGACGCCGCAGCACCATCCTCCAACAACTCGGGCGGGATGAAACCGTAGAAATACTCACTTGCGTGCACCAGCATCACCAGAAAACACGCCACCACACGAATGTAGTCAAGATAAACAATACGCTTCATAAATTTGGTTTTGGTTAATTATATCAATTACAAATATAGCGAATTATATCACAACATTCAATTTTTCACAAATTATTTCTATCTTTGTAATATGGCATCGTGGCTCGATAATAATGTGAAATATGTCGCTGGCGTGGGCGAGACAAAGGCAAAACTTCTCGAAAAGGAGTTGGGCATCCTCACCGTGGGCGACCTTCTGCGCCACTACCCTTTCCGCTACATCGACCGCACGAAGATCTACTCCATCGGCGAACTCAACGAGAATATGAACACCTCGCTGGTGCAGTTGCGCGCACGCGTGACGGGTATCGGCTATCAGGGCGTGGGGCGCAAGCAGCGCTTCTCGGTCTATGTGAGCGACCCAACGGGCTCGGCGGAACTCATTTGGTTTCAGGGCATTAAGTGGATAGAGAAGAGCGTGGAGGTGGGGCGCGAGTACCTTATCTTCGGCAAGCCATCGTTCTTCCGTGGCGAGGTATCGATGGTTCACCCCGAACTCGACCTCGTCGAAAAAGCACTCTCACGCAAGGCTAACAGCGGTATGCAGGGCATCTACCCCTCGACCGAGAAGATTGGCTCGACATTTGGTGCGAAGGGCTTCTACAAGATTATATGCAATGCTTGGGCGGTGGCGGAGCAGCACATCACCGAGACAATGCCCACGGCGGTGAGGGAGCGCTACTCGCTCATCCCGCTCAAGGAGGCAATCTACAACATACACTTTCCGCAGTCGGCCGAGAAGCTGAAGGCTGCCGAGCGCAGACTCAAGTTTGACGAGTTCCTCGGCGTGCAACTATCCATTCAGGCGATGCGCACCGACCGCCTCTCGAAGAACAACGGCTTCCTCTTCCCGAAGGTGGGCGACTACTTCAACACATTCTTCAACGAAAAGATTCCATTCCCGCTCACGGGGGCGCAGAAACGCGTCATCAAGGAGATACGACAGGACACCATCTCGGGCTATCAGATGAACCGCCTCTTGCAGGGCGATGTGGGTAGCGGCAAGACGATGGTGGCGCTGATGTCGATGCTGCTGGCCGTAGACAACGGCTTTCAGGCGTGTATGATGGCGCCTACGGAAATCCTTGCGCGCCAGCACTTTGCCACAATCAAAAGGCAGACCGAGGGACTGGGGCTCAATGTAGCAATCCTCACGGGCTCATCGAAGAGCAAGGAGCGAAAATATGCGCTCGAGGGCATCGCCTCGGGCGAAGTAAACATCCTCATCGGCACGCACGCCCTCATTGAGGACAAGGTGCAGTTTGCCAACCTCGGCTATGTGGTTATCGACGAGCAGCACCGCTTCGGCGTGGAGCAGCGCGCCCGCCTATGGACCAAGAACCAGCAGCCGCCACACATCCTTGTGATGACCGCAACACCCATCCCGCGAACATTGGCGATGACACTATACGGCGACCTCGATGTATCGGTTATCGACGAGTTGCCCCCTGGCCGTCAGCCCATCCGCACCTACCACTACACCGACGCCGCGCGCCTCAAGTTGTGGGGTTTCCTGCGCCGACAGATTGCCGAGGGCAGGCAGGCGTATGTGGTCTATCCGCTCATCAAGGAGTCGGAGACGATGGACTACAAGGACCTTGAGGATGGCTTTGAATCTATCGTGAGGGACTTCCCGCTGCCCGACTATCGTGTCACGGTGTGTCACGGCAAGATGAAGCCGCAGGACAAGGAGGAGTCGATGCGCCAATTCAAAGAGCACGAGGCAGATATATTGGTTGCCACCTCGGTCATCGAGGTGGGTGTCGATGTGCCCAACGCCACGGTGATGGTCATCGAGTCGGCTGAGAGATTCGGTCTCTCGCAGCTGCACCAGTTGCGTGGTCGTGTAGGTCGTGGAGGCGGACAGTCGTTCTGCATCCTGATGTCGGGCGAGAAACTGTCGCGCGAGGCACGCCAGCGTCTGCAGGCTATGTGCGAGACCACCGATGGATTCCGCCTTGCGGAGCTTGATATGAAGTTGCGAGGTGCGGGCGACATTAACGGCACACAGCAGAGTGGTATGGGTTTTGACCTCAAGATTGCCAACCCTACTCTGGACGCCGAGTTGTTGCAGACCGCGCGTGAGGCCGCCATCTGGATTCTGGGTCAGGACCCACAGCTGCAACAGCCACAGAACGCCACACTGCGCGAACTGCGGGCACGCCACTCGGGCAAGCAACGATTTGATTTTTCGATGATTTCGTAGCCGCGCGGGCAACAATTCACCGCCGAGACGCGTTTTTTAGGAAAAAGAGCAAAAAAATGAGACGCATCATACTTCTTATAGCACTCCTATGCGCTGCCGTGGTGGCGCACGCGCAACTCTATGTGCCAGGCGAAACGCTCAACTACAAAATGAGTTACCGAGCCAAGCTATTCCCCAACACCGAGGTAGCGAAGGTGGTGATGCAGACCACCGAGTCTACGCTCGATGGCGCTCCTGTCTACAAGGTCTACGGCTATGGCGAGACCGCTAAGGCGTTCAGCTGGGTGCTCCCCGTGCAGGATGCCTACACTGTGTGGGTAGACCCCGCAACGCTACGCACCAAGCGCTTCGACTGCGACCTGCACGAGGGCGACTACACCTTCCGCAGCACCTATCTCTTCGACTGGAACAACCTCAAGGTACACACCCGCTGGCGCAGCCGCCAACACCCCGAGAAGTTCAAGACGATGTCCATCACCGAGCGCAGTATGGATGCCGTGTCGCTCTACTTCAACCTGCGCACCGTGAAGGATGAGCAGATCAAGGAGGGCTTCGCCAAGGATCTGGATATGGTGCTGGAGGATACCGTGCGCACGCTGAGCTTCCGCTACGATGGGCGCGAGGTGAGGAAAATCAGGGGCCTGGGCAAGTTCAACACCATCCGCTTCCGCTGCAAGATTGCCACCTCTACTGAGACCGCCTTCCGCGATGGAACGGAGTTCGTGGTGTGGATTTCCGACGACAGAAACAAGATTCCGCTCTATATGGAATCACCCATAAAGGTGGGAAGTGTATGCGCTTATCTGTCAAGTTATGAAGGTTTACGCTATCCGTTGGATAGTTTTATAAAAAATGATTATATTTGCAACCAAATTAAATAGATAACGCTTTCAAAGCAATTAAAAAACCTCAAATTTTATGAGTTATCAGTATAACTACGACGACGACACTCGTTACGATGACGAGTATGGATATGAAGAGCAGGGCGTCGATAACAAGGCTGTACGCGGCTACCGCATCGTGATTATCATCCTTGCGGTGATTTTGGTTGCACTCTCGGTGGTGTACTTCAATATGCACCGCGAGCAGCAGCAGGAGTACCACCTTCTGGAGCAGGACCGCTCACGCATCCAGGGCGACCTTGACAGCTTGATTGTATCGTTCGACGACCTCAAGATCAAGAACGACTCGATGACAGCAAACCTCGAGGAGGCTAACAAGTTGATGGAACAGCTCAAGAACGAGCGCCGCCTCAACTATGCGAAGATTCGCGCCTATGAGAAGGAGCTCGGTACGCTGAAGACCATTATGAAGAGCTACCTGCGTCAGATTGACTCGCTCAACACTGTAAACCAGAAACTTACCAAGGAGAATGTAAGCTACAAGAAGCAGATTTCTTCAGCGCAGTTGCGTGCCGAGATGGCAGAGGAGCGCGCAGAGGAGCTCACAAACAAGGTACGCGTGGGATCTGTAATCCGTGTGCGTAGCATCGGTCTGGAGGCCCTCAACGCCAAGAGCAACCCTGTGACACGCGTGAAGAGCGCTGCCCGCCTGAAGGTGAACTGCATCCTCTCGGCAAACGAGTTGGCAGAGCCAGGCAACAAGACTGTCTATGTGTGCGTAACATCGCCTGAGGGTTACCTGATTTCAACCGACGCATCATCATTCACATTCGAGGGTGAGAAGAAGCTCTACTCAAGCAGCCGTGATGTGGACTACACCGCAGCGGAGGATTTGCCAGTGAGCATCTACATCGATGGCACAGGCTTCACAGCAGGTACTTACAAGATTGAGATTTACATCGACGGCCGCCTCTCTGGCTCAAGCGAGGTCGCATTGCGATAGATTTATAAAAATAAAATAAAGTCAGCCAATATAGGCTGACTTTATTTTATTTACACTACATTATCAAAATACAGGATATATGAATTCCAATCCTTTTCTTAAATATTATTTCCTTGTAGGTTTCCTATTAGCATCAGCCTGTATAGCCTGCTTCTTCATATTTAAGACCAGCTCGTTAGCAGAATTAATCATTTTTATAATGACTGTAATTTCTGTTCTCATAGCAATGCTCGCCTATCACATTAGTATAAAAACTTATGTATCCATTGATGCCGTAAATGCCATTAGTCGTATGGATGGAAATGTTATGGAAAACGAAGGTTATCGAACCAACATTGCCGCACAAATCAGACTATTTAATGAGATAGAAAAGGAAGATGTAAGAAAGGCTTTGCTTGATCACATCAAAAATTTATTTAACAACCACCAAAATTTATCGGGTGCCAGACTAGCTGATAACATCCAAGAGGTGATTGATGTAATTGTCTTACTACCATTTATCATAAATTCTAAAGATAAGCAATACTCCAATGAGAGCATCAAAGAGATAGATGAATTAATTTCTTCCATTAACAGTAAGATTGATTCTTACGAAAAAATAAGCGATGGAAGTTGTATATTAATGAAAGAGAGTATAAAACTAATTAACGCAGTATTTGCATATCAGAAAATAAAACCCCAACAAACCTCAAGCAACTACACCCTAATGGATGTTCGTGGCACAATGCTGAAAAATGCCGTGTCAAAGACCGTATATTACAACTACATGGGCTTGTTGTATCTCACAAAGGCAACTGAATCCATTCTTCAACATTTAGCCAACGAAACACATCACACCAACTTTTATTCTATAGAGATTCTCCGTTCCATCAAAAATTACACGGAAAATAACTATCCTGAACTAACAATTTCTCACCTGGAATCTGCTATAGAAAATTTTAGAATCGCTTCAAACATAATAAATAAAGATGTTATGTGGAGTTCGTTTATTTTTTTCAATATCGGTCGAGCTGAATTCTTGCTTAATCTCATTTCTCACGGCAAGAAAGGAAATGATTGGATTTCAACTATGAATTCTGCCATTAGCTACAGAAAACGATTAAACATGATTTTAAGCGACATTCTTAACAATGCACAGAATCTTTCTTATTTCCAAAAAGCGTTTATAGGAGAAGAGCATAAGGCTCGCTTAATGAAGATGATTTTTGAGATTGTGTCCGACAAAGACATTACAAACATATTTGGAGAAAAGCTTCACGACAAAGCGAACTACAAAAGCATTTTGTCTTCAAATTACATCTCAGAACTCCCTGAAGATGAATTCAATTTATACTCTCACCATATTAGTGACATCCAGAAACTTACACAAGATACCGAAAGCGTCCTTAAATGCTCTTAAATTCAACATAACTTATATTTTTTCACCTAAAAATCAACAATTTTGAATTTTGAACCGACGCTGCGGAACGAGCGCAGAAAGGCAAATTTATTTGCTTTTTGCCGAGTCGCGAGGAGGAAACGATATTTTTTTGTCGTAATTTTGAATTTTGAATTTATTTTTTGTACCTTTGCGCCCAAACCCCGAAAGTGTAGGGTTGCGTTTATTATTAACAATTAAAATTTTATAGCAAATGGCTGTTAAAATTCGTTTGGCACGACACGGTAAGAAGGGTGCTCCTATCTACCACATCGTTGCTGCAGATAGCAGAGCGCCACGTGATGGTAAGTTTATCGAGAAATTGGGTGTTTACAACCCTAACACGAATCCTGCTACAATCGATCTCAAGTTTGACCGAGCTTTGGATTGGTTACTTAAGGGCGCACAACCTACCGATACTTGTCGAGCAATTCTCTCGTACAAGGGCGTTTTGTACAAGAAGCACCTCTTGGGTGGTGTAGCTAAGGGCGCATTCTCTGAGGCAGACGCTGAGGCAAAGTTCAACAAGTGGCTTGGTGAGAAGGAGAGCAAGATCGCTGCAAAGGTGAACAAGCTCGCTACTGACGCTAAGAACGCTGAGAAGGCTGCTTTGGCTGCTGAGACTAAGGTTAAGGAGGAGCGTGCTGCTGCTATCGCTGCTAAGGCTGCTGCTGCAACTGCAGAGGCAACTGAGGCTGAGACAGAGGAGCCAGCTGCAGAG
>JAFYOF010000002.1 GCA_017560305.1 Alistipes sp.
GATGTTGCCACGCTCATTACATTCGCTCGCAATGACGAGTGTGGGAATGCACACCAATTTTCATTCGTAGCAAGGTAAGTGGAGAACGGGCGTAAAGCCCGTATCTTCGGTGGCGTAGCGCTCTGCGCCACACCCCCCCCGCCACCGAAGATAATCTTATTTATCAAAGAAAAACTCAAACAAGAAAAGGCCACCCCTTCGGGTAGCCTCTTGAAATGTCTTTACTTCGTATCCTTCGGGAAGTCAAGGTGATACATCGTGCGAGAATCCTTGATGCGTATCCAGGTGCGGAATCCGCGCTCGCCCTCGGTGAGTTCTATCACGCGTGCGCCGTTGCCCTCGGTGATGTTGTTGTAGACGGTGTTGCCGCCCGTGTAGCGACCATACGCCATCAGTATGCCTCGCCAGTTCACGGCGTAGTCGTTTATGTGGTCGTGACCCACAAAGACACCCATCACATCGCCCTTGTCGAGCATCGCCGTAGCCAGCCCCGAGTTGATTTTAGGTGAGCAGGCTGGCTCCTTGCGTGAGCCAATCATAAATGCCGACTCGTCACGCACCGCCTCGTTGAACTCTGGCAGAGGGATGTGGAAGAATGCCAGCGCTGGCAGAGGATTGCCCTCATTCTCAACCTTGTACGCCTCGCTCTGCTCCATATACCAGCCTATCTGGTCGTGCGCAATCCAGCCGTAACCCTTCACCTTCGAGTTGCGCGAGTAGGAGTTGCTGTCGAAAACATACAGCACCGCCGCCGTAGAGTCGCCCTTCGATGCACCCACCTCAAGCGTGTAGTTCGTTACGCCCGTGATACCCTCGGTTGTGGCGCTGAGGTTACCCTTCATCCCCTGCACCAGCTCAAGCAGTTGCTCGCGTGAGAGGTCCTGCTCGTCATCGTGGTTGCCGAATGTCACGGCAAAGGGAATGCCTCGCTTGATGATTGGCGCAAGTGCCGCTTCGATACCCTCCTTGGCTGGCTTTGCGAAGATTATGTCGCCCGTAACCACCACCAAATCAGGCTTCTCGGCATCCAGTACCTCGGCTATGCGCTCGCCCGCAATGTCGGAGTTGGGGTTGCCGTAGACCCAGTGGATGTCGGTCAGTTGCACGATTTTGAACTTGCCCTCTTTGTTGAATTTCAGTTTCGGACTCTTGGCGTAGGCGGTGCCCGCCACCAGCAGTGATGCCACCAGCATCACGATATAACGGCTCAGTTGTCTCATAATTCTCGTTTTTTAGGTTTATGCACTTTTATGGTAGTGCAAATATAGAGAATTTTCATTATATTTGTATTGACTAAAACTGCAACTATGAAAAGATTTTTCACTCTTGTGATTTTGCTTGCGCTTGCGCTCCCCACGCTGGGTCAGCAGCGCCTGAGTGTGACCGATTTCGGTGCGAAGCCTGGTAGCGGCGAGGATACCCGCCTTGCCTTTCAGCGGGCGGTGAAGGCGTGTGGCGGCAAGGATGCCATCATTGAGTTTCCGAAGGGTCGCTACGACTTCTATCCGCAGGAGGGTAGTGGCGCTACCACGGCGATGCAACTGCGTGATGCCGAGAATATTACCATCGAAGGTAATGGCTCGGAGTTCTTCTTCCACGGCAAGATGCGTGTGGTGCTTGTCGAGAAGTCAAGCAATGTCACTCTGCGCAATTTCTCCACCGACTGGGAGCGCACGTACATCAGTCAGGGCGAGTTCGTTGACATCCAGCCCGACTATGTTGATTTGCGCATCGACCCCAAGGAGTACCCCTTTGAGATTGCTGACAACCGCATCCGCTTTCTGGGCGAGGGTTGGACAGCTGGCGTACACGATAGTTACCTGAACATCCACACCCCTGAGGGCGAGATTGCCTACCGCACCCGCGATGACCACACGGGCAACATCTTCAAGGGCAGAGCCGAGCAGATTGCGCCCGATGTAGTGCGCTTTTTTGGCAAGGTGCGTGAGCGTGAAGTCCCCGTTGAGGTGGGTCAGAAAATCACCCTCTATCACGGCACCTACATTATGACAGGCATTGAGATTGGTAATAGCAAAGATGTTGTGCTTGAGGATATTACACTCTATCACGCATTGAGCACGGGCGTCTATGGTTTCCGCACCGAGAACATCACTCTGCGCCGCGTGAGCGCCACACCCCGCACCTCACGAGGTCGTGTTTTCAGCACCGTGGCGGATGCCTCGCACTTCACCTGCTGCCGTGGCGAAATTCTCATTGATGGCTGCGCCCATACGGGTCAGGGAGATGACTTTATCAATGTCCGTGGCACCTACTCACGCATCAGCGAGGTGGTGGGCGACAACGCCGTGAGGGTAGGGCGAGGATGGTTTCTTGAGCCTACCGATACGGTCTGGGCGGTGGACTACACTACGGTCAGCCGCCGCGAGGAATTGGTTGTCAAGAGCAAGCGCTATGTACCTGAGTATGATGAATATATCGTAGAGTTTACAACTCCAATTACGCAGTCCGTGAAGGTGGGTAACTTCCTGGAAAACAAGAGCTGGACACCCTCGCTGGTGGTGCGCAACTGCCGTTTTGAGAAGCGCAATCGCGCCCGCGGAATGCTTGTCACCACGCCAAAGTCGGTGCTTGTTGAGAACAACTACTTCAACACCGCTGGCACGGCTATACTCATCGAGGGCGACCTTGACCACTGGTATGAGTCGGGAGCGCACACCAACCTCGTTATCCGCAACAATGTGTTCGAGAACTGCTCGACCTCGGGTTGCGAAACGGGCGACAGATGGGAGTGGGGCGAGGCGCCCATCACCATCTCGCCATCCTACCGCCCAACCTCTGCCGACAGCCCCGCCTACCATCGTGGCATCACCATCGAGGGCAACACCTTCCGCTGCTTCGATGCACCAGTGTTGTTCGCCCGCTCGGTTGAGAATCTGCGTTTTGTGGGCAACCGCCTGAAGCCGACTACCGATTACGAGCCTTTCCTCTGGCAGAAGTCAAACATCTACCTTGATGGCTGCCGCAAAGTGGTCATTGGGGGCAACAAACTTCACCGCCGCTTCCCCGCAAAGTCGGTTGAGTTGCATCATATGAGGCGTGAGGATGTGGAAAGCGTGGATAAGGAATTTTCGCTGGCGATAAAGTAGGGAATGCGCCCCTTCGAGGGCGTATCTTTGGAGGCGTCAGCCTAATTTTGAATTTGTAATTTTGAATTATGAATTTAATGTCTTATTTTTGTAAAAAATAATTACAACAGTATGGAATCAAAACTCTCTTTATACAATACGCTCACTCGCCGCAAGGAGGTGTTCGAGCCTCTCAACGAGGGTCGCGTGGGTATGTATGTCTGCGGTCCAACCGTTTACGGCGATCCACACCTGGGTCACGCCCGCCCTTCAATCACATTCGATTTGATGTTCCGCTACCTGAAGTCTTTGGGCTACAAGGTGCGCTATGTGCGTAACATCACCGATGTGGGTCACCTCGAGCACGATGCCGACGAGGGCGAGGACAAGATCGCAAAGAAGGCTCGCCTCGAGCAGTTGGAGCCTATGGAGGTTGCTCACTACTACACCGAGCGCTACCACAAGGCTATGGAGCAGTTGGGTGTGCAGACCCCATCTATCGAGCCTCACGCATCGGGTCACATTATGGAGCAGATTGAGTTCGTTGAGCGCATCTTCGAGGCGGGTTACGCTTATGAGTCAAACGGCTCGGTTTACTTCGATGTTGAGAAGTATAACAAGGACTACC
The DNA here is from genome assembly GCA_017560305.1 of Alistipes sp. Next base: position 3,715 of record JAFYOF010000002.1, read on the forward strand.
ACTACGGCAAACTCTCTGGTCGTAACCTCGAGGACATCGTTGCCAACACCCGCGACCTCGACGGTCAGGGCGACAAGCGCAACTCATTCGATTTCGCCCTGTGGAAGAAGGCTGCGCCAGAGCATATTATGCGTTGGAAGTCGCCTTGGAGCGATGGTTTCCCAGGCTGGCATATGGAGTGCTCGGCTATGTCGTGCAAGTATCTGGGCGAGCAGTTCGACATCCACGGTGGCGGTATGGACTTGATGTTCCCTCACCACGAGTGCGAGATTGCACAGGCGACAGCCGCTCTGGGCAAGGACTCGGCTCGCTACTGGGTGCATAACAATATGATTACTATCGACGGTCAGAAGATGGGTAAGTCGTACGGCAACTTCATCACTATGGAGCAACTCTTCAATGGTGAGCATCCAAAGTTGGAGCAGGCATACTCGCCAATGACCATCCGTTTCTTCATCCTTCAGGCACACTACCGCTCTACACTTGATTTCTCAAATGCTGCATTGCAGGCTGCCGAGAAGGGCTTTGACCGCCTGATGAAGGGCGTGGAGACTCTGGGTAAGTTGAAGCCATCGGCTGCAACATCCGAGGCTGTGAAGCCAGCCGAGTTGGAGGCTCGTTGCCGCGAGGCTATGGACGACGATTTGAACTCGCCAATGGTTATCTCTGCTTTGTTTGACTATGTGCGTATCATCAACCAGATTGCCGAGGGTCAGCAGACAATCTCGGAGGCTGATTTGGTAGAACTCAAGCGCATCTTCGACCTCTATGTGTTCGAGATTTTGGGTCTAAGGAACGAGAAGCAGGAGGGTGCAGCAGGCGGTAGCGATATGCTCGCCAAGGTTGTTGATATGATTCTTGCAGTTCGTCAGGATGCCAAGGCTAACAAGGATTGGGCTACTTCCGATAAGATTCGTAACGAGCTTACTGCTATCGGTATCCGCGTCAAAGACCGTAAGGACGGTGTAGACTGGGAACTTGAGTAGCGCGTCTCTTTTTGGTAAATTTTGCTTCGCCCTGCTTGGAAATAGACCCACTATTCCCTGCGCAGGTTAAAACAAAATTTCCTCAAAAATAGTTCACGCTAAAGATAGAGTATTTAGAGAGGGGTTTGCCTTAGTGAAAATCCCTCTTTTTTAATTTTCAAGAGTTATGGCAGAGCAGAAGAAAGATTTTGATGGTAAGTGGTTAGCTATAGGTGTTGCTATTGGTGTCGCTATCGGTGCGGCAATGGGTAATATCTCGCTTGGTATTTGCATTGGTCTTGGTCTCGGTACAGCAATTGCTCTCAACGAGAAAAAGAAAAAAGATAAAGAAGAATAGTGATGGCGGTCACTCCTCCCCTTTGGAGCGTAGCGACCAAAGTCCCCTGCCGAGGCGGGGAATTCAGGGGGTGGGTCAGACTTGCATAATGGCGAAAGCCATAGGCTGGGACTACGGTATTAAGAATGACTACGGTAAAATAGCAGAAACAGATATTATTACAGACGACCAGATTAAAGAAGCTATAAGACGACAGGATTCGTTGGGGAGGTGCCTTTGACATCGCTCAGCGAAGAATAGACCTCCAGAATGAGGAGGAGAAGACCCACGACCCCGCCTTTTGGGAGGATGCCGAAGCGGCGCAAAAACAGTTGCGCAAGGTGGCATCAATCAAGAGTTGGGTGGAGGATTATGATGCCGTAGTGAAGGCTACGGAGGAGTTGCAACTGATGCCCGAATTCGTGGCGGCAGAACTCGCCACCGAGGAGGAGATGGAGGCGCAGTATGCCCGTACCATTTCTCTCATCGAGGCTCTGGAACTCCGCAATATGCTCCGCAACGAGGAGGACAAGATGGGTGCCATTATGGATATCAATGCTGGTGCTGGCGGTACGGAGGCTTTGGACTGGGCATCTATGCTGCTGCGTATGTACACCCGCTGGTGCGACGCCCACGGCTACAAATACCGTATGATGGATTATCAGGCGGGCGACGAGGTGGGTGTGAAGTCGTGCACCCTTGAGATTGAGGGCGACTACGCCTACGGCTATCTGAAGAGTGAGAACGGAGTGCATCGTATGGTGCGCCTCTCGCCATTCAATGCCAACAACAAGCGCCAGACTACCTTTGCGTCGGTCTTTGTCTCGCCTGCGGTGGATGACTCCATCGAGATTGTCATCAACCCATCCGACTGCGAGTGGGATACCTTCCGCGCAAGCGGTGCGGGCGGACAGAATGTCAATAAGGTTGAGACCGCTGTGCGTCTGCGCTACCACGGCAAGGACCCCGACACTGGCGAGCCTATTGAGTTCCTCATCGAGAATATGGAGACCCGCTCCCAGCTCGACAACCGCGCCAATGCGATGCGCATTCTGCGCTCGAAGCTCTACCAGCGCGAGATGGAGAAGCGTATGGCGACCCAGCAGGCTTTGGAGGCTACCAAGAAGCGCATCGAGTGGGGCTCGCAGATTCGTTCCTATGTATTCGATGACCGCCGCGTCAAGGACCACCGCACAGGATTCCAGACCTCTGCTGTTGAGGCGGTAATGGATGGCGACCTGGATGGTTTCATCAAGGAGTATCTGATGCAGACAGGCGGGTCTGAAGGCGTGTAGTGTGGTAATTTTGGCATCTTGCTTGATTTATGGTTGCTCACATACGCCCAAGTATGCTCCGCAACCTCAATCGGCGACCAGCCTCAAAATAGAGTCACTCTCCGCCTTCAGGGGAGTGACTTTTTTGTTTAGAATAAAATTTCATTTTGAATTTTGAATTTTGAATTTCCAGAACTATGAAAAACATTTTTTTAATCATACTTTCCATTTTCTGCCTCTCTTGTCAGGCAGCGGAGAACAATGCCGAACCAATCAGGGTCGGTGCCGACCGCACCGAGGAGTACCTCCCCGCGCTGGAGGGTCGCAGAGTGGCTGTGCTGGCTAACCACACCGCTATGGTGGGCGAGCAGCACCTGGTTGATATGCTGGTGGCTGAAAAGATTAACCTTGTAGGCATCTTCTCGCCCGAGCACGGCTTCCGTGGCGGTGCTGATGCGGGTGAGCATGTGAAAAACTCGGTTGATGAGAAGACAGGCGTGCCCATCTGGTCGCTCTACGATGGCAACACCAAGCGCCCCTCGGATGAGTGTATGCGAGCCTTCGATGTTCTGCTGGTGGATATGCAGGATGTGGGTTTGAGATTCTATACCTATTATATAAGTATGGTGCGAATGATGGATGCCTGCGCCGATTTCGGCTGCGATGTTATCGTGCTCGACAGACCCAACCCCAACGGAATGTATGTCGATGGTCCCATCCTCGATATGAAGTATAAGTCGGGCGTGGGCGCTCTGCCTATCCCCGTGGTGCACGGACTCACAATGGGCGAGATTGCCCTGATGGCAAAGGGCGAGGGGTGGTCGCAGGATTGCACCTTGCAGGTGGTAGGGTGCGAGAACTACACCCACCAGAGCCGCTACACGCTCCCTATTGCGCCATCGCCAAACCTCCCCACGCAACACTCCATCTACCTCTACCCATCTACCTGCCTCTTCGAGGGCACGGTCTGCTCGCTGGGTCGCGGTACTGATTTCCCGTTTGAGTGCTACGGACACCCATCCTACAAGGGTGCGGAGTTCTCGTTCACCCCTCAGTCGCGTGCGGGTGCGAAGAACCCTCCTCTGATGGGGCAGAAGTGCTGGGGCGTGGATTTGCGCGGAGAGGAAGATGAGACTATCATCGCCGAGGGCTTTAATCTTGAGTATGTCATCGACGCATATCGCAACCTCGCTATGGGCGAGAAGTTCTTCACAAGGATGTTCCTCTTGCTCACAGGCGTTGACTATGTGAAGGAGATGATTATGGAGGGAAAATCTGCCGCCGAGATTCGTGCCCGCTGGCAACCCGAGGTCGAGGAGTTCAAACTCCTCCGCCGAAAATATCTTTTGTACGAGGAGTAGCTGTGAAACGGATATTTCTGTTATTGGCATTTTCGCTACTGCTCTCGCTGGAGTGTGCGGCGCAGGGCGGTTGGCATTCGTTGGATGATGCCAATGCCCCTATGCAGGAGCGTCTGCAAAATAAAGATTACAAGGTGAGTCTGTTGCGCGGTGGCGAGTGGCAGGATGTCAAGGTCTATGGCGCTTTGACCTCCGACTACCAGCATCACTTCAAGAATCATCGTGACTTTGTGGGCGTGATGCGCAATGTGATGGGTTTTGTGATGTTCACCGATGATTTCCGCAAGCCTGTCAAGGTGCGTGTGACTCGTCAGGGCAAGCCATTCTCCGATGTCGAGGTACGCCCATTGAGTTATGGGATAAAACCTCGTCGGGTGGATGGGAATACTGTGGAGTTCACTCTCCGTTTCCCAAAGCAGAAGGTGTCTGTTGAGTTCGATTGTGACCGTGCGAGCAATATATTTATCATCCCCGACCTGCCTTGTGAGCGTCCTGCGGATGATAATCTGCTCTACTACGGCAAGGGTGAGCACGATGTTGGCGAGTTGTGGCTCAAGTCGGGTCAGAGGCTCTTTATCGACGAGGGTGCTGTGGTCTATGGTCAGTTGCGTGCCGAGGGTCAGGAGGATATAAAAATCTCTGGTCGCGGTATCTTCTGCGGTTCAAAGGCTGACCACGGCGAGCGTACGCGCAATGTGCTGGTCAATTTTGAATACTGCAAGGATATTGATATCTCGGGAGTGATGTTTCGTGACTCACCCTCGTGGACTCTGCGATTTTTTGATTGCCGTAATGTTCACATCGACAATGTCAAGCAGATTGGCTGGATGATAAACTCCGACGGTGTGGATCTCTGCAACACGAAGAACGCCCTGATGGAGAATTGCTTTTTCCGCAACTATGATGATAATCTCTCGCTTAAGGTATTTAAGTGGAGCGACACTCGTGAGACTTGCAATATCGTTGTGCGAAACAATGTGCTGTGGGCCGATTGTGCACATAATCTTTTGGTGGGTCCCGAGGCTGTGGATAGAAGAATTCATAATGTGAAGTTTCAGAATAATATTATTCTCGAGAGCCGCGAGGTGCAGGACCCTTGGACAGGCGCTATTGCGGTGATGATTTCCGACGAGGGAACATTTGAAAATATCCTTGTTGAGAATACCGAGGTGGAGGATATTCGTGGCGGGAAGGTGCTCTCGCTGGACTATGGCAAGTACAATAGCCGCGGTCTTGCTGCCCGCGATATAGTCATCCGCAACCTGCGTTATCGTGGTACTCAAGCCCCCAGGAGCGTTATCAAGGGCTTGGATGAGAAGCATACGATTGAGAATGTTACGCTCAGGAATGTGCGTTTCAACGGTGTGCGCGTCACAGAGAAAAACCTCGGTGACCACTTCGATACCAATCAGTTCGTCAAGGGACTTAAGGTCGGCAGATAGTAAATCGCGATGCCAGCCACTGCCGAGAGGACGATGAGCATAATGGGATTTACCTTCTTCAGCGAGGCTATGAGGGCGATGCCGAACAATGCCCAACTCCAGCCGTCAATAAAACTCGACCCCTCGCTTGAGGCGGGCAGGAGCAGCAGCATCGCGCCCGAGAGAATCATACCCATCACCACGGGGCGCATAAAGACTATGACGCTCTTCATATAGGGATTATCCTTGAGTCGCATAAAGAATTGCGTGATGACAATCATCAGCGTGAGCGCAGGCAGGCAGACCGATAGGGTAGCTACCACCGAGC
>JAFYOF010000147.1 GCA_017560305.1 Alistipes sp.
GAGAACTTCTGGTTCTGACCCATAGGGTATGGAGTCCACTTTGTCTTGTCGAAGAAGCCGCGTGTCGAGATGTTGTTCAGCGTGATACCCACCGAACCCACGAATGAGCCTGCACCCCAACCACCAGCGATGTTGAACTGGTCGCTCGCCTGCTCTGCCAATGGGAAGTTGATGTCCACAAGGTCGTTTGACACAGGCTTCACATCTGGCGCCAGCTGCTCAGGGTCGAAGTGCTGCATAGCCATCAACTGACGCAGCGAGTACATCAACAGTGCGCGGTTGTAGAGCTGACCAGGGTAGACGGTGAGCTCGCGGCGGATAGCCTCGTCGTTCACGCGTGTGTTACCCGAGATGCCGATGTCGTTAATTCTGAAAGGCTTACCCTCGAAGATGCGCACCTCGATATCAATCGAATCCTTGCCAACGACCACCTCCGATGGGTCAATCTGAGACATCAGATAACCGTTGTTTTGGTAGAGGCTAGTTATGGAGTTCTGGTCCTCAGCATTCTGCTCACGACCGATACCGAGACGCTTGTGCATCGACTTGCGGTCGTATGTGTCGCCCTTCTTGACGCCAAACATCTTCTCGAGGAACTCCGTTTCGTAAACCGAGTTACCCACCCAGTTCACATCACGGATATAGTATTTGTTACCCTCCGACACATCCAGATGCAAACCGATGCGGTTGTTGCTGATGTTGTAGATGTGCTCGTCGGTGATTGTAGCGTTACGATAACCCTGCGAGTTGTAGAAGTCGATGAGCAACTCCTTGTCGTTCTCAAACTCCTTAGGGTTGAACTTTGTTGTGCGGAAGAAGTTAGCCGACACCTGATGCGTCTTCTTGAATGTGCGGCGCAGACGGCGGGCTGTGAAGGTCTCGTTGCCACCGAAGGTAATCTCGCCCACACGCACACGCTCCTTGCGGTCAATCTGGAATGTCACATGCACCACATTGTCCATCGTCGAGTCGTTGGTGATGATAGAGTGTACCTCGGTGTTACGGAAACCCTTGTCCATAAACTCCTTCTTGATGAGCTTCTCGTTCTTGTCGATGATGTAGTCCGAGAGCTCGGTGTTGCGCTTGAGCTGCAACTTCTCGGCCAGATCCTTCTTCTTTGAGTTGCTGATGCCCTCACCCACGAAGTTCCAGCTGTAGACGCGTGGACGCTCCTTGAGGAAGATCTCCATATCAACGCTGTCGCCCTCGATTGTCGCACCAATCTTCACATCCGAGAAGTAGCGCTGACCCCACAGGCGTGTGATTGAGTTTGCGATGTAGGAACTTGGCAAATAGATTGAATCGCCAGGCATAAGACCCGCCATAGTGCGCAGTGACGACTCGCTCATATTGTTCACGCCGTGCAGATTCACCTTGCGGATGTAGTAGAGTCGCTGCGCCTCGGTAGCCTTCATCGTAGGGGCGTTGAGGTCGAATTTAGCCTCGTTTGAGAGGGTATCCTGCTGCGCTGATGCGGTGAGCACTACGCCCCACACCATTGCAACGATTGTCATCAATATTTTACTTGTGTATCTCATCTATCTGAATAAAAACTATTTCTTAACCAAACCGTAACGACGGTCGCGAGCCGAGAACGCCTCCAGCGCCTTCTCCAGCTCTGCCTTGTCGAAATCGGGCCAGAGCACAGGCGTGAAGTAGAACTCCGCATAGGAAGCCTGCCACATCATAAAGTTGCTCAAACGGCACTCGCCGCTTGTGCGGATGATAAGGTCAGGGTCGGGCATAAAGCTGGTGTAGAGAGCCGATGAAATCATCTGCTCGTCAATCTGCTCTGCCGCAATCTCACCCGCAGCCACCTTTGCCGCCAGAGTCTGCACGGCTGTGGTAATCTCGCTGCGTGACGAGTAGTTCAGCGCCAGCACAAATGTCATCGTCTGGCCCGCTGCGGTCATCGACTCAATCTTCTCGAGTGACGACTGCACCTTTGTCGAGAAACGGCTTCTGTCGCCGATGGTTCTCACGCGGATGCCCACTCTTGCAAGCTCCTCGCTCTCCATCTCCACACCCTTGCAGATGAGTTCCATCAAGGCGTCAACCTCGGCCTGTGGACGACCCCAGTTCTCGGTTGAAAACGCATAGACAGTCAAATACTTAACACCTGCCTCGGCTGCATTGCGCACAGTCTCACGCAGTGAGTTCATACCTGCGATATGACCCTCGCTACGCTCCTTGCCACGCTGGCGTGCCCATCTGCCGTTGCCATCCATAATGATGGCGATATGCTGTGGAATATTCATTTTCTCGCTCATATTATCTTGCAAATATAGA
>JAFYOF010000148.1 GCA_017560305.1 Alistipes sp.
GCGGTCTAACTCTGCTTCGCTCATATAGGCAACCATCGTCTGCTTGGTATAGTCAAGTACACGCTCCAACTTCGCTTGCGATGCACGCTCTTGCTCGGCGATTGCATTGGCACGCAATTCCTCATACTCCGATGGCTGTGGGGCAGACTCGGTAATAGCAACCTCCTCGGTTGGCTCGGCCACGATAACGGGAGTTTCGACAACAACTGCCATCTCCTCCATTTTTTGAAACGCAGGGAAACGCATCAGGAACTTCTCCATTCGTGGTAGCAGCAACTCATTGAACGTCATTTGCAGACTGATATAGAGTGCCGACAACACAACCACCGTTGCTAAGAATCCAACCGCTGCACTGAACTCATCATACCCTTTGACAAGCACAAATTTTCGTGCTAACACACCAAAGAGCAATATCGCTCCAAACACGAACAAATAGAGTGCAATATATTCCGTTTGTCTCTTATTCATAGTCATCTTTGTTAATCGTTCGTGAGCAAAGATATATGAATAATCAACACGAAAAATGGCTCTTTTGCCTTTTGACCGCACGTGTCATAGGTTGTCCTATCGTGTCATAGCAACTCTATTTTTACACCATATTCTGCATTTGAGGAAATTTTTATTATCTTTGTTACGGCTTACGACTTTAAGCGTTAAGCCAATACATATTAGTAGACATTTATTGTCGTAATCTTCAGAACTCTAACTTGGCCGTTTGGATTAACACGAAGATACGCAATCAGATGTCCACGCAAGGTGTATATCCATACCACCGAAATTGGCTCGGTGTGTGCGATATATCATCCGGCGTGGGCTATCTGTGTTGCTTATTCGTGTTATGGGCAGCCAAGGCCTGAGTTCTGGATAAGTTAATGCAGTGGCCTGCGCTTTTTTATGGACTTATCTGGTAACAAGGAGTTGTTGGATAGATATTTGGTTGCCTTCTTCGCATCCCGTACAGCACCGCCTGAGGCTCTTGACCTTGCCAAGCGGTGGGCGCACGAAATTGCTCAAACTGATAAGATTGTAATTAGTGGTTTTCACTCTCCAATTGAGCGAGCTGTGCTTGATATACTCCTTGCCAACGGCTGTTCTGTCGTGGTCGCTCTGGGGCGTTCACTATACCGCAAAATCCCAACGCACTTGCAATCGGCTTATGATAGCAATAGGGTGTTGTTCGTTTCGTTCCGTGACTACTCACGCCCCTCATTCTCCAACTCTCAAACCCGTAATTGGCTCACCGCCGACCTCGCCTCGGAGGTTGTTTTTGCACCGTTCGACAACTCAAGCCAACTCTCGTCATTACATTATAGCATAGCGCATAGCTCGACACCTTGCGCCATTCTAAAATAAAATCTGCACCACTCATTGCTGAATGATGCAGATAGTAATTATGGCGTTTTCTCCCTACCTTTCCAGAGTTTTCACCCTACCTTTTGGCGGTTTTCTCCCTACTTTAACGAAATTTTATTGGCCGTTTCGCGTTTCTTGGAGTTCACAAGGTCGGCATAAATTTGTGTGGTGGTCACATTCTTATGCGTTAGCATTTTCGATACGGTGTAAATATCTGTGCCTAAAGAGATTTGGATGACCGCGTAGGAATGCCTGAAGCAGTGGAAAGTTATTTTCTTCTTTATCCCAGCATCGGCAATCCACTTTTTCAATGGGTGGTGTGTCATTGCTCGGGTGAGTCCTTTGAATACCAAACCTTTTCCCCATTCACCGCATAGTTCCAACGCCTCGTGGCTGATGGGGAGTGTTGCTTCGGTCTCGGTTTTCTCGGTGCAGATGCGAATGTAATAGCCTTGATCTGGTCCCATTTCAAAGTCGCTCCATTGTAATTTGAGTATGTCGCTGATGCGAAGTCCCGTCATACAGGCGAAGAGCGATGCTTGTTTCAGCACTGGAATACGGCAAGGGGTGGCGGCAAGTAGCTTTACCTCGTCAAGCGTTAGGTACTCCTTTTTGACCTCTTTCCACTCGATTTTCTCAAGAAAGTCATTGAGGTTTTCGCGCAACATCTTCTCCTTGTAGGCAATCTTCAACAGGGCGCGGAAAGTGGAGTAATATCCGGCTGCCGAATTTCGACTAATGTATGAGTTGGAGTGATGTATCTGCTTGCATTTCAAGAGATAATCTCGGAACTTTTCGCATAGTTCAACTGTAATATCCCCGAAGGTACATTTGCCACCACAGAACTTCTCGAAATGGTTGCAAACGCAATCCCATTTTTCGTATCGCTCGCGTGCCTTTTCTCGGAAGTAGGCGAGGAAATCGACCTTCTGTTTGTTCTTGTCGAGGAAGCCGAACTCCTCGTTGATGAGCGACTGCACACGAATACAGCGTATCGCCTCCGCCTTGTTGAGCATCTCTTGGTTGAACATTCGTTGCTGCTCGTTGCGTGGCTTGGCATAGAGGTAGATACCGAGGAACTCTCGGCGACTCATCTTCATCGTGTAGGGATTACGGATTGCAGGGTAGTAATCCAAATAGAGTGAAATACGGTCATTGCGTAACGCCTTTTGGCGCAGGGTTACATTTGTGCAAGTTAGTGTCATAGTTGTTTATCTTTAATCGTTTATACTTTTGTTGCAAATTAAGGTGGTGTTATAATGGTGGTGTCAATCACCATTAAGTAACTTTACTCAATCTTTGGTGGCTCAAAGAACTTGTCGAGTTCGGAGCGCAAAATCTTGGTGTACTTGCCAACCTTGATACGAGTAATGTTGTGATATTTCACATAATGGTAGAGCTGATCGCGAGTGAGGTTGTATTTCTCCATAGCTTCAGGTATGGTGTAGTATTGTGGCTCTTCGGGAACTGACAGACCTTTAGCAATGTCAAAGTGCTTTTTCGAGTAATAGACCATCTTGCCCTCTTTGCGTTTGGGGATTACATTCTTATAAACGAAGGTGTAGATTGCCGAAAGAGTCATTCCGAACTTCTCTTGTAGTTCGGCCACGCTGTACCACTCGGTAATGCTTGCATCAGGGGCTTTCTTAGCAAAGTAGGAGTCGATATGTTTCTTGCTCCAATAGGTCTTGCTACGATTGAATGTACGAGGGATATTGTGATCCTTCGCAATCTTGTATAACCACGACTCCTGAATATTGTACTTTTCTTTAATCTCAGCTGTGGTGTAGAAGTCGGTTATAGTTGTCTTCTCTTTGGGCTTGTTATTTTCGCAGACAGTAATGTAATCAAACATCTTATCTATGTCTGAACGCCTTATTAATGTTTTACCATCAAATCTTACTGCTTTGATTTTGCCATTTCTTATATAC
>JAFYOF010000149.1 GCA_017560305.1 Alistipes sp.
AAACAAAAAGCCTGAATAGCTCAGTCGGTTAGAGCACATGACTGTTAATCATGGGGTCCTAGGTTCAAGTCCTTGTTCAGGCGCTTTTTGGGAGTTTAGCTCAGCTGGTTCAGAGCATCTGCCTTACAAGCAGAGGGTCGGCGGTTCGAATCCGTCAACTCCCACTCGAAAGCAATCCGAAAGGGTTGCTTTTTTCGTTTTATGTAATCTGTGTTAGGCGAGATGGAATGGGCATTTGATGCCCATTCTTTTTTTTGTTGTTTTATGTTGTTGGATGCAAGCAACCCACCCCATAACAACAAAAAAATCATCTTGCAAAGCAAGCCATCTCGCCAAGCTTAGAACAACCCTCCTCGCGCGTGAGTTGGTGGAATTAGAATTAAGCGGGCGGTTGCGGGGATAAAAAGATATCTATACGCTTCGCTTATAAGGTATCCCCGCTACGGCTAAAGCCGTTCGACATCCGTCAACTCCCCTTCCCCGCTACGGCTAAAGCCGTTCGACATCCGTCAACTCCCCATCTCGCTACGGCTAAAGCCGTTCGTCATCCGCCACTCCTCCATCATTCCCCTCACTCCCCTCTATTATATTTTGTTTTTCCGCTGAAAAATCTTATATTTGTCTTTCATTTGAACTTTTAAGACTATGGGGCAACTTATCATACCAGCAAACTATAAGGCAGCGCTCTCGTTGCAGCAGACCGAAATAGCCATAAAGCAAATCAAAGATTTCTTCCTGAGCAGTCTCTCCACAGAACTGCGACTGCGTCGTGTGACCGCACCATTGTTCGTGCTGAAGGGTCTTGGAATGAATGATGACCTGAGCGGCAGCGAGCGCCCTGTGACATTCCCCATCAAGGATATGGCAGACGCCCAGGCGGAGGTGGTACACTCACTTGCCAAGTGGAAGCGTGTGACGCTAGCGGAGTATGAGGTGAAGAACGGCTACGGCATCGTCACCGATATGAACGCCATTCGTGCCGACGAGGAGCTGGATAACCTCCACTCGCTCTATGTAGACCAGTGGGACTGGGAGCGCGTGATGCCCGAGGAGTACCGCACGGTGGAGTACCTGAAGAAGATTGTGGAGCGCATCTACGGTGCAATCCTGCGCACCGAGTACTACATCTGCGAGACATACCCTCAAATCAAGCCTTTCCTGCCCGAGGAGATTACCTTCATCCACGCCGAGGAGTTGCTGCAGCGCTACCCTAATCTCACGCCAAAAGAGCGCGAGGACGCCATTTGCAAGGAGTTTGGCGCAGTCTTTATCATCGGCATAGGCTCGGAACTCAGCAACGGCGAGAAGCACGATAATCGCGCCCCTGACTACGATGACTACTCGACCATCTGCCCCGAGAGCGGCTTGGCGGGACTGAACGGCGACCTGCTTATATGGTACCCTATCCTTGAGCGTGCTATTGAGCTCTCGTCAATGGGCATCCGTGTAGACCGCGAGGCGTTGGAGCGCCAGCTCAAGGCGTGCGGCAAGGAGGAGCGCAAGAGCCTCTATTTCCACCGCAGACTGTTGGAGGGCTCATTGCCTCAATCCATAGGCGGAGGTATCGGTCAGAGTCGTCTGTGTATGGTTCTGCTCCACAAGGCCCATGTGGGCGAGACGCAGTCAAGCATCTGGTCGGAGGAGATGCGCCGCCAGTGCAAGGAGGCAGGAATGACGCTGATTTAGGCGACACCTTATATAATAAAGAAGGGGCTATCCATTTTACTTATTGGACAGCCCCTTATTCTTTGAGAAGTTGTATAACAAGAGGGATTTTTAGGCTTGCGAAGCCCGAAAAAGCGCAGTTTACTGAGCGTAAATGAGCATTTTGAGGGCGAGTATAACGCAGAAATCACCTTGTTAGACGGCTTTCTTTTCCTTTATAATGACAGCACATACTCCGCCAGATCGTTAAGCTCCTCGTCGGTATAACTCGCCCTCGGTCCGTGTACATCGAGCATCTCACGAATAGTCACGCTGCGACCATCATAGAGGTAAGGACCCGTACGCCAGCACTCGTTCAGGTGAGGCACATCCATCTTCTGCGACTTGGCTGCGCCCGTGGTCCACGCCACGCTGTACTGCTTGTAGTCGGTATAGTGCTTGCCCGAGTGGCAGAAGGAGCACTCCGCCTCAAAAATCGCCTTGCCTCGCTTGGCGCTCTCCGAGAGTTTGCCACCCTCGAGATAGGGGCTTGGGAGGGGCTTCTGCGCCTTCAGATACTCATCCATAGCCTTGCACACCTTCTCATCGACATTCGCCGCAAAGAGGATATATTTCACACCAGCACGCACCGCAGTCTCGGCGTCAGCACGGATGCCCGTAGTCATACAAGGGGCTGTCTCGTGCGAGAGGATGAGCGACTTGGTGTTCTTCGGATTACCCATTCCATCGTTGAGCAAATCCCAGTTCAGACCATCCATTCTACCGCCATTGGGGTGACAGGTGGCGCAACTCTGCCAACTCTGATAGCAGAGCGTTGCATCGTGGAAATACATATCGCCACGACCCACCTCCGACGCCGTAAGCGCCGAACCGAATGAGTGGTTATGCTTGATGTGTGTCCTGCGGTCAATCACCGATAGTTCTGCCGTGTAGTAGTTCGCCGCAACAATCTTGTCGCCCACCACAGCCACCGCGCGCACGCCCTTGCCGCCCGTAGGGATAAATTCACGGATGCCATAGAGGAAGCCCGCATCGTTGGGGATGTTGTCCCAATCCTTCATCGAAGGTGTTGGTGCCTCGCCCCTTGCCGCCTGCTCAAGACGCTGGTGCAGAGCCTCACGCTCAATCACAACAACCTCCTGACTACCCGCCGCAGCGACAACCAGATGCTCATTATCCTCGCTCACGCTCACTCCCCAAGGGTTTGCAGCACCCTTCTGCGGAGTGTCAAGCAATACGGTGGTGAGCCATCGCATCTCCCTGAGGTCGATGATTGAGAGGGCATTTGTCGACATCCAGCCTCTATCCAACTGCGTCGTAGGCAACTGATAGCGAGCCAGCAGATGGGTCACATAGGCATACTCGCCTGCCGCATCCGCCGCAACGGCCTTCACATCGGTTGCGCCATTGGGAAGCGTGATGCGAGCCACACGGCTCTTCTTTTTAACATCCACCACATCCAACTGCGCCGCTACGCAATCGGCCGTAGATGCCATCTCGGGCATATTGTTAGCCACCAAAATCACACCCTTGTCATCCAGCGAGAGCATATCCACAGGCTCACGACCTACAGCCACACGGCTCACGGTCTCGCCCGTCGAGGGGTCTACCTCCCACAACTCATTGCCAAAGCGCTGAGCGACCCACAACGAACCACTCTCTCGGCTATACACCACCGCCGAGGGGTTTGCTCCGCTCGCGTACTTCTCCTTGACGGCCAACTTCTCGGCATCAACCTTATAGAGCCAGCCACGGCTGCCCTCACAAGTGAGCCACAACTCTCCATCAGCACCCTCCGTAAGGTCGGTCACGGCACTTGCCAGTTTCAACTGCTTCTCCACCCTCTTGCCATCAGATGACAGACGCAACAGGTCGTGCGAGCCACGGTTTGCCACCAGCAACTCTCCGCCCACGACAAACAACCCATCGGGCGCAAACTGACCCACCGAGGGCATACTCGCCACACCCAAAATGATAGCCGAGGCGACAAATATGATAAATGCTAACTTTCTCATCTCTTCTGCGATTTTTGGTGCTTAATCAACTTCTGGATATTCTTCGCATCCTCCTCACGCGCCTTCTGTCGCTTGTTGTCGTAGTAGTCGTAGTAGGCACGCTCCTCGTCATTCCAGATGACATTCTCGCGGAAGTCGCCAGAGAACGGCACAAGCAGGTCAATCCACATACTCACGCGGCGAATCTCCTCATCGCTCACCTTCGTGCCGCCGTGACCCGACGCCATACGGCGGATGATGTTGCTCGTTGCCGAGCCCGCGTGATAAGGCTTGAGCATCGTAGGCTCCGACATTGCGTCAATCCAGTTCACCTCGCGGTGGAATGGGTTGCCCGTGAGCATCTTATCCATCACATACTGCGGCTTGGTGTGCGTAAGGTGCATATATGACACCGCAAATAATCTGCGGCTCTCCAAATCAAACTGCTTGAGGTCGCCCTTGAGGTTGAGTCGGTGCTTCTCGCCATCGTGGCACGAGATGCAATGCTTGTCCCAGATAGGCTGCACCTCCTTCATATAGGAGAATGTGCGCACGCCCTTCTCATCCTCGGCGCGCAACTCCTGAATACCCTCCTTCATCGCCTGCGACATACCCAGCGACGCCACGGGAACGGTGTTCTTGTGCTCGTGACATCCCACGCAACTCTGCGTCTCACCCGGCTGAAGCGTCGACCAGCTGCGCATAGTCTGCACCACCTGACCCTTCTCATTGAGTGCCTGGAAATACAGAGGCTTGCGGGCAGGAACACGGAAGAATGCTGAGCCATCGGGATGAACATCCACAACGCCCCACACCTTCTTGACATCCCACGCACCGCGACCCACCGATGGAGGCGTGCCGACCATTGCGCCACCGCCCTTACCGCCACCAGCAGCACGACCTACGGTAGCAGCACGGAACTGAATCTCCACCACGCGCAACTGCTTGATTGTACCTGGCTCAATGCCGTTCAGGCCGCCGCCCTCGTAGATATTCTGCATATAGTAGACACCATCCTCACGCTCATAGTCCACCATCGAAGCCTTCTGGAACGGGCGCTCTCTTGGAGCGATAATCGTAGGATGATTGCACGATATAGCGGGGTCTGCAACCAACAACTCACGCGCGCCATCGACATTCATCCAATAGATACCAAAGCGCATCTGATTTCTGCCGACATGGTAACCCAGCGCAGAGTACGATACCAAAAACTCATTCTCATTCAAAGGCTCGGGGTACTGGAACTGCTCACCCCACTGACCATAGGCATCCTCCTTCACCGCATCGGGCTTACGCAGAGGGGCAACAAACATCACACCCTCGTTCTCATCGCGTCCCGCCTCGGGGTCAATGATGCCGAGTTTGCCGTGCTGGGGAGTATGATGACCGATGAAGGTGGTCATAACCTTGCGCGAGCCTGGGATTTGCTTGGTGTGTACCACGGTTGTAGGAAACCAACTGTTCACGCCGTAATACTCCGACTGATTCGTTCCATCGGAGTTCATCTGAAACAAAGGCTGTGTCCAGATCTGACCTCTGTCGCTGTAATCCCAACGGGTGTAGACCACGCGGCCATCGTCGAGCAGCGTAGGTGTTGTGGTGTGCACCTGATCGAAACCAATCTGGCGCATAAAGCGGCCATCGCGGTCACACATATACATATTTGTAACCTCGGTGTACCAGCAATCTGATGCACCGCCGCAACGGGTCGAGTTAAACAGGATATTGTCATCGGGCAGATAGATACCCTCGATGTCGGCATTACCCAAGCCGAAGGTAATCTGCTTGACCTGTTTATTCCTAAGATTCATCTCATAGAGGTGATAGTCATCCTGCTTGGGCGACTTCTTCCACGCAAAGAGCAGGTGCTCACCATCGAAATGAAGGTCGGGGTCACGAAAACCGCCATCCTCATCCGAGAGCAGACACTCCTCCTCCGCCCAGATGCCGTTCATTCTGGCACGACACAACGCACCGCCAGGGTTGAAGTTAAACTCGTGACGGGCATCCGACAAGCCCTCGGTATAGGCGTAGAACGAAGGACGCAAAGGGTGTAACTTGGTGTAGACGAACTCGGGTGTCGAGGAGATGAAGTTATGCAGACGCAACTCACGGCGCTTCACGCACGACTCCAGATAGGCCTTGAATCCCGCCTTTACCGCATCGGGATTATTCTCCACCAGCTCCAGATCGTGGGCAATAAGACGCACATTGAGCGCCACAGAAAGGCTGTGTTCCCAGTACCATTTATGAGGGTCATTGGGCGCATCGTAGAGCGCATCCTGCAACCACCAGTCATAATAGACAGGATAACTCTCGGTAAATTTCAGATGGTAATGGACCAGTCTGCGATGGGTATCCTCGACAGAGCGCCCCTCATCGCGCATCTTGCGGATATCATCAAACGCAAGCTGCATATCCTTAATAAAACCATCGGCTGAAGAGGGTTGCTGCGGCACATCCTTGATATGCCACGCGATAAAGGTCAGAAGAATACACACTACCCCACCCCACTTAATCACACTCAACAAACTTTTCTTGTTCACGGTCGTAGTTGTTTATTTGCTCAAAGATAGCATTTTTCCACTACACAACCAACTGCCAACGAGCAAAAATAGCGCCCCGAGGCGAAAAAAATTGTGGAGAAAAATCAATCTCTCACGCTGTCGCATCATTTTTGGGTTTCGGTGGTGGTTTTTCCGAGTTTTTTATTACTTTTGTGGTTGGAAAAGTTTTTCCCGAAAAAGCAAATAACATAAAGAAACATATACAATGGAAGCAATCGTAAAAACAAACTTCAACTTCGAGGGTCAGCAGAGCCACTATGTGGGCAAGGTGCGTGATGTTTACAGCATTGATGGCGAGTATTTGGTGATGGTCGTATCTGACCGTATCTCGGCTTTTGATGTGGTGTTGCCAAAGGGTATTCCTTTCAAGGGTCAGGTGTTGAACCAGATTGCAGCAAAGTTCCTTGACGCTACCGCAGACATCCTCCCTAACTGGAAAATCGCAGTACCAGATCCAATGGTGACTGTTGGTCACAAGTGTGAGCCTTTCAAGGTAGAGATGGTTATCCGTGGCTACCTCTCTGGTCACGCTTGGCGTGAGTACAAGGCTGGCAAGCGCGTAATCTGTGGCGTGACAATGCCTGATGGTATGGTTGAGAACCAGAAGTTCCCAGAGCCAATCATCACCCCAACAACAAAGGCTGATGCAGGTCACGATGAGGACATTTCAAAGGAGGAGATCATCGCTCAGGGTATCGTTAGCCGTGAGGACTACGAGCAGTTGGAGGCATACACTCGTGCTATCTTCCAGCGTGGTACCGAGATTGCAGCGAAGATGGGTCTTATCCTGGTTGACACAAAGTATGAGTTCGGTAAGAAGGATGGCGTTATCTACCTGATGGACGAGATTCACACTCCAGACTCATCACGCTACTTCTACGCTGAGGGCTATGAGGAGCGTCTTGCAGCAGGCGAGAAGCAGAAGCAGCTCTCAAAGGAGTTTGTTCGCGAGTGGTTGATGGCAAACGGCTTCCAGGGTCAGGAGGGTCAGCAGGTGCCAGAGATGACCGAGGAGATTATCAGCAGCATCACCGAGCGTTACATCGAGCTTTACGAGAACATCGTTGGCGAGAAGTTCGTTAAGGCCGAGGCTGAGGATGTCGAGGCTCGCATCGAGAAGAATGTATCAGAGTGCCTGGCTTCACTCAAGAAGTAAGACTTTTACATACCAAAAAGAATAGGTTGCCTTCATCGGGCAACCTATTTTTATTTCTAATTCACAGGAGTTTACAGCAACTTCTTCTTTGAAGGGATAACAACAAAATCCTTCAGGTAGAATGGCTCAAAGTAGGCGATATCCTCCACCGCACCAGCCTCAAGACGCTGATGTGCAAGGCGTGCCAAACCGCGTGCCGAGGGGACTACATCAATATAGGTAGCATCGGGGAGCGCCTCACAACACTTCGCTGCGCCATTGCCGAAAATCACCAGTTGACGACCCTCACGCCACTGCGCAAAACTCTCCTCGGTGATAACCTCAGCAGTAACCTCCGACTGCTCACGGCACTGCGAGTCAAAAATCTGGGCATAGACCTCCATACGGCGCGCATCCACCATAGGGCAGAGCAGAGCGTTCTCCCAATCCTCAACCGAGATGATGCCTGCCTCATAATCCTCAATGGCAACCGCCGCCAACGCCTCCAGCGAACCAACAGCCACCAGCGGGATATTCAGACCATAGCACAAGCCCTTGGCAAACGATACACCGATGCGCAAACCTGTGTACGAGCCTGGACCCTTGCCCACGGCAATAGCATCCAGATCGTCTGGCTTCAGACCTGTCTCACGCAACAACTCATCGACATAGACCGCAACCAACTTAGCGTGGTCACGACCCTGGTCGCTCTCGCGCAACGCCAACAACTCGCCATCGCGAGCAATACCTACGGAACAGATATCAGTTCCTGTCTCTATACAGAGTATCAATGACATATCTATACTATATTTATATCAAACCAAAATGCTCAAGCGCCGCCGCCACGCCATCCTCATCCACCGACGAGGTCACATAATCGGCCACCTGCTTGAGTTCATCGCAGGCATTACCCATAGCAACACCCAGCGCCACATCCCTCACCATAGGCACATCGTTTCCGCCATCGCCGAAAGCCATAGCCTCGTCAAGCGAAAGCCCATAGTACTCCATCACCTTCCTCACGCCCAGCGACTTATCGACACCACGCATATTCAAATCCATAAAGGTCTCAATCCAGCGGCTCGACATCAACTCGGGCAGCAGAGGCATAACCTCCGCCTCCAGTTCACGGCTGATGTATGGACACATCTGCACCACCGACTGCTCGGCAGCCACAGCCCTCACATCGGTAACCTTTGGCGTGATGCTAATCATCTTCGCAATCTTATCAACACGCTCGTTATTGCGTGCCACATACATATCCTCGTGGGTCATCACCGAGACCACAAAGTCGTGCTTGTCGGACAAATCCAGCACTCGCTCAACCGTTTCGCGCGGAATAGCCTGCTCGAAGATAACCTCTCCCGACGAGGTGATGCAGTAACCGCCATTCACCGTGATGTAGCCATCCACGGGGATATCCTTCACGATGGAGGCGTGCTTCAAAAGTCGACCCGTAGAGATAAAGACCTTCACGCCCCTCTCTCTCAGGCGCTCAATGGCACGGCGAGCCGAGGCGGGCACTGTGTGGGTTGTAAAACTCACCAGCGTGCCGTCGATATCGAAGAATACAGCCTTTATCTTGTTACGCATCGCTACTTATACTTTTTCATTGCCTTGTCCATCTCGCGCTTAGCGTCATTCTCCTTCAGGTACTCGCGCTTGTCGTAGGCCTTACGACCACGAGCCAGACCGATGACAACCTTCGCATAGCCCTTCTCGCTAAGGAAAAGGCGCAGGCCGACAACTGTCAGGCCCCTATCCTGCAACGCGCGCTGCAACTTATTGAGTTCCTTGCGGTTGAGCAGGAGTTTGCGGTCGCGCTTGGGGGCGTGGTTATTGCAGGTTCCCCAGCCGTACTCCGCCACATTCATACCACGAATCCACAACTCGTTCTTGTCAAAATAGCAATAGCACTCGGTGAGCGACGCCTTGCCCAAACGGATGGACTTTATCTCGGTGCCAACCAGCACGATGCCCGCGATGTACTCCTCGATAATCTCATAATCGAAGGTCGCTCGCTTGTTGCGGATGTTTATATTTTTGTAATCTGCCATAACTTTTTTCGCTACTTGCCTACTCTTTTGTGGCACTGTTTTTGCCGTTTACACTTGCGGGGTAGGACTGGAAAAGGTAACTTTCTTTATCTTTTTTGATATGTTTTACACGACACATCTTTCTGTTTATTTTCTGTTTGCACACTGTGTGCGTAGCGATACGCATACGCCTCCAGCCCTCCCCCACTTTTTACAGAATCAGTCGCTGACTCTGGCGGGAGATAGCCGTCTTGACATTGTTGAGCTGGGTCAGCTGGCGAATGCACTCGTCGAACTCCTCATCGGTAATGTTTGGGTCGTCCAGACGCTCGCTCACAGCCTTGTACATACGCTCAACAATCTTCGAGCGGTAGAGCATAATCGCCTTGGGCACGCCATTGGCGAGAATCTCAATCTCGCTCTCGACATGCACATCCTTCTGATGCCACAACTCGCTTGGGACATAGTTGTCGTCCGAAGTGAGGATATCAACCGCCATATTGCAGACCTCAGGGTCGAGGTGGTTGACAAAATACTGCACTGGCACCTCAACACCCACACCCAGCGCATTCCACTGCTCGCGGTAGGTGGCAAGGATATTCTGATAGACGGGCGTCACGAAGACAATCTGGTCCTCGTCCAGCGACTGGAAAATCTCGTCAGCGATATTCACGCTCACAATCTTGCCCGACTCGTTAATCTCATAATATTTGTGACCCGACTTCAGGAGGTACTTCACCAACTCATACTCCAGCGTTTCGATACTGCTGCCGACATCGGTAGGCTTGGTGATGTCAATCTCAACCCTATGCTCTCGCTGCTCACGCTCAATGAGACCCCTCTGGCGCTGCATAAAGTCTGACGCCTCACGACCGCCACCCGCCTGCTGGACACGCTTGCGTGCCACCTCCGAGATGAGGACATTCTCATCCACACTCATTATGCGGGCGCAATCCTTGATGAAGACCGAGCGCTGGATGGCGTCAGGAATCTGAACGATTGACTGCACCATATCGGTAATCACATTCGAGCGCTTGATAGGGTCCTTGCCCGCCTCCGAAAGCATCAGCTTCGCCTTGAACGAAAGGAAATCCTCCTCGTTCTCCTGAATGTAGGCACGCACCTGGTCGGCAGTATGCGCACGGGCGAATGAGTCGGGGTCGTGCTCGGGTGGCAACAACACCACGCGGACATTCATACCCTCCTTCAAAATCATATCTATACCGCGCAACGAGGCGTGAATACCAGCCGAGTCACCATCATAGATAACCGTGATATTGCGTGTAAAGCGGTGCAAAAGCTGAATCTGCTCGGTTGTAAGGGATGTACCCGACGACGCCACAACATTCTCTACACCAGCCTGATGCATCGAGATTACATCGGTGTAACCCTCCACCATAATGGCGTAATCCTGCTGCTGGATGGCCTTCTTGGCAAAATAGAGACCATACAACTCGCGCTTCTTGCTGTAAATCTCGCTCTCGGGCGAGTTCTGATACTTCGCCACACTCTTGTCGGTGCGCAGCGTACGACCACCGAAGGCCACCACACGACCCGAAATGTTGTGCACGGGGAACATCACTCTGTCACGGAAGCGGTCACGCAAACGACCATCGCTCTCGCGCTGGAAGGTAAGACCCGTAGAGAGCAGGAACTCCTGCTTGTAGCCCGCACCTATCGCCGCCATAGTCATCGCATCGCCCTCGGCAGAGCAGAATCCAAGACCGAACTTCTTGATTGTCGCCTCCGTGAAGCCTCGCTTCTGGGCAAAGTAACTCAAGCCCACGCTACGACCCTCCGCCGATGTGGTGAGGTAACGCGAGAAGTACTCCGCAGCCCAGCCGTTCAGGGCGAACATACTCTCGCGGTCGTTGTTGCGGCGTACATCCTCCTCGGTCTGCACGCGCTCCTCAACCTCAATACCATATCGCTTGCCGACAATCTTCAAAGCCTCGGGATATGATACACCCTCGTGCTCCATCACGAAAGTGACCGCATTGCCACCCTTTCCGCAGCCGAAGCACTTGTAGACGCCCTTCGATGGAGATACCACAAACGAAGGAGTCTTTTCGTTATGGAAAGGGCAACACGCCTGATAGTTCACGCCCTTTTTCTTGAGCGTGACATAGTCGCTGATGATATCCACGATATCAGCCGCTGCATAAATTCTATCTACCGTATTGCGATCAATCATATCCTTTAGTTATAGAATGCAAAGATAGAAATAATTTTACATATTCGAAAAATCTGCGAGGCTCTTTGGCGATGATTTTCTTCTTTTCGTCGGCGATAATTTTTCCACTCCTCGCAAAAAGAGCATTCCCGCAACCCGCCACCTGACAAACTCAACACACAAATACGCCCAAAAACCCTCCGCCAACACCCAAAAAGAGTGCGATTTGCGCATTTTAATGCAATAAAAAAGTCTTTTTCTATTGTTTTTCTACTACGAAATTATTATTTTTGCATAATATATAGCAATAAAATATTGCAATATACGAGGGCTTTTGACTCCGCCTGGAATGGATTGGGCGGGCTCAATGGAAAGTGGCGAAAGCCTCAACCCAGGCCCCGGCACATAGTACGATAACAGCAGAAAAGGCCCTCAAAGTGAGAGCCCAAGAGCAACCCCGAAAGGATTCGAACCTTCATCGTAAGAACCGGAATCTTATATTCTATCCATTGAACTACGGGGTCGTGACTGCAAATGTAACAAAATTTTTTGATATGGCAAACAATCAATATTGGGAGCGTTTGGAGCAGGTGATTCGCTGGGCAAATATGTCGGCGAACTCATTCGGCAAGCATATCGGATTATTGCGCTCGGAGAGTCTCTACCAGATTAAGGCAGGACGATTTGGCATCTCCCACAATCTCGCGAAGCGCATCACCGAAAAATTCCCTGAAATCAGTTCAGGCTGGTTGCTCTCGGGCGAGGGCACGATGCTTGGTGGCGTGAATCCCGTGCAGACAATCCCATATTACGACCTCGACATCTCGGCGTGCCGCAGCCTCGGCAGCGATTTACTCCAACCATCGAGTATGCTTCACCTGCCCGTGGTGGAGCAGTGCGACTGCGCATTCCGCAGCTTCGATGTGGCTATCAACTCGGAGATTATGGCAGGTTCGATAGTTTTTCTGCAAAAAATAGACACAAAAGCGATTATTCCAGGACGCTACTATGTGATTGTTGCTCCAAATTATGTACTTTTGCGTAAGGTGCGCTTCGCGGACGAGAACCACACGGCCCTACTGCTGGAGGCTACGGAGAATGACCCGAATGCACTCACCATCGCCGAGAAGAAGATTGAGAGTATGTATCGCGTGGTGGCAAACCTGAAGATTTATTAATTTGACCAATGACCTAAAAAAATAACTAACTATGATGACCGTAAAGACTAAAGAGAACGCTTCATTGCTTTTGGCTTTGATAGCAGCCATTGCCGTTTCGCTGGTGATGGTATTGTGTGGAATTGTTTGGTGGAAGATTCTCATTGTGGCAGGCGTGATGTTTGGCGCAATGTCATTGATTTCGCTCTATATGATCAAGGCCTATGTAGCCTACAAGCTCAAGCCTATCTACTCGATGGTGCTCTCACGCCAGGTGCACACCGCAGAGATTGTGGATGAGCTCAACGACAAGCATGTGGAGAGCATCTCGGATGAGCTTACTGCGTGGGCAGACGACAACGACAAGGAGATTTCACGATTAAAGGAGAGCGAGGCGTTCCGCAAGCAGTATCTGGGCAATGTGGCGCACGAGTTGAAGACACCAATCTTCAACATTCAGGGCTACATCTCTACCCTGCTGGACGGTGGTCTGGAGGATGAACTCATCAACAGAAAATATCTTGAGCGCGCCGAGAAGAGTATCGACCGCTTGATTAACATTGTAAACGACCTCGACACTATCAACAAGCTCGAGAACGATATGAACCGCATCAAGATAGAGCAGTTCGACATCGTGGCTCTCACAAAGGAGATCAGCGAGCAGCTGGAGATGGAGGCGACAAAGCGCGGCATCACCATCTCGGTGAAGGGCGCAGACTCTCTGCCATCGCCATTCTGGGTGTCGGCCGACAAGCACTTTACGGGTCAGGTGTTGGTAAACCTCATCATCAACTCCATCAAGTATGGCAAGGAGGGTGGCAAGACACGCATCCGCTTCCGCGATATGCTTGACAAGATTCTCATCGAGGTGGAGGATACTGGCGTTGGTATCGCAAAGGAGGACCAGCCTCGTATCTTCGAGCGCTTCTACCGTGTGGACAAGGGTCGCTCACGCGAGCAGGGCGGTACCGGTTTGGGCTTGGCTATCGTGAAGCACATCGTGGAGGCTCACGGCGAGCGCATCACCGTACGCAGCGAGTTGGGTCAGGGTACTACTTTCGCCTTCCCACTCAAGAAGGCAAACACTTCAGTCAAAGAGGCAAAATAATTTTAACACAAGAATATGTTGAACGACTTTCTATATATTGTATGGGACTTTGATCCCGCGATGCTCTCAATCGGTGGATTTGAATTGAGATACTACGGTCTGATGTGGGCGCTGACATTCCTGCTTGGCGAACGCTTCTTCTCAAACTATTCCAAGCGCGAGGGCTTCGGTGCAGAGGTCGTTGAGACAGGTTTCGTATGGATTGTGCTGGGTGCAGTGCTGGGTGCTCGTGTAGGTCATTGTCTTTTCTACGAGTTCCCCTACTACATCACCAAGCCTTGGGCAATCATCACAGAGTTCCGCAACGGAGGAATGGCAAGCCACGGCTCGGCGCTGGGTATGCTGCTGGGTATGTGGATTACCTGCCGCAAACTCAAGATGCCATACATCTGGTGGCTCGACCGCATTATGATTCCCGTGACAATTGGTGGCGCTCTGGTGCGATTCGGCAATCTCTGCAACTCGGAGATTGTGGGTCGCGTGACAGACCTCCCCTGGGGTTTCAAGTTCGTGAGAAACTTCCCTAATATGCCGCTTGAGAGCGTGCCCGTGCAGCATCCTGCGCAGATTTACGAGGCGCTCTTCTACCTTGTAACATTTGTCATCCTGTTGTGGATGTACTACAAGCGCGACGAGGGTCGCAAGCGCCCTGGACTGATGTTCAGTGTGGGCGTATTGGGTGTATTCCTCACTCGCCCATTCGTTGAGCTGGTGAAGATAAACCAGGAGGCCTTCGAGGAGGGTATGGCGTTGAATATGGGTCAGTTGCTGAGCATTCCGTTCATTGCACTTGCCCTGTATGTGATGTGGGGCGCACTGAAGGGTCGCTACCCCGTGGCAACTCCAAACAAGAGAGAGGATAAAAACAGAAAAAAGAGATAGATTATGGTCGGAGAGGTAAACAAAATCATCTACAATATGCTCATTAGCGGTCAGGGCGTCTACCTGCCCGAGATCGGCACACTCTACATTGAGCGTCAGGGCGCTCGAAAGGTTGCAAGCAACAAACTGATGAGCCCACGCAACATCGTGCGATTCACCTCGCAGGTGCAGGCGACATCGCTCGTGGAGGAGATTACAAAGATTGCAAGTTGCGAAACAGAGCAGGCTCAGGATATCTACGACCGCTGGCGTGCAAAGACGCAGGTGGGCAGTTCAGTAACCATCGAGGGTGTAGGCAAACTCACCGACAAGAGTTTCGCTGTAGAGTCGGGCTTCAACAAGACAATCAATCCGCAGGGCATCAAGACAATAGTTGTTCGCCGCCGCAAGTCACACGCCTGGTTGTTCATCCTGAGCGGTGTATGTATCGTGGTGGCATTGGGTATCTTCGCATTCCTTTTGTGGGGCGAGGCACCAAAGACTGTTGTCACTTCACCAGCACCAGCCGTTGCAGAGCAGAGCGCACCAGCAGAGGTCGTAGCAGAGCCAACAGACTCATTATCAGATGCAGAGGGCACCACCCCAGCAGAGGAGGCAACTGCATCAGAGGAGGTTACAGAGCCAAGAGCAGCAAGCCGAGAGTATGCACACTATGTGGTGATGGGTATCTTTAGCGAGGAGGCAAACGCAACACGCGCCGCCGAGCAGGTGAAGAGCAAGATTCAGGAAGCGGAGTGTGTTATCCGTCCATTCAAGAACAAGCATATGGTAACGGTATTCGGCAGCGACAGCCGCTCGGAGTGCAACACCTTTGCGAAGTCTTACCTCGACATCTACCCTGATTTGTGGATCTACGACAATAAGTAATGCGCATCGCAGAGAAGATAGGAACACTAATAGACTTTTTCTATATACGCCCCATATCGAAGATCGTGCCACACGAGATATTCCGATATGGGGTGTGTGGTGGTGTGAATATGCTTCTTGACATCGTGTGGTACTACATAATCTACCACTACATCGTAGCCCTGCGATACATTGACCTCGGCGTGGTGGTCATCTCGCCACACATCGCCGCCTTTATCATCGTCTTCCCAATCACATTCTTCACGGGCTTCTGGCTCAACAGAAATGTGGCATTCAGAGCAACCGCAGTGGGACAAGGCGGACAGCTTCTGCGCTACGCCCTGACCGTAGGTGGCTCAATACTTTTGAACTATGCTTGCTTGAAACTCTTTGTCGAGGTGGTCCACATCTGGGCAACACCAGCCAAGGCGCTCACAACCGTTGTAAGCGTGGCATACAGTTATCTGGCGGGAAGATATTTTACATTCCGAAAGCAGGACTAATTGAGTCCATCACGCAACTTCTGCAACTCATACATCTTGTCACGATAGCGGGCAGCTGCAAGGAAATCCAACGACTTGGCGGCACGCTCCATATCCTCACGCGCCTTATTGATTAGGTGGTCAATCTCCTTGATATCCATTTGAGGCTCAGCATTGTATCCACCCTGAACATCTGCCGCAACAGCATAGTGCTCCTCGACAATCGGATAGGCGGTCATATCGGCTGGGCGCTCCTTGCCCAAGAGCAGAAGGCTCTGACCCGAGCCGCTCTTCATAGCACGCTGGGGCATCTTTCCATTCTCCACATTGAAGCGTATCTGCTTGGCACGGCGGCGGTTACTCTCCTCTATAACAACACGCATCGAGTCTGAACACTCGTCGGCATACATAATCACCTTACCATTCGGGTGACGCGCGGCACGACCAGCCATCTGGGTAATGGAACGGACATTACGCAGAAAACCCTCCTTGTCGGCATCCAAAATCACAACAAGGCTCACCTCTGGCAAGTCCAAACCCTCACGCAGAAGATTCACACCCACCAGCACATCAAATGCGTCGGCACGCATATCCTCAAGAATCTGCACTCGTTCCAGAGTCTCAACATCAGAGTGAATATATCGGTTACGCACACCCGTGCGGTCGAAGTAACGCGACAACTCCTCCGCCATTCGCTTGGTGATAGTGCAGACCAGAATCTTCTCCTTCTTGCGCACACGCTCATCAATCTCAATCATCATATCATCAATCTGATTGAGCGTAGGTCGCACCTCCATAGGAGGGTCTACCAATCCCGTTGGGCGGATAACCTGCTCAGCGACAACGCCTTCGCACTTCATCATCTCGTAGTCGGCTGGTGTAGCACTCACATAGACCGATGTGCCGACCAACGACTCGAACTCATCAAACTTCAGCGGGCGGTTATCCCTCGCCGCAGGCAAACGGAAGCCATACTCCACAAGATTCTCCTTGCGCGCCCTGTCGCCGCCGTACATAGCGTGCACCTGCGGCAGAGTCACATGGCTCTCGTCGATAATCATCAGGTAATCCTTGGGGAAATAGTCCAGAAGGCAGAATGGGCGGTCGCCCTCGTTTCTGCCATCGAAATATCGTGAATAGTTCTCAATACCAGAGCAATAGCCCAACTCCTTAATCATCTCAAGGTCGTACTCCACTCGCTGCTTGATGCGCTGCGCCTCCATAGCCCTGCCCTCGCTCTCGAAGAACGAGATTCGCTTGCCCATATCGACATAGATGTTGCCGATAGCCTTGTCAATGCGCTCCTTCGTGGTGACAAACATATTCGCAGGGAAGAGCGTAACCTCCTCAAGCGCCTCAAGACGCTGACCGCTTGCGGGGTCTATGGTGTGGATGGACTCAATCTCATCGTCGAAGAATGTGATGCGGTAGCAATAGTCACCAAACGCCGCCATCACATCGACCATATCGCCGCGTGTGCGGAAAGTCGCAGGCGTGAGCTCCAACTCCGTGCGGGTGTAGAGCGCCTCGACCAGACGATAGAGCAGATGCTTGTAACTCTGCGTCGCACCCACCTTCAGGCGGATGGATGTGGCGTGGAAGTCGGCTGGGTTACCAATACCATAGAGGCACGACACACTCGACACAACAACAACATCCCTGCGCCCCGAAAGCAAGGCGGAGGTGGTGCTCAATCGCATCTTCTCAATCTCATCGTTGATTGAGAGGTCCTTCTCGATGTAGGTGTCCGTTGTGGGGAGATATGCCTCAGGCTGGTAGTAGTCGTAGTATGACACGAAATACTCCACCGCATTCTCTGGAAAGAAATTCTTGAACTCGCCATACAACTGCGCCGCGAGGGTCTTGTTGTGACTCAAAACGATAGTGGGTCGGTTCAGACGCGCAATGACATTCGCCATTGTGAAGGTCTTTCCTGAGCCAGTCACTCCCATAAGGGTATTATGAGCCACACCCCGCTCGATAGACTCGACGAGTTGCGCAATCGCCTCGGGCTGGTCACCCATAGGCGCATATTCAGATACGAGTTTGAAATCCATACTACAAAGATACCTAATTATTCAGAATTCAAAATTCAAAATTCAAAATTATTTGTACCTTTGTACAAATTTCCGTACAGATGATAGTGGAATTATTTTAAAACACAAAACAAATAATTTAAGGATCAAAAAACAATAGCATATGACTCTTACGCTAAATCACTATAAATCATTTGCTAATAAATTTATAGGGGGGGGTATTAAACCCATAATCAAAAATCCTGTATTTTTTATTTTTCAGGCAATTATTATAAGTGCGCCATTATTAGTTTGTTGTATTAAACAACTGATTTCATATGGTCACATATTTTTCGCCTTGCCCATTATCATTTTTGCCGCATATATTCTTTCAATTATAATTTCACTTTTTCCAAAGAGTAAAATTATTTTGTATATAATTTCGTATATATTTACTATTTCAGAAATTTTTATAATTCTGAACTTTGGGTCAAGATTTTCATTGCTTATCTTACAACTTATTGCAGAAACAAACCCAAACGAAGCCTCAGAATTTATATCATCATACATTATATCTCCCAAAATGTTGATGTATTATTTCCTTGTCGTTTCATTTATTGGCTGTAATATTTTTTCAGAAAAATCAGACCTAATTAAATCTATTACTAAACAGATTATAGATTATATTCCAAATAAAATTTACATCTGGATTTCTTGTATATTATTGATTTCTGGTGCAATATCAATATATCGAGACATTAGGTTGTTATACACTTTTTACTCCAAACACTTCAAAGATGTTCCAGGGGTTTTGTTTAATGTCAGATATAGTAAGAACTACACGACATTAGGTAACATTGTTTATGCTTCATATTTTTATTTTTCATCATTAAATGAAACTGAAGTTTTAGCAGAAACTCTGCAAAATATATCATCCATTAACTCCTACTTCACATCAAAAAATGTTATTCTCATTCTTGGTGAATCATTTAATAAATCACACTCCTCATTGTATGGTTATTCTATTAATACAAACCCCAAGTTAAATAAAGATGGAGATAATCTTTTTTTAATGAACCATATCATATCCCCAAGCAATGCAACGGCAAGTTGCTTGAGACTATTATTCTCATTTTCAAATCGTGACAATGACTTATATTGGGCTAACACACCACTATTTCCTGCATTGTATAGGGCTGCAGGTTATAATGTTTTCTTTTTAAGTAATCAGGAGTGTCAAGGACACGGAAAGGATATCTGGGATAGTATGAATAGTTGTTTAGCAAATAATTTAACCATTCCTTATCTATATGATTATATCAACCCTTTCGTGTATAATCGCGATATTGATTTAGTAAAAGAATATGAGAATATTGCTCCATCAATAAATGCAAATCTCCCAAAACTTGTTATGTTTCATCTTTTGGGGCAGCATACAGAATACAAAGAACGATACCCTGGATTTGAAACCGTATTCACTAAAGATGATTATCAACATCGAACAGACCTTAACGATAAGCAAAAAGAGATTGTTGCTCATTATGATAATGCAACTCTTTATAATGACAAGGTTGTTTCATCTATAATAGATCTATTTCGAGACGAAGACTCAATAGTTATCTATCTATCCGACCATGGCGATGAAGTATATGACTATCGAGATAAATTTGGTCGTTCCCACGAACCTATAATATCCAAAGGTCGTGCTATGCACCAATATGAAGTTCCATTTATGATTTGGGTGTCTGACAAATATAAAGAGACCCACCCTGACATAATTAAACGAATTGAGAATTCAGTGGACCGCCCATTTATGACTGATGATTTACCTCATTTGATGCTCGATTTAGCAGGTATTGAATGTGAATGGTTTGAGCCATCACGCAGTCTAATTAACGACCAATACAATGTTAATCGCAAGCGTTTACTGGAAGACTCAAAACAAGATTACGATGAGATTATGAAATCTGCATCGCTGAATTAAAACCTCAGAAACCCGAATAACTTTTAAGAGTTACTCGGGTTTATTATTTCTTATTTCACAAAATCAGTTTCCATAAATTCTTTTTTCTTTGTTGCGATTTAGGATTTTGTATCTTGTTTTTATTATCTTTGTAGAAATATTACTTGGCAATAATGGCAAAAGATAGAAATATGAGAAATATCGAGAGTGATCTCGAATTTGAGAATAGGATACGACCACAAGAACTCGCGACCTTCTCGGGTCAGGATAAGATTGTGGATAACCTCAAGGTCTTTATCAAGGCGGCACTGATGCGTGGCGACTCGCTCGACCATACGCTGTTGCACGGCCCTCCGGGATTGGGTAAGACCACGCTGGCAAACATCATCGCACACGAGATGGGAGCGCAACTCAAGGTCACCTCGGGTCCTGTGCTGGACAAGCCTGGCGATCTGGCAGGTCTGCTCACCAACCTCGATGCGGGCGATGTGCTCTTCATTGATGAGATTCACCGCCTGAGCCCTATTGTGGAGGAGTATCTATACTCGGCGATGGAGGACTACAAGATTGACATTGTGCTGGACAAAGGCCCCTCGGCGCGCTCTATACAGATTGAGCTTGCTCCATTTACCTTGGTGGGCGCTACCACCCGAAGCGGTCTGCTCACTGCCCCACTGCGTGCTCGATTTGGCATCACCTGCCATTTGGAGTACTACGACACCCCCGTGCTGGCGGGCATCGTGAAGCGCTCGGCACGCATCCTCGACATCTCGATTGATGACGATGCGGCTCACGAGGTTGCTCTGCGCTCACGCGGTACGCCCCGTATCGCAAACGCACTGCTGCGCCGTGTGAGAGACTTTGCAATGGTGAAGGGTGAGGGTCATATCGACCTGCCAATCACACGCATAGCCCTTCAGGCGCTCAACATCGACTCGCGCGGTCTGGACCAGATGGACAACAAGATTCTCTCGACCATAATTGAGAAATTCAAGGGTGGCCCAGTGGGCCTGAACACCATCGCCACAGCCGTTGGCGAGGAGGCTGGCACGATTGAGGATGTCTACGAGCCATTTCTCATCAAGGAGGGCTTCATCAAGCGCACACCACGCGGCCGTGAGGCTACAGAGCTCGCCTACAAGCATCTGGGCTTCACACCAAAGTCGGATGATGGATTGTTATTCTAAAACACTACGGATATGAAACGCATTGCAACGCTTATGGTTGCCCTTGTGATGGCAACGACACTTATGGCGCAAGGGCGTCAGGGAGTACCACAGATTCCTATCTACCCCGAGTTGCAGGAGGAGGGCTCGTTCTCGATGATTCTTGTGCCCGACCCACAGAGTTACACGAAGTTTGCTGCAAACCAGCCACTCTTCGACTTGCAGACTGCGTGGATTGCGCAGAATATCGACCTGCTCAATATCAAGGCCGCCCTCTTTACGGGCGATATGGTGGAGCATACGGGCAAGTTGATTTCTGGTCCGCTGCCAAACCCATACAACGGCGACCAGACTGGCCGTCAGCAGTGGGAGGCTGTATCGCGTGCGTTGAGTAGACTGGATAACCGCCTGCCTTATGTTGTTGCACAGGGTAATCACGACATCGGTCACATCACCGCAACCGACCGCCACACGCTTGCCGACGAGTACATCCGTCCAGAGCGTAACATCAAGTGGGAGAAGTCGTTAGTTGCAACCTGCCCTAACTTTGAGGGTGTGCACACAATGGAGAATTCGGCATACGAATTTGAGGATAGTGCGTGGGGAAAACTACTCGTCATCACATTCGAGTTTGCGCCACGCGACGAGGCTGTGGAGTGGGCAAAGCAGCTCACCGAGTCGGAGCGTTTCAAGAATCATAAGGTGATAATCCTCACCCACTCGTGGCTCGACACCGCAGGCAACCGCATCGGCAAGGAGGGTTACACTCTCACGCCTTGCAACTGGTCGGAGGCCATCTGGCAGAAGTTGGTCTATCCATCAAAGAACATCTGCTTGGTGTTGTGCGGTCACACGGGCGACGCACCAAGAATCAAGGGCGATGAGGCGGAGGTAAACTACCAGCCTACCTGCTCATTCCGCATCGACAAGGCGGCAGACGGTCGCAACATCCCTCAGATGATGTTCAACTCACAGCAGGCCGATGGCGACTGGAACGGCAACGGCGGCGACTGCTGGTTGCGCATTATGGAGTTCCGCCCCGATGGCAAGACCATCAGCGTACGCACATTCTCGCCTCTGTTTGCGCTCTCGCGCCGCACACAACATCTGGCGTGGAGAACTGCCGATTATGACCAGTTCGATATTGTGATTGAGTAACGCAACTCGCGCCAAGCATAGAAGGTTGTCCCTCGGGGCAACCTTTTTTTTATTAGGAGGGGCACGAGAATAACACCAAAAGACCGCATTATACAAATCCCACAGTAAGTATAAATACTTATTTTGCTATATATAATAGGTATCGGCGAGAAAAAATGACGGATTTTAGAAAAAAAATGATATATTTGTGCCATATTTTACACACAATGTGGAAAAATTGGGCAAAACCGATAGTCTAAAATGTCGCGTTGATAGAACTATTGCACAGCCCGACACAAAGGACTAACTAATAGCCACAGAGGTTTGTGGCAGAATTCTTAATGTAATGAAAGAACAACTAGAAGCCCTGAATGCCGTCTCGATTAATTTCGGTCAGGGAGGAATGACGATCGTCAACTTCATTCTTGCGTTTGTGATGTTTGGCGTAGCACTCGGTATCAAAACGCAGACATTCAAAGATGTATTCAAAAATCCAAAATCGGTAATCGTAGGTATCATCCTCCAGTGGATTGGTTTGCCAGCAGTTACTTTCGCCGTTGCCTTGGCGTTGAGCCCTTGGATCACCCCAATGATTGCGCTCGGTATGATTTTGGTGGCTTCTTGCCCAGGTGGCAACATTTCAAACTTTATGTCATCTCTCTCGAAGGGTAATGTAGAGTTGTCAATCTCGATGACCGCAGTTACAACAGCCTTCGCTCCGCTGGTGACCCCATTCAACTTCTTCTTCTGGGGCTCAATGTACAGCCAGATTATCGCTATCAAGAACGATATCCCAACACTCGTAATTCCATTCTTCCCAATGTTGGAGCAGATTATGTTGCTGCTCGGAGTGCCTATCTTCCTGGGTCTGCTCTTCGCTCGCTACTTCCCTAATGCGACAAAGAAGATTACAAAGCCTGCGCAGGTGCTCTCTATCCTGCTCTTCCTGGGAATGGTAGTGGTGTCATTCTCACAGAACTTCCAGATTTTCCTCGATAACATCTTCTATGTATTCTTCATCGTGATGTTGCACAATGCCAGCGCATTGGCTACAGGATATTTCGGAGGTAAGCTGGCACGCGTTCCAGAGGCTGACCGCCGCTCATTCACCGTTGAGATTGGTATTCAGAACTCTGGTCTCGGTCTGATTTTGCTCTTCAACCCAGCAATCTTCCCACCAGAAATCTGGCACGGTCATTATGGAGGTATGCTCTTTATGACTGCTTGGTGGGGCATCTGGCACATCGTGTCGGGTCTGACCGTAGCCTTCCTTTTCCGTCGTAAACCCCTTAATGCTTAAATATGGCAAAAAAAGAGAAAAAGATTCAGGACTACAATTTCTGGTATTGGTTCTTAAGATACTATGTGGATATCACCCTCAAGTTATCGTACCGCAATGTCAGATATGCAGGTCTTGAGAAGATACCACAGAACAGCGCCGTAATCTATGCGCCAAACCACACAAACGCATTGATGGATGCGTTGATGATTCTGGCAATGGACCGCAAGCCAAAGGTGTTTGTGGCTCGTGCCGACATCTTCCGCTCACCTGTATTGGCGAAGATCTTCTCATTCTTCAAGATTATGCCTATTATGCGTATGCGTGATGGCATCGACGAGGTGAAGAAGAACAACCAGACCATCGAGCGCGCTGTGGAGGTATTGCGTGACAAGGTGCCATTCTGCATCTTCCCCGAGGGTCAGCACCAGGCGAAGTATTCGTCATTGCCTCTCTCGAAGGGTATCTTCCGCATCGCATTCCAGGCGCAGGATCTGATGCCTGATATGCCTCTCTACATTGTGCCCGTGGGCATCCGCTATGGTCACTTCTTCCGCTTCCGTTCAACGGTGCGTGTGCAGATTGGCGACCCAATCAATGTGAAGGATTTCCTCGCAGAGCATCCAGAATCGACACCACAGGAACAGATGAACATCCTGAAGGAGATTCTCGCCGAGCGTATGCGTGAGTCTATCTTCTACATCCCCGATGATGAGGACTATGACGCAACATTCGAGATTTGCGCAACAACAGTAAAGTCGCAGGTTAGACAGTTTGCCCGCAAGAGTGGCGGCAAGAAGATGCACAACCTCGACGCACACTTTGTGGCAAACAACCAGATTGTAAAGTATATCGCCGACCTGAAGCAGGAGAACCCCGAGAAGGCGGAGAAGCTCCTGAAGTTGGGTGCCGAGGCGTTCAAGCTTAGAAAGTCGAAGAAGATTAACATCGAGTCGGTGTCGTTGAAGTACCCAGTGCTCTCGCGCCTGCTGAAGTCGTTGTTTGTCATCGCCACACTCCCCTACTGCATCCCAGTGTCAATCCTGACCCTGCCAATCAAGGCTTTGCTGGCGTTCCTCTTCACCAAGCTCAAGGACCAGGCGTTCCACAACTCGGTGCGCTATGTAGTTAACCTTGTGTTGTGGCCTTTGTTGATGATTATCTATGCCATCATCGCATACTCGCTCCTGCCTTGGCAGTGGGCATTGCCACTCACGCTCATCCTCCTGCCTGCGCCTATCGTGGCTCACGAAACCTGGAGATTGATGCGTCTGGCTATCTCTGACTTCAAGTACATCTTCAACAAGGATTTGCAGAAGAAGCACAAGGAGATTAAGAAATTGGTTTTTAACAAGTAAAACGAAAGATTATGAGACTAAAGCATATTGCAGCACTCCTCATCACGATGGCCTCTTTCGCCGTTTCGGCTTACGCACAGAAGGGCGAGGAGATTATCAAGACCGGCTACAACTTCGGTCCTCTGCCCGCCGTGGCATTCGATGCCGACAAGGGTTTCCAGATGGGTGCTCTGCTCAACATCTACGACTTTGGTGATGGCTCGACCTACCCTAACCCTCGTCAGCAGTGGTATTTTGAGGCGTCGTTCTTCACAAAGGGCTCGCAGCTCTACACCATCTCGTACGATAATAAGTTTATGATTCCAAACACTCGTTTCTCGACAACATTGACCGTGACAAACGACAAGGCTATGGACTTCTACGGCTTCAATGGTTATATGTCATACTACGACCACGAGAAGGTGGCGGCGGGCAAGGAGAACGAGGAGGCATATCTCTACACGCCAAAGTACCGCATCAACCGTGTGGCAGCGTTGTTCAAGACCGACTTCATCGGCAACCTCTGGAACAACAAGTTCTTCTGGGAGGCGGGCTACCACTTGAGCTACTTCAAGCAGAGCGCTATCGACCGTGCGAAGATCAACAAGAACAAGGGTGAGAACAAGATGTTCCCCGACAACGAGCCAACACTCTACGAGCAGTACCGCCAGTGGGGTATCATTTCGGATGAGGAGGCAGAGGGCGGACTCAACAGCACAGTGCGTGCAGGTTTGCTCTACGACACACGCGACAAGGAGGCTGCTCCATCACGCGGTATCTGGGCTGAGGCTCACCTCACAATGGCTCCAAAGTGGTTGGGCACAAAGATTCCTTATTATAAATACTCTGCGACCTGGCGTCAGTACTTCCCATTGGTAGATAACGACATCCTCACATTGGCTTACCGCCTGAACTATCAGGGTACATTCGGCAAGAGCGCACCTTACTATGTGTTGCCATACATCACCACTATGGGTCAGTCTTACGACCGCGATGGTATGGGTGGTTTCCGCACAATCCGTGGTATTATGCGTAACCGCGTGCAGGGTCTTGATATGGCATCTTACAACGCCGAGCTCAGATGGCGTTTCACAACATTCACACTCTGGAACCAGAACATCTCACTCGGTCTGAACCTCTTCAGCGATGGTACTATGGTGACAAAGGAGTACGATATGTCGTTCAAGCGCACTGTAGCAGACTTTACTTCGGAGGCAGAGTACAGCAAGGCAAAGAGCGAGTATGACGAGTATATGTCAAAGGGTCAGGGCGGCGACGCTCCTCACATCACCGTGGGTGCTGGCTTCCGCTTCATTATGAACCAGAACTTCATCGTCTGCCTTGAGTACGGCAAGCCTGTGGGCAAGCTGGCAAAGCAGGATGGCAATGGCGCATTCTACATCAATACGGGCTACCTGTTCTAATTTGATGACCGGATAAAGAAAAGGCTACCAACTTCGGTTGGTAGCCTTTTTTATGTGCTTATATATTGCTCTGGAATAGTATAAGAGGAGGGTTTTCAAGGCTTGCGAAATCCGAGAAACCGCAGTTTACTAAGGT
Organism: Alistipes sp.; assembly: GCA_017560305.1. Next base: position 26,503 of record JAFYOF010000149.1, read on the forward strand.
GTAAATGAGGATTTCGAGGGTGAGCGTAACGCAGAAAACACCCTCTTTGGCAATTTCCTTACAAGCGCGAAAGCAATTCTGCAATTAATACTCCCAGATGATTTCCCGCCGCATAGCCCACGATACCAGCGCCGAGACCAGTCACAAGGGCCTTCTTGTTACGCATTGCGGCTGACGCCATCGGCACAAATGGGGGCGAGTTGATGAACGCTACAGATGAAATCATCATCGAGTCGGCATCCACACGCATCGCGCGGCACATTATCGCGTGGAGAACCAGCGAGAAGAAGACCGCCACCACCATAAAGGCGAGCTGGTTGATTCCACCCGCAAGGTCGAGGTTTGAGAAGTCCGCCATCGACGCGATAGTGATGCTGAAGATATAAATCAGATACATTCCCACATCATAACTCAACTCCATCTCACGCACACGCTTGATGAACGAGCACGCAACACCCAGCGTTGTGAGCAGCAGGATGAATACCACCATAAACCAGCCCTCGGGCATCAGCAACGCCACGCCACCCGACACGCCAGCCACACCGATTGTCCAAAGCAATATCTTGCCGAGTTGGGCAATGCCCTCTTTGGTGAGGAGTTTGCTGTAAGGGTTCTGCTTGGTCTTTTCAATCTCGCGCTCAATCTCCGCCTGCTCGCTCTGCGAAAGCTCTCTGCCACGCTCGCCATAGAGGCGGCGGAACATAGGTATGCCGATGCTAAAGAGAAAGACGAAGTAGATGAACGAGATGATGATGTCGTAGGAGTTCACCAGCAGATAGGTCTCGCTATTGATGCGGAAAATCGCCTGCAACGCCGCTGCATTAAGCGTTCCGCCCGTGTACATACCCGTGATGATACCGCCCACCTGCGCACCCTGCTCCACATTCTTGCCAAAGAGCAGATAACCAGCAATCACCGCCACCGCCACCGAGAGGAAACCGCTAACGACAATCTTCAACTGCAAGCGAGCCTCACGGCGCGAAAAGACGCAACCGAACAACATCATCGGGATAGCCAACGGCACAACCACATTGGGCAGAAGGTCCTGCACCGCCTTCATCTCGACAGGGATAAATGGCAGGTTGCCGATAATCATACCAATGGCATAGAGCACCATAATCGGTCCCAACTTGCCCAGCACGGGCACTCGGCGACACAACCAAATCACTCCCGCAGGCGTCACACACAAGAGGAGCGCCAATATTATGTAACTTAAAATATGTATCATAATCACTTTATTTTCCACAAATATAGTCATTTTTCGCTACCGATGCACCTCTCCGAGGATAATATATCACCCTCCCGCCTATTGCGATTTAGAAATTATCTTGCTATATTTGTGATAACAAAACCAATTGCCTATGATTAGATAGCATCAAAAAGACATATAAATAAAAGGCGTTAGCTTTTATTTCGGGATTCTGAAACTTGGACACTTTCTGAACACACCCATTGGAATAAAGTTTGACGCCCGCGCTGTATTTCAGCGTGGGCTTTATTCCGTATTAGGGTGTGAGGTAGTCCAAGACCGCAGAATCCGATATTAGCGAATTAGTCCGCGCTTTTTGTTTATGTATAAGTGAAAAATATTTATAAACATAAACAATTAAAACTATGAAAAGGGTATTATTTATGTTGTTGCTCACAATGGCAATAACATCATCTTTCGCTCAAGAGAAAGATGTTACAAAGTTCCTCGGTATTCCTATTGATGGCACAAAAGCCGAAATGATTGCAAAACTCAAAGAGAAAGGGTTTACATCAACTGCATACGATAAGGAAGTTCTTGAAGGAGAGTTTAATGGTAGAAATGTTACGATCCATTTGGTTACGAATGGTAATAAAGTTTATAGAGTAGGTGTTTGCGATAAAATAGGAATGACTGAAACCAATATTAAGGATCATTTTAATATACTATTCAAACAATTCAGTAACAATGGGAAATATATGTGTATTGAGGGAGCAGCCATTTCAGAAGATGAAGACATCTCCTATGAAATGATTGTAAAGAATAAACAATATAGTGCGTCATTTATTCAGTGTAATAAAGCGGAAATGAAAAATGACTTATATTCGAAATACTCAGAAGAAGAAATTAAAAATTTCTCAAAAGAAAAAATATCTGAACTCGCAACAGCGTTTTTTGATGCAAATATTCACAAAACAGTTTGCTTAACAATACATGAATGGGGTGGAGAATACTATATAATGATGTTATATGATAATGAACTAAATAAAGCTAATGGCGACGATCTTTAATCTCTAATAAACTACCGCAACCCCGAAGGATTGCGGTAGTTTTTTGTGCATATAAGGGCGGCTTAACTTGCCGAGGATTGCCATTGGCAATCTTATTCTCGGCTTCGGTCTGTGGCGGCTCAGCAGAGGGAAAACTATTGGTGCGTTAGAATATATATAATATAAGGTATATAGCAAGGTTTTCCCTCTGCTCTCGCCTGCTGCGACAAAGAAAAGAGCCCCGCCCTTTTCCAAAGGGAGGGGACAGAGGGGAGGGAATGTCAATATGAGCGGCTTAAGCCGACTCTTCAAGCCGCACAGGAGAAGTGACTACTCCCAGCAACCGATGACATATATACACAAAAAAACCGAGCCCTA
>JAFYOF010000150.1 GCA_017560305.1 Alistipes sp.
ATTTTTTGAGGGCAGCATAAAAAGGTATTTTCTGCGTTACTCTTCTCCTCGAAATGCTCATTTACCTCAAGTAAACTCCGCTTTCTCGGATCCCGTGAGCCTAAAAAATCCTCTTTTTATGCAACCCACGGGGCGTGGGGGAGTGATTGTGGATGCAGTTCACCTCGGTTTTCTTTCGTGACAAGGTAAATGGAGAACGGGCGTTACGCCCGTATCTTCGGTGGCGTAGCGCTTTGCGCTACCCCCCCCGCCACCGAAGATATATTTTCATTCCAATAACTTTATTTTACAAATAATCTCTCGCATCAAAGAAAATATAAAACACCCGCAACGGGTGTTTTGTGGTCTTCATATAATTTTTTATCTTTGAGCAATCAAAACCATTACCACTATGAAACAGAGTTGGAAACCAGGAACAATGATATACCCCGTGCCCGCCGTGCTGGTGAGCGTGGGCGAGAATGAGCAGGAGTATAACCTCTTCACCGTGGCGTGGACTGGCACGGTATGCACCTCGCCGCCGATGTGCTACATCTCGGTGCGCCCCGAGCGTCACTCTTACGACATCCTCAGGCGCACGGGCGAGTTTGTCATCAACCTCACCACGGGACGCCTTGCGCGCGCTACCGACTGGTGTGGTGTAAGGTCGGGCAGGGACTACGACAAGTTCAGGGAGATGGGGCTCACGCCCGTGATGGCGGAGCAGGTCAAGGCGCCCATTATCGACGAGTCGCCCGTTGCCATCGAGTGCCGTGTGAAGCAGATTATCCCGCTCGGCACGCACGATATGTTCCTTGCCGAGGTGGTCAATGTGCAGGTCGATGAGGAGTTTATCGACGCCGAGAGCGGTAAACTTGACCTCCAGCGCGCCGACCTTATCACCTATTGCCACGGCGAGTATTTCCACTTGGGCGATGTGATTGGTCATTTCGGCTGGTCGGTAAGAAAGAAACCCAAGAAGAAGCGTTAGGGTTAAACTTTTTGATAAATTCGTAATTATATTACTCAATTATGTCAGTGATCGTGGAATTTAGTGTTGAATCGATAAAGAATTTTCTCATAAAAAAAATCGAAGAAAATGCAGTTTTTTTATTCAATGAGCTGGAATTACAGGTATTTCTTGTGCGAGAACTTGAGAAAGAATTAACTTCCCCCAAATATAGGGTCTACTTGGAATATCAACTTCCTAAAGGTTGGAATGAAAAATTCGATAAAGAATATGAAAGATGGGGAACGGAAAAGCCTTGCTTTGATATAGTTATTGAAGAATGTGAGAATGAGAATAAAAAATTTGTTGCCATTGAGTTAAAATATAAACTCAAAGAAGTTGAATTGAATCAGGAGGGTAAACTCACGCGATTTGGAGAAAAGTCAAAAAAAAGTGGTATTGCATTAGTGACAAATCAAAGTGCAGAAAATGAAGGAAGATATGATTTTTGGAAGGATGTGAAAAGATTGGAAATTTTAAATGAATCGTTCTTAAATGTGATAGGCGGCATTGCGATAATTGTAACTAATCAAGGAAGTTATAAAAACAACAATCCAAATAATAAATCATCAAAGTTTAATCTTGTTGATAATGAGGAGAAAAGTGGTTTTTTATATTGGGATTGGACGAATAAAGATAAGAAAAAAGAAGAATGCAAGGAGTTAAATTGCAGAGAAAATTGCCCAAAAACTCCTTGTGGGGAAAAACTTCGTCCACTACCAAAAGAAATAAAAAAGGAAGAAGTTAGAGATTGGGGCTCTCAGTGGTATCATTATAAAAGACCGAATTTTGAGTTGAAAGAATCTTATACTGGCAACTGGTATGATATCCAGGAAAAAATGGGACAAGAATTTTATTGTTTTGCTGTTGTGGTTACAAAAAGTTAAGGAGTAGTCTATGACTACTCTTTTTTTGTATAGTTGAAAGAGATGTGAGGATGTTGGATAGAGGTAAAAACTGAGAAACGACTATGAAAATCAAACTTTTTTACTTATATTTGTTCCAATATTTTGGCTTATTGTGACCTCGGGCGTACGCGTGCGTATGCGTGAGGCGCTTAAATGGTTATGAGTCAATGGGTTGAAAAGTAAAATTAAAAAAACAATAAGATGAAAAGATTAACAATCCTACTTATGTTTGCTGTGATGGCTACGATGGTTTCTGCGCAGAGTCAGCAGGAATTGATTCAGATGTATCGTAACGGCACTTTGACGCAGGAGCAGATTAACTCACTGCGCAATCAGCATCAGGCAAGTGGTGATAATGTTAAGCGTACCCGTACGGTTAATATTGAGGCAGCATCAACGGGCAACAACCTTTCGGAGGTAAAGACTGACCTCACTCATATGGCGGCAGACCCACAGGCGGGTTACCGCGAGGAGTTGCGCACCGACATCGACAATGTGGCGGCTACATCTACCACTCGTCGCATCTTCGGTCACGACCTCTTCCGCAGCCGCAGACTTACCTTCGAGCCAAACTTGAAGATTGCAACCCCAAATAACTATGTGCTCGGTCCTGGCGATGAGGTCATCATCGACATCTGGGGCGATGCGCAGGTGGCGTTGAGCCAGACAATCTCATCGGAGGGCAGAATCAGCATCAATGGCGTTGGCCCAGTGTTCCTGTCGGGTCTTACTATCGAGGAGGCGAGTGCTCGTCTGCGCCGCTCGTTGGCGACAATCTACGAGGGCCTGAACGATGGCACTGTGAAGATGAAGCTCTCGCTGGGCAGCATCCGCAGCATTCAGGTGAACCTCACAGGCGAGGTCGGCTCGGCTGGTACATATACGCTTCCTTCGTTGGCAACGCTGTTCCACGCGCTGCACATCGCGGGTGGTGTGAACAACTTGGGTACTATGCGTGCAATTCAGGTATATCGTGGTGGCAAGCTCCTCTCGGAGATTGATGTCTATGACTACATCCTCAATGGCAAGACCGAGCGTGATATCGCATTGCGCGAGGGTGACCTGATTACCGTGCCAGCCTACAGCAAGCTGGTTGAGATTTCGGGTCAGGTGAAGCGCCCAATGTTCTACGAGATGAAGTCGGGCGAGACCATTGCCGACCTTATCAAGTTCGCTGGCGAGTTCACAAACGAGGCTAACCGCGAGGTGATTAACCTCACACGCCGTCAGGGTGGCGAGTTCTCATCGTTCACTATCGACAGCGCAAACTTCGATTCATTCGAGTTGGAGGATGGTGATGTGTTGACAGTGTCGGGCAGTATCGACCGCTACGAGAACCGTGTTGAGATCAAGGGCGCGGTTTACCGTGACGGCTACTATGCTATCGACGATAAGGTGAAGACCGTGAAGCAGCTCATCGAGCGTGCCGATGGTCTGCGCGAGGATGCTTTTATGGCTCGTGCGATGCTCTACCGCGAGAAGCCAGACTGGACTATGGAGGTGCAGGCGGTTGACTTGGCGGCGTTGATGTCGGGCGCTGCGGCAGACATCGAGTTGCGTCCAAACGATATGCTGGTAATCTCTTCAATTACTCAGATGCAGGAGGAGTACAATGTGACTATTTTCGGCGCGGTGAAGAGCCCAGACACATATCCTTATGCCGAGGGTATGACCGTTGAGGATTTGGTTGTTTCGGCAAATGGTCTGCTGGAGTCGGCTTCTACGGCAAATGTGACCGTTACACGCCGTATGAAGGACCCAAAGAGTTTGCAGGTTAGCGACCAGTTGTTCGAGATTTTCACAATCGACTTGAAGGACGGTCTGGTTGTGGGTGGCGACAAGGAGTTCGTGCTCCAGCCATTCGATCAGGTCTATGTACGCCGTTCACCAGTATATGTGACCCAGAGCACAATCGCTGTGCGTGGCGAGGTTGCCTTCGAGGGTAACTACCCATTGACACACCGCAATATGCGCCTCTCGGAGATTATTCAGGCGGCTGGTGGCGTGACCCCAGGTGCTTACCTTGAGGGTGCTTACCTCTTGCGCCGTATGACCAACGAGGAGGAGATGCAGGCACGCGCACTGCGCCAGATGGTGCTTGATCAGGCGCGTCGCTCGCAGCGTGATGAGACAATGACGCTGGAGGGTATCTCGCTTCAGAATGTCTATCCGGTGGGTATCCGTTTGGATGAGGCGATGAAGAATCCAGGCTCGGATGCTGACATCGTGTTGCGTGACGATGATATTATCTTCATCCCACAGTACAATGGTACAACCCGTGTGATGGGTGCGGTGCTCTATCCAAACACCGTGACCTACAAGGATGGCAAGAGCGTGAAGTATTATGTGAAGAATGCTGGTGGCTACGACAACACAGCCCGCAAGAAGCGCTCGTTTGTAATCCATATGAACGGAACAGTAGAGTCGGGCTTGCGCGCTGAGGTGTTGCCAGGCTCAATCATCATCGTTCCATCGAAGCCATACAAGGATCGCAGTTTTGATTGGGGAGATATCGCACAGACTATCTCAAGCACAGCATCTACTGCGGCGGTAATCATCGCAGCATTGAATATGGCTAAATAAAACCGAAAAGTATGAATCAGATTCAGAATAATATGCCCGTTGAGGAGCAGGAGATTGATATCGTAGAACTCATTCAGAAGATTTGGCACAACCGAGGCCTTATCATCAAGAGCACTATCCTCTTTATGGTGCTCGGTGTGGTGGTGGCGCTGGTGAGCCCTAAGGTCTATACGGCATCGTGCGATGTGGTGCCACAGACCTCAAACGACAGCGGTAGTTCCAAGATGTCGTCGCTGGCGAAGCTGGCGGGTATCGACTTGGGTCAGGATCAGGGTGGCAAGACCCTCTCGCCCTATGTCTACGAGAATATTATGGCGAGCACCAAGTTCCGCAAGGAGTTGATGCAGACCAAAATCAAGTTCAGCGACGCTGACCGCCCAGTGAGCTTCTTCGAGTACTACACAAGCGAGGAGTTCAACCAGCCAACCGTAATTGACTATGTGATGAAGTACACCATCGGTCTGCCTGGCGTGATTATGGGCGCTATCCGTGGCGAGCAGCCAGAGCCCGACTACAGCTCTATGGGCGAGGGCGATAAGATTGAGACCATTACAAAGGATGAGTATAAGGCTTTGTCGGTCTTGGGTGAGGCGGTTGCTATCACTCTTGATGACAAGAAGGGTTATGTGACCATCTCAACACGAATGCCCGAGGCGATGGCGGCGGCGCAGCTTGCGCAGGCAACCGTAGATTTGCTTCAGGAGTATATCACCGTGTTTAAGGTCGAGAAGGTGCAGTCGAATCTCAATTTCGTGCAGAGCCGCTATGACGAGGTGAAGGCAGAGTTTGAGGATGTTCAGGCTCGCCGTGCCCGCTACCGCGATGCCAACCACAACACCATCAAGAATCAGGCTCGCATCGAGCAGGAGCGCCTGGAGGCGGAGTATCAGCTGGCGATGAATGTCTACGGCGAACTTGCTATGCAGCTCGAGCAGGCGAAGATCAAGGTGAAGGAGACAATGCCAATCCTTACAATCATCAAGCCCGTGACCGTGCCATACAAGAAGAGCGAGCCAAAGCGCGCGATGATTCTTGCGGCCTTCACATTCCTGGGCGTTGTTGTAGGTATGGGCTGTGTGCTTTTGTTGCCTGTGGCTGGCGAGATTTTCGAGTCTGAGCGCCTGAAGTCCTTTGTCAAGGAGTTGCCCAAGAAGCAGACCGACGCATAGCGTGGCTGCCGAGGGGTAGGATTTACTAAACCGAACAGATTATGCCAAATATTTCAGAGCGGGCAGTCAATATGCCCGCTTCTCCTATACGCAAACTTGTTCCTATGGCCGACGCAGCGCGTCAGCGAGGAGTCAAGATATACCATCTCAACATCGGTCAGCCCGACCTGCCCACACCGCAGGAGGGACTCGATGCACTCAAGAAGATTGACCGCAAATTGTTGGAGTACAGCCCCAGCGATGGCTTCCTTTCGTTGCGTGAGAAGCTGGTGGGCTACTACGACCAGTACCAGATTAAACTCTCGCCCGAGGATATCATCATCACCACGGGTGGCTCCGAGGCGGTGCTCTTCGCCTTTATGTCGTGCCTCAATCCGGGTGACGAGATTATCATCCCCGAGCCGGCCTACGCCAACTATATGGCATTTGCAATCTCGGCGGGAGCGACAATCCGCACAGTCTCTACCTCTATCGAGGAGGGCTTTGCACTGCCCAAGGTAGAGCAGTTTGAGGAACTTATCAACGAGCGCACGCGAGGCATTCTCATCTGCAATCCCAACAACCCTACGGGCTATCTCTATACCCGCAAGGAGATGAACCGCATCCGCGACTTGGTGAAGAAGTACGACCTGTTCCTCTTCTCCGATGAGGTCTACCGTGAGTATATTTACACGGGCTCGCCCTACATCTCGGCGTGCCACCTGGAGGGAATTGAGGAGAATGTAGTGCTGATTGACTCGGTGTCGAAGCGTTACTCGGAGTGCGGCATCCGCATCGGTGCGCTCATCACGAAGAACCACACGCTGCGCAATGCGGTGATGAAGTTCTGTCAGGCGCGCCTGAGTCCGCCGCTCATCGGTCAGATTGTAGCCGAGGCGTCGATGGATGCGTCGCGAGCATATATGATTCACACCTACGAGGAGTATATCGAGCGCCGCAACTGCTTGGTGGATGGACTGAACAAGATTCCTGGCGTCTACTCGCCAATCCCTATGGGTGCGTTCTACACCGTTGCGCGACTGCCGATTGATGACTGCGACAAGTTCTGCGCGTGGTGCTTGGAGGAGTTTGAGTATGAGGGCGAGACCGTTATGCTTGCCCCCGCATCGGGTTTCTACACCGACCCCAACAAGGGTCGCAACGAGGTGCGTATTGCCTATGTACTCAACAAGGAGGACTTGCGAAGGGCTTTGTTCGTGTTAGGCAAGGCGCTTGAAGCCTACCCGGGAAGGACATTATAAAAGTAAAGAGGCTGCCCAAACGGACAGCCTCTGTTGTTGTATGTAGCCCCTTCGTTTAGAAGAAGTAGCCTACGCCGAGCTGGAAGTTGCTGATGCGGTTTGTGCCGCCCGCTGGGAAGCCCAACACCTCCGCCTTCTTGAACTCGCCGTTGTAACGAGCCGTGATGACTATCTTCCAGATGTTCGCCTCCAAGCCGAGAGCGTAACCGAGGATAGGACTGTTCCAGTTCCACGCCGATGAAACGCCTTCAACGAAGTCGGCAGCATTCTCTGCCACGCCGTTGACATCCTCCATCACGCAGAAGCGAGGACCCACCTGCACCTTCAACATCTTCGTAAGGTCGTAGCCCACCATCACAGGAATCTCAATCTGATTGACCTTCATATAGCCATCAATAGCATTCTCGATGTTGAACTTATAGTGCGAGAACACCGCCTCGGGCTGGATGCTGAACTTCTTTGGAAGCTCGATATCTACTGCTGCGCCCGCAAACCAACCTGCGTTGGAACTGAGGCTGAAATCGGTGATGTTAGCCAACTTGACCTCGTTTGCCTGATAGCCCAAACCAGCCTTCAAACCCAAGTGAATCTTGTCGCGCAAACCCGCTGATGCGTATGTCGTCACGAACAACATAGCAACGATTAATGCAATCTTTTTCATATTATCCCTCAATTTAAATTGTTTACAACTTGCCACCCATTGCTCCCTTGGCACCTGCGCCCGAGAGTGAGTAGTTGAAAATGTTCTCCTTGTAGCTTGTGGTCTTGAACGACGAGTCGCGCTTGCGCTGGAAGGCAATCTCGATGAGTCGCTCGGTGAGCTCCGTAAAGCTTACGCCCGTAGCCTCCCACAAGTAGAATGAGAGTGAGCCTGGGATGGTGTTAATCTCGTTCACATATACATTGCCGTTTGCCTCGTCAATCATAAAGTCGATGCGCGCCACACCATCACACGCCAACGCCTTGAAGGTCTCAACGGCTGTTGTGCGGATGTGTGCAGTAACCTCCTCTGGCAACTGCGCTGGAATCTCTCTCACGGTTGAGTGCATACCGCGAGACTCCTTTACGCCACCTTTCGCACCACCCTTTGTTGCGCCACCGCCCAGATACTTGTCTGCGTAGCTCAAAATCTCGCCGCTGCGGATAGGTGCCTCGCATACCGACGCCTCGCACTCGTAGTAGTTACCCAACACAGAGCAGTTGATCTCCTTGAGTTTCTCAACGAGGTGCTCCACGATGATGCGCTTTGAGTAGCTGACAGCGTTCTCGATAGCCTCCACCAACTCCTCACGGTTGTGGACCGATGTGATACCCACGCTTGAGCCCGAGTCGGCTGGCTTCACAATCATAGGGTAGCCGAGCTGCTTCTCCACACGCTCCACCACCGCCTCCTGACGGTCAAACCACTCCTTGTCGCTGAACCACGCATAGTCAATCACAGCGATGCCGTTTGCGGCAAGAATCATCTTCATCGTAATCTTGTCCATTCCGTTTGCTGACGCCAGAACATTGCAACCAGCATAAGGGATACCTGTCATCTCGATAGTGCCCTGGAATGAGCCATCCTCGCAGTTTGTGCCGTGCAGCGCAGGGATGATTACATCAATCTTCGCCACGATGTCGCTGCCGAACAGAGGCTTGTTCACCTTGTATAGGTTGTTGTCGCCGTATGTTGGGCGCAGATATACCTCGGTGCAGCTCTTGTAGAGCGACTCCATATTCTTGTAGTTGGCGCTTGTGCGCAAGGCGTCGCCAGTGTACCAGCGACCCTCCTTTGATATGTAGATTGGTGTGATGTCGTACTTCTCGGTGTTGATGGCCTCCATAGTCTGGATTGCGGTGAGTACCGAAATCTCGTTCTCCACCGAGCGGCCGCCAAAGATTACTCCAATGTTGATTTTACTTTTCATCGTATTTTATGTTTGTTGATTTCCTACTTAAATGAGTCGGGCAGGTCGTTCTCATAGAGAATCACATCGCCCGCGCGCATCATCTGCGCAAGTGTTGCCGACGCCTCGGCAAATGAGTCAGCAAGGATGGTCTGCTCCGCTGGGAACTCCGTATCCTTCAAGCCTGTCTCAATAGCCTCGCGGTTGGTGCGGTTTACCACGATTGCGATGTCGCACGCCGCCGCAATGTCACGACCCAGCTCGCGGTTGAGTTCCGCCTGACGCACGCCCAGCTCCACAAAGCCAGGGGTCACAACGATTCTTCGTGCCCCCGCAGGTCGGGTGAAGTGGTGCAACACCTCCAGCGCCATCTTCGCACCCGTAGGGTTTGAGTTGTAGGCGTCGTCAATTATCGTGATGCCGCCCGCCGTGCGCTTTACGCTGAGGCGGTGCTCAATCTGCTCAATTTGTCGCATAGCGCGCTTCTGCTGCGCCTCGCTCACGCCCAGGCGGTCAGCCACCGCCACCGCCGCCAGAAGGTTGAGGATGTTGCCTCGACCCGCAAGATGGGTGGTGTAGCCCTCGCGCACATCGCCACGATAGTCGATGTCGAATGTGGTCTCTGCAGGGGTGTAGCGGATGTTCACCGCGCGGTAGTCGGCGTCGTGATACTTCACGCCATAGCCCACCAGCGAAGCCTTGTGGTCAATAGGCTTTGCCGAGATATGCTCCGAGTCCATATTTGCTACCGCCAGACCCTTCTCGGGCAGGGCGTCAATGAGTTCAAACTTCGTGCGGCGCACATTATCCACCGAGAGGAATGTCTCAAGGTGCATCTCGCCCACAGCAGTCACAATACCAATCTCGGGGTGCACCAGGTCGCAAATCTCCTTGATGTCGCCCAGCTGCTTTGCGCCCATCTCGACGATAAATACCTGATGATGAGGCTTCAGGTGCTCTCTCACGGTGCGGATAACGCCCAGCGTTGTGTTGAAATTACCTGGGGTCATCAGAACATTATACTTTTCCGAGAGTATGCGATAGAGGTAGTGCTTCGTAGATGTCTTGCCGAAGCTGCCCGTAACGCCGATAATCTTCAGGTCGGGCATCGAGCGCAGAATGCGCTTCGCGTCGTTGTAGTACCAACGGCTGATTGCAGCTTCCAAAGGTTTATTAACAAAGTTCGCTAATAGCATCACCACGGGCAGAGCAAGGATAGCCACCGCCACCGCTGGGGCAAATCTAGGAATGAACAGGAGTGCCACCGCAACGATAGCCGCGGTCAGTATCGCCGCCGAGGCAATCATTCTCCACACACGCATAGTGTAGACCAATGGCTTCTTATACACGGTGCGGAACTCATTCCACGCGATGATGAGCATCACCGCCGCCTTTGGCAACCAATCCATCTGGAATGTCACTGCGCAGAGCAGGGCGAAGATGGCAATCGCCACCGAGCGGAGGTGCTTGTTTCCGCCACGCCACCAGCGCGCATAACGCTCCACGCGGTAGGAGTTGTGCTGGAACATATGAATGTCGTAGCGCACAACCGCCGCCCACAGAGCCGCATATCCAATCCAAAATATAATGTTGTGTAACATCTTTATCTCTTGTTAATCTCTTTACTTAAAAAACTCTCCACCACGCGCAGGAACAACGGCGTGTTCTCCAAAAACGAGTAGTGACCCGCACCCGCCACAGTCACCAGGCCTGCATCGGGAATGAGTTTCTCCATTCGCTTCGCATCGGCGAGTGGTGTTGCTGTGTCGTTCTCGCCCCAGAAGAGTAGGGTGGGGGCAGAAATCTTCGGCATAAGGTGACACAAATCCTCGTTCACGACCTTCGACAATACGGCACGCATCTTTGGCGAAGATGAGTTGTAGTCTGCCGAGCCAGCCTTGGCGCGACGCTTCTCTATGAGCTTCTGCGCGCGCTCCTTGCCCAAAAAGAGGTTGGCGAGGTGCTTGAAGAGTTTGAAGGTGTAGACCTTGCGGTAGTAGTTGAGGCTTCTGCGTGGCTTCACTCCAGCCGCATCCACCAACATTACTTTGCGCGTCTTGTTGCGTGAGGCGTAGACAATCGACACTCTGCCGCCGAACGAGTGACCAACTAAAATTGGGTTCTCCACGCCCTCTGCCTTTGCCAGCGCCTCCACCGAGCGGGTATACTCCTCGACGCCCCACACTGCGGGTGGCTCCTCGCTTGTGCCGAAGCCCGCAAAGTCGACATTTATCACGCGAAAACGCTCCTCCAGAAATGGCACGATACTCTTCCAGATCGCGGTTGAGCAGCCCCAGCCGTGAAGCAGAAAGAGTGGTTGCCCCTCACCCGAGATGGTGTAGTGCAACTTGATGCCTTCGTATGTGAAACACTTATCCATAATATGCGACAAATTTAACTCTTTTTTTGTCAATGTAGTGCCCTATGGAGCATAAAAAAGCAGACTCCCGAAAGAATCTGCTTATTCTATTGTTTTTCTTGCCTATTTCGAGTTCATAATCTCGTTCTGGCGGTTGATACTCTCCAGGTGGATAGCCTCAAGGACTGAACGGACAAACTCCTCGCTGAGGCCCATACCGCGCGTCATCGAGAGCATACGGCGGCAGATGTCCTCCCAGCGGTTGCTCTGCAAGATAGCCACATTGTTAGCCTTCTTGATGCGGCCAATCTTCTCGGCGGTCTGCATACGCTGACTCAAGAGGTCGAAAATCTCGGAGTCAATCTGGTCAATCTGCTCGCGGCAGAGTTTCAACTCGTCGTTGAACTCAGGGTCGTTGGCTGTCTTGGCACGCCACATCACATTGTCAATCATAGTGATGCAGTCCTGTGGTGTGAGCTGCTGCGAAGCATCACTCCAGGCCTTGTCTGGCTCGATGTGGCTCTCAATCATCAAACCATCGAAGCAGAGGTCGGCAGCCTGCTGAGAGATGCCGTGCAACAATGGACGGCAACCGCAGATGTGCGATGGGTCGCAAATCATCATCATCTCTGGGAAGCGGCTGCGCATCTCAAAGAGCATATGCCACATAGGCGGGTTGCGGTACTTGCTGTGACCGAAGTACGAGAAGCCGCGGTGGATAAGACCGATGTTCTCCTCCTTCACACCCTCCTTGATGAAGCGCTTCACTGCGCCCTCCCAAAGGTTGATGTCTGGAGTCATCGGGTTCTTGATCAATACGGTGATATCCTCGTTGCCGTGAAGGCTCTCGGCAATCTCCTGAATGGCGAATGGCGACACGGTAGTGCGTGCACCAATCCACAGAATGTCAACGCCGTGCTTCAGGGCAATCTCCACATGCGTGCGGTTGGCAACCTCTACGGCGATAGGCAAGCCAGTAGCCTGCTTCACCTCGTTCAACCACTCCAGGCCAATCTCGCCAATGCCCTCGAAAGTGCCTGGCTTTGTGCGTGGTTTCCAGATACCTGCACGGATTACATCTACTCTGCCCGATTTTGCGAGCTGCATTGCTGTCTCTACTGTCTGCTCGCGGGTCTCAGCGCTACAGGGACCCGCTATGATGAGGGGGCGTTTTGCCCCGAGTTTGAAGTTTCCCATTTTAACCTAACTGTTTTTGGGACACTATGTCCCGTTATTTCAATATGTTGCGGATGGTGTTGGCGCGCTGCATAGCCTCCACGAGTCCCTCTCTGTCGTCGCGCTCAATCATACGACGCAGAATCTGCAACTGGTGGATATGCTCGCGCAGTACATCCAGAACATTGTATTTGTTCTCTAAAAAGATTGGAGCCCAAGTCTGTGGACGGCTCTTTGCCAGACGAACCGTGCTCTCGAAACCTCCGCCCGCAAGGTCGAAGATATGCTCCTCCTCTCTCTCCTTCTCCAATACGGTCAGCGCCAAGGCGAAGGATGTGATGTGTGAGATGTGTGACACATAGGCGCAGTGTAAGTCCTGCTCCTCGGCACTCATATACTTTATCGGCATCCCGAGTGTCGAGTAAATATGCTCGACAACCTTGAGTGCATCCTCTGAAGATGACTCTCTCTCGCAGATGACCACCGTGCGATGCTTGAACGCGCCGTGCTCGGCAGCGTCGGGACCGCTGTGCTCGGTACCCCACATAGGGTGGGTGGCTACCAGACGACCGCGGTTGGGGTGCATAGCTGTCATCTCACAGAGCTCCTGCTTTGTGGAACCCATATCCATCAGAATCTGGTCGGGGCGGATGCGGTTGAGAATCTTCACAGCCAATGTAGGGATGGTATCCACAGGCGTAGCGAGGACTATAAGGTCACTCTCGGCGAGCGCCTCATCCATTGTCACGATGCGGTCAACCAGACCCAGCTCAAGGGCGCGGCGAGCACTCTTTTCCGAGTGCTCGATGCCCAAGATATTCTCGCACAAGCCGTTGTCACGAAGGCTCAAACCCATTGAGCCACCGATAAGACCAAGACCTATGATGGTTGCTGTTTTCATCGGCTTGATTACTTTACGAAACGACTCTTTGCGCGCTCTGCAGCCTCAGCCAAACGGTCAGCAGGCATACAGAGTGAGATGCGGATGTACTTTGTACCCTCCGAGCCGAAGATACCGCCAGGAGTTACGAATACATCGCACTCGTTCAACACCTTGTCAGAGAATGCGAAGCAGTCGCCATCGAAATCCTTTGGCATAGCAGCCCACACGAACAGACCAGCCTGACCCTTCACATAGTCGCAGCCGAGTGCATCGAGGAGTGCGTAGCCGTGAGCCTCGCGCTCGTAGTATGTCTTGTTGAGCTCGCCAAACCACTCCATATCGAGTGCCAAAGCCTCGGCAGCAGCAGCCTGAACTGGGTAGAACATACCAGAGTCCATATTTGACTTGAAGCGGAGGATGTCGCTCAGGATATCAGCACGACCTGCTACAACGCCTACTCGCCAGCCTGCCATTGAGTGACCCTTACTTGTTGAGTTCATCTCGATAGCCACATCCCAAGCGCCTGGGATTGAGAGGATTGAGAGCTGGAGGTTGTTGCGCACGAAGCTGTAAGGGTTGTCGTGAACGAGCAAAATGTTGTGCTTGCCTGCGAACTCAACCAACTTCTCGAACAACTCAACGGTTGGATGAGTACCAGTTGGCATATTTGGGTAGTTCACGAACATCAACTTAACCTTGCTCAAGTCCTCCTTCTCGATCTCCTCGAAGTTAGGGTAGAAGCCGTTCTCGGCGTTGAGGCGGTACTCCAATACATCGCCACCTGCCAAAGTCACAGCAGCGCGGTAAGTAGGGTAGCCTGGGTTTGGTACCAACACCTTGTCACCCTCATCGAGGAACGCCATACAGATGTGAACGATACCCTCCTTTGAGCCGAGCAATGGCAATACCTCGCTCTTTGGGTCGAGCTTTACATTGTACCACTTCTCGTACCAGTCGGCGTAAGCCTTGCGCAAAAGCTCGCTACCGTTGTAAGGCTGATAAGCGTGTACATCAGGGCGCTGAGCCTCCTTTGCCAAGCGGTCGATTACTGCCTGTGCTGGTGGCATATCAGGGCTACCGATACCGAGTGAGATGATGTCGCGACCTGCCTTGCGGAGCTCTGCGATTTCACGATTCTTCTTTGAAAAGTAATACTCCTTGATGCTGTCCATTCTGTGCGAAGGAGTGATTGTTACCTTTGCCATAGTTTTGTTTTTAGTTTTAGTTAATATTTTTATTAGTCTTCGTTTTCCTGTTATTTGCCGCTGCGGTAGACGCCGTAGACATGTATCTCCTTGGTCACCGTGTGCAGGCGGTCGAGGTTGCGGATGTAGTCATCCAGACACTTGAACTCCAGGTCGATGTGGAACATATAGTGCCAGGGCTCGCTTGGGATAGGGTAGGACTGCAGCTTCGAGAGATTGATGCCCTCCAGCACGCTCAACGCCTTCAACAGTGAGCCCTCCTCGTGGTCGGTCTTGAAGTAGAGCGACGCCTTGTTGGCGTTCTTGTCGGTGAAGTGGTCGTAGCGCTTGAGCACCATAAAGCGGGTGTAGTTGCTCTTGTTGGTGTTGATCTCGGGCGCGATAATCTTCAGTCCGTAAATCTCTGCCGCAAGTTCGCTGGCGATGGCCGCTGTGTGGCGCAGACCCTTCTCGGCGATGTGCTTTGCGCTCAGCGCCGTATCCTCGCTCTCGATGAGCTTCCAGGGGTGCTCGTCGAGGTACTCGATGCACTGCAGAAGCGCCATTGAGTGCGACTCCACCTCCTGAATATCCTCCAATTCCACATCGGGCAGCACCATCAGGTTCTGCTTGATGGGCAGGTAAACCTCGCCCGCCACCTGCAGGTTCTCATCCTGCAAGATGCTGTAGTTCGGGATGATAGAGCCCGCGATGGAGTTCTCAATCGCCATCAGTCCCATATCGGCCTCGCCCGACTTCACGGCTGCTGCCACCTTGCGGAATGTGTCGCAAGGGAGTATCTCAATGTTCTCGCTGCCGAAGTGTTTGTTGGCTGCGATATGGTGGAAACTCGCTTCGTATCCTTGTATTGCAATCTTAAGCATATCAAACAAAAAAATCCCAACCGTGGAGTACGGTCAGGATTGTTATATCGCTCTATGAAGCATCTTCATTTAGCATACGACATCCTGACCGCTCGTGCGGTAAAAGTAAAATCGCTTATAAAAGAAGAAACCCATAAATCAATTCAATTAAAATTCCGACTACAAATATATTAAAGTTGGTCGATAAAACAAAATTTCAATTGAAAAATATTAGGATATTACTCAACATATTTAATAACATCCCTGTTGCGGGGGCGTGCTTCGGGCTCCTCGTCGGCATAGCCTACGCCTACGCAGAGCAAAAGTTCGTAACCCTCGCTGAAGCCCAACTGCTCAAGGTAAGGCTTGCCCTCTGGCTTCGAGAAGAAGACCAATGGACCCATCATACACACCGAGCCCAAGCCCAACGACTTCGCTGCAAGTGTCATATTGCCCGCCATCAGACCGCAGTCAATCTGGGTGCACATACCAGGCTTGTGACCGATGAAAATCACCGCTGGGGCGTTGCGGAATGCATTCTTCATATCGGGATCAGCGAACATACGCTCCATAGGAGTACCCTTTGCAGCCTTCACCTGCGCCTCGGTCACACCCTTCAACCACTCGGGGTTGTCTACGATGCGCACCTCCCACTGCTGGGCATTCATTCCGTTGGGGGCGTGGATACCGCACTCAACAATCTTGTCGAGCAACTCGCGTGACACAGCCTCGTCCTTATACTTGCGGATGCTGCGACGCGACATAATAGTCTCAATCACGGGGTTGCCTGCCTTCTCGCAACACTCCTTTTCGCACTCCTTGGGTGAGTTGCAGCAACTTGTAGCCATCACCATAGCACACATAGCAATAAAAAGTTTTTTCATATTCTGTTTCGTTTTGGTTATTTCTTGAATGAGTTGCAGACCTCCTGATTGAGCTGGCGCACACGCTCAACATCCAGCTTCATCAGCTTGCGGTCGTAGGACATCATACCGTTGAGCTCCATCTCGATGTCGGTAATCTGGGTGTAGACTGCGGCGGTGTAACCCTTGGCAATCAAGCCCTTGAGGATGTTGATGTACTCCTCATAGCGGTCGGTCGCCTCCTCCTTGCCTGATGTCTTCGATGGGATGTTGAATGGGTCGGTCTCCGCCACTAACTTCCAGCGATGCTCCTCGGCAGTCTCGTAGCCCACGCCACCATACTCGCCCAAAACATTTGCGCGCTTGTAGTCGAAGAGATACATCTGAGGCTCTGGGTAGTTGTGAAGGTCGAGCATATCGCCACCCTCGGGGTAGTGGTTACCGCCACTTGCCTGATCCACAAGGCGAGATGGGTCGTAGTTCTTTGTCCACGCGGCAATCTCCTGCGTGTCGAACTGACCCCAGCCCTCGTTGAATGTCACCCAAGTGCCGATGCAAGGGTATGAGTAGAGGTTGTCGAGAATATCCTTCCACTCGCGGCGGTGGTTCTCCTTCGCCTCTGGTGCGCGGTCAAACTCCACGCCCTTGAAGTACTGACGCCACTGGAGTTCTGGCATACCATCGCCCGAAGGCATATCCTGCCATACAATCATACCGATGCGGTCGCAGTGGGTGTACCAGCGTGCTGGCTCAACCTTGATGTGCTTGCGAATCATATTGTAGCCTAACTCCTTGGTCTTGATGATGTCGAACGCCAACGCCTCGTCGGTTGGGGCGGTGTAGAGACCATCAGGCCAGTAGCCCTGGTCGAGTGTTCCGAACTGGAAGTAGTCCTCGTTGTTGAGCTGCAGGCGGATGATGTGGTCGTCGCCCATCTTCATCGAGAACTTACGCATAGCGGCGTAACTCTTCACCTTGTCCACAACCTTGCCATTGCGTGAGAGTGTCACCTCCATATCATAAAGGAATGGATTTTCTGGCGACCAGAGTTTCGCCTCTGGCACGGGGAGTGTCACCTCCATACCATTCATACTCTTGCCCGAAGCGATGAGGGTCTCGCCATCGTAGAGTTTCACCTCGGCAACGCAGTTCTCGTCAGCCTTTACGGTTGGCTTCACGGTGAGGATGCCAGCGTCAATGTCGGGAGTGGTCTTGAGGGATTCAATTCTATTCTCTGCCACAGGCTCCATCCATACAGTCTGCCAGATGCCGCTCACGGCTGTGTACCACAAAATCCAGGGGCGGTATGACTGCTTGCCGCGTGGCTGCCAGCCCTCTCCCGTTGGGTCAAACACCTTCACGGTGAGATTATTAGCGCCCTTCTTCAAGGCAGGAGTGATGTCGAATGAGAAAGGAGTGTAGCCACCCTTATGCTCGCCAATCTTCATATCGTTAATCCACACCTCTGCCTTCCAGTCCACAGCGCCGAAGTGGAGCAGGATGCGGTCGTTCTTCCACGCCGCTGGCACGGTGAACTCGCGCTCATACCACAAAGCGTTGTGCTGACCGAGGTGCTTCATCACACCCGAGAGGCTCGACTCCACAGCGAATGGCACAAGGATGTCGCCATCCATCTCCTGTGGCTTCGCCTCGTTCAGAGGGCGGATTGCGTAGTTCCACAAGCCGTTGAGGTTCTCCCAACGCTCGCGCTCCATAATTGGGCGAGGGTACTCGGGGAGTACATTTTCGGGGTCAAGGTTTACGCCCCAGTCGGTCTTGAGGTTGTCGCCTGCTGGCTGCCACTGCGCATTGGCGGTGGTAAAGAGTGCGCAGAGTGCACAGAGTAAAAAAATCTTCTTCATAGTATTGTAGTTTTAGTTATTTCATCGGGTTGCGTTTGTAGGCGTCAATGAGCGAGCCCTCGGTGCGGTTGATGATATCCACGCCCTGCGTCATAGCATAGTCGCGCAGCACCTCGTGGCCACGGAACAACTCGGCAGTCTCCGCCAAATACTCCGCCATAGTGTAGGGGCGGGGAGGGTTGGTGGCGTTGTAGTAGATAGGCTCGGCCTTGGTCGGTGCAGAGTCGTAGAAGTGGCTCTTGATGCGGCAGAGTCGGTTCTGGTCATCCACAGTAAGCCCATCGAGCAGGGTGTGATCCACGCCATAGAGTTCAATTGTGCGGTAGCCAATCTGTATGCCCGTGAGGATTCCGTTCTGCACCACCGTGCCCCAGTTGCCCGAGCCGAGTCCGTGGCGGTAGCACCAGAACTCCACCTTGCGGAAGCCGTGGAAAACGGTTGAGTGGAATGGTACGATGCGTATGTTGGGGTTGTTGCCGATGGCGGC
>JAFYOF010000151.1 GCA_017560305.1 Alistipes sp.
ATAAAGAGCGTTGGGATAATAGGCATACTCTCGGCATTTGGCTGATAGTTACGCAGGGTCTCAAGCGTGAGGTTAGGGATGGTGTAGTCGCCTCTAAAGAGGATGATTGCCAAGCTAACCGACATAAATATCAGCGCCGCACCGAACAGAGGGTATATCTTGCCGATGAGTTTGTCAATCGGTAGCATTGTTGCGATGAAGTAATAGACGAGGATTATAGCAATCCAGCCCCAGTAGGGTATCGCCGTGACCATACCGCCCAGAATGCTTGCTGGCGAGCGCATAAAGACCACGCCGACCAGAATGAGCAGCACAAGCGAGAGCGCGCGCATAAACTGACGCATTCCATTGCCAAGATAGCGACCCACAATCTCGGGGAGGCTCAAGCCATCGTTGCGCAGCAGGATGATGCCCGAGATGTAGTCGTGCATAGCGCCCACGAAGATGCCGCCGAAGGTAATCCACAGAAAGACCACCGGACCGAAGCAAGCGCCCATCACCGCGCCGAAGATAGGACCGATGCCCGCGATGTTGAGCAATTGGATAAGGAAGGTGCGCCAGCGGGGCATAGGTATGTAGTCCACGCCATCGTAGAGTGTCGCCGAGGGCACGGTAGCCTTTGAGTCAATCTTGCAGACCTTATCAAGATACGCTCCGTAGCCGAAATATGCCGCCACGAGCAGAGCCAGACAGATTAGAAATGTAGTCATATAGTCGTTGTGTTGCGTTTCAAATTTTCATTTTACTCCATTATCAATGCGAATTTACGAAAAAATGAGACAACTCAAGCAATATTTTCTAAAAAAATATGGGGCAGAGAGAAGAAAGTGCAGGGTAGTTATGCCCACAAAAAAAGGAACAGGAGTTGCCTCTGTTCCTTTTATCGTATGCCCGAGCGGATGACGCCCAAGCTAAAAGTTTATCGTTTGCGGATGCTAGGTGCTTTGCACTGCTGGGCTGGGTAGCCGTTGCCGATTGATGGCCAGCCATCCTTGTCCCAGTTCACTGGGTCGAGATACATCTTGCGACCGGCATTTGGTGCGTCCACATCCACGCCGTGGTAGTAGATCCAATCCTGACCCTTGTCGTCGGTGATAATCTGTGAGTCGTGACCAGGACCCTTAACCACATCGCTGCCAGTGAGCAATATCTCGTGGTGGTTCTCCAGCATCTTGCGACCCTGCTTGTCAACATAAGGACCAAATAACGACTTGCTTCGACCTACAACAGTCTCATAGGTGCTGTTCACACCATTGCAGCACGAACCGATAGATGCGAAGAGGTAGTAGTAACCCTTGCGCTTGAGGATATATGTGCCCTCGTAGGCTGTGCCTGCGATACGCATAAGGTTGCTTGGGTCGATAAGCTCCAGACCATCCTCGGTAAGCTCGGTGAGGTAGATGCCACGGAAGCTGCCCCAGATGAGCCACTTGCGACCATCCTCCTGATAAACAACCGGGTCGATAGAGTTCTGCACGCCAATCTCCTTTGACTGGAAGAGCAACTTTGCATTGGTGAATGGCCCCTCTGGAGAGTCTGCTACGGCACGACCGATACCGGCCTCCCACTCGCCGCCCCAGGTGGACATTGAGAAGTAGAGTACATATTTGCCCTCAATCAGGTTGATGTCTGGAGCCCAGATGTTCGCTTTTGGTACGAACTTAGGCACTTCGCCCTGACGGAATGCGCCGCCGATGAACTCCCAGTTCACCATATCCGTAGATTTATAGACTGGAACATTGCCTCGCTGCATAGTCGAGTAGGCGTAGAATGTGCCATCCTTTGCGCGGATAACGGTTGGGTCGGGTGCGTTGTTGTCGATTACGGGGTTGGTGTAGGTTGCTGCCTTGTCATCGCCCTTGATACCCGAACAAGAGCAAATCATCACGGCTGCTGCCAATAAATAGAGATACCTCATCATAGTAAAGTTTTAAGTGTGTTAGTGTTCTTTCTCGCTTACTCTTTCTTCTGCGACTTAAAATATGGCGCCTTTGTGCGTGCGGTTGTCGGTGCTCCCGTGCCGATGGTTGGCCAACCATCCTTGTCCCAGTTTACCTTGTCGAGGTAGACCTTGCGACCCGCATTTGGATCGCTTACATCGTAGCCGTGGTAGAGTATCCAGTCGTCGCCGTTGTCGTCGGTGATAATCTGCGATGTGTGACCAGGACCCTTCACCTTGTCGTTGCCGACAAGGATAGTCTCGTGGCGGTTGTCAAGCATTCTGCCGCCGCTCTTGTCGAAGTAAGGACCATAGAGCGACTTGCTTCGACCCACTACAACGCGATAGGTGCTCTTCACACCCTCGCAGCAAGAGCCCCACGCGCCAAACATATAGTAGTAGCCGTCGCGCTTGTGGATGTAGATGCCCTCGTATGCCGTGCCCGCGATTTTCTGGATGTCGGTTTTATCCATCAACTCCAGACCATCCTCGGTCAGCTCGGTGATGTAGATGCCACGGAAACTGCCCCAGATGAGCCACTTGCGGCTGCCCTCCTGAAAGACCACGGGGTCGATGGAGTTCTGCACGCCAATCTCGCGTGAGTTGAAGAGCAGCTTGGCGTTAGAGTAGTAACCGCCAGGTTTCACCGCTGTGGCACGACCGATGCCAGCCTCCCACTCGCCACCCCAGGTGGACATTGAGAAGTAGAGCACATACTTGCCCTTGATGTAGTTGGCGTCGGGTGCCCAAAGACCTGCACCAGGAACGAAGTTGGGAACATTCGCCTTGGTGTATGCGTCGCTGTAAAACTGCCAGTCAACCATATTCTCGGAGCAGTAGATGGGTGTGTTGCCGCCACCGGTGCTGAAGGCATAGAACTTGCCATCGGTGCCCCTGACAACCGTTGGGTCGGGAGCGTCGTTGTTGATGACAGGGTTCTTGTAGTAGGTTGTAACAACCTCGGGCTCTTCCTCGTCTGGACCATCCACGAGCACGATTTCGTCCGAGCAAGCGCATAGCAGGGTGGACATCATCAGAGCGAATGCTGCAAGTGAGAACAGGTGCTTTTTCATTTTAGGTAGTTTTAGGTTGGTTGGGTTTTATTACATACGCTGTGGTACATCGATGCCGAGGAGCTTCATCGCGCGGTTAATCACGCGTGCCACCTCAGCAGCCAACATCACACGCATCTTACGCACCTCGGCATTCTCCTCGCGGAGGATTGAGTGGTCGTGGTAGTAGCCGTTGAAGCTCTTTGCCAAGTCGTAAGCGTAGGCAGCGATTACCGATGGAGCGAAGTTCTCGCCAGCAGATGCTACTACTGCTGGGAACTCGTTGAGCGACTTGATAAGCTCAATCTCGGCAGGCAACAACTCGCCGATAGTTGCACTCTTGTAGTCGATGCCAGCCTCGTCAGCCTTGCGAAGGATTGAGCAGATGCGGGCGTGAGTGTACTGGATGAATGGACCTGTGTTACCGTTGAAGTCGATAGACTCGCGTGGGTCGAAGAGCATAGTCTTCTTAGGGTCAACCTTCAGGATGAAGTACTTGAGTGCGCCCAAGCCTACCATCGAACAAACGGAGTTAGCCTCCTCCTCGCTGCAGCCATCGAGCTTACCCAACTCGTTTGACATATCGCGTGCGGTCTCAACCATATCTGCAATCAAATCGTCAGCATCAACAACAGTACCCTCGCGTGACTTCATCTTACCCTCTGGCAACTCAACCATACCGTAAGAGAGGTG
>JAFYOF010000152.1 GCA_017560305.1 Alistipes sp.
GACTGTTAAGGAGGTAAACGAGTTGGCTACTATCCTCAAGGAGGAGTACGGTATTGAGCCCGCTGCTGCAGCTGTTGCTGTTGCTGCTCCTGCTGCTGCAGGTGAGGCTGCTGTTGCTGAGAAGACATCTTTCGATGTAGTTTTGAAGAGCGCAGGTCAGGCTAAGCTTCAGGTAATTAAGGCTGTTAAGGAGGCTGCTGGTCTCTCATTGGGTGACGCTAAGGCATTGGTTGATGCTGCACCTAAGGCTGTTAAGGAGGGTGTTTCTAAGGAGGAGGCTGAGGCTCTCAAGGCTGCTCTCGAGGAGGCTGGTGCTGAGGTTGAGGTTAAGTAATTTTAACTCATAGATTTCACACAACTCAGGTATAGAGTTTACTCCAAGTAAGCTCTATACCTTTTCTGCTCTAAAGATTGGGAGTGCCACGGAGCTGTGCCCTTTCTTTAGTAATATTTGGATGCTCTCAATGTGTATGTTGCTTACACTGAGGGCATTAGCGGGATAATCAAAGCCCGTATTTTTAGGGGTGCGCACCCCTTTGAGTACTCAATACTTTTAACAAAAATTGATTTAAGATGTCCGCATCAAAACAACAAAGAATTAGCTTCTCTACGCTTAAGAACAGGGTTCCCTATCCCGACTTGCTGGAGGTACAGCTTAAATCATTCCGTGATTTCTTCCAGATGGACACCACAGCCGAGAACCGCAAGAATGAGGGTCTTTACAAGGTGTTCCAGGAGAATTTCCCCATTACTGACACACGAAACAACTTTGTACTCGAGTTTATCGACTACTATATCGACCCACCCCGTTACTCTATCGAGGAGTGTTTGGAGCGTGGCTTGACTTATAGTGTGCCTTTGAAGGCGAAGCTCAAGCTCTACTGTACAGACGAGGAGCACGAGGATTTCGAGGTAAAGATTCAGGATGTGTACTTCGGTACTATCCCTTACATGACCGACCGTGGTACATTTGTATTCAACGGTGCGGAGCGTGTCGTTGTGTCACAGTTGCACCGTTCACCAGGCGTATTCTTCGGTCAGAGCATGCACACCAATGGTACAAAGCTCTACTCAGCACGAATCATCCCATTCAAGGGCTCGTGGATTGAGTTCGCTACCGACATCAACAATGTGATGTACGCCTACATCGATCGTAAGAAGAAGTTGCCTGTAACCACTCTGTTGCGCGCCATCGGTTTCGAGGCCGACCAGCAGATCCTTGAGATCTTCGATCTTGCAGATGAGATCAAGGTTACAAAGTCTAACTTGAAGAAGGCGGTAGGTCGCAAGCTCGCGGCTCGTGTTCTCTCAAGCTGGGTTGAGGATTTTGTGGATGAGGATACAGGTGAGGTTGTCTCTATCGAGCGTAACACAGTAGTTGTTGACCGCGAGGTGGAGATTACTGAGGATCACATCGACACTATCATTGAGAGTGGCGCCAAGACTATTCTCTTGCACAAGGAGAATGCCTCTGGTATCGACTTCTCAATCATATACAACACACTTCAGAAAGACCCTTGTAACTCGGAGAAGGAGGCTGTGGTTTATATCTACAGACAGCTCCGCGCTTCGGAGCCACCCGATGAGGCTACGGCTCGCGATGTGATTGAGAAGCTCTTCTTCTCGGACAAGCGTTACGACTTGGGTAATGTAGGTCGCTACCGTATCAACACCAAGCTCGGTCTTGGTATCGACCCAGCGATCCGCACACTCACTCGCGAGGATATCATCGAGATCATCAAGTACCTCATCCAGTTGATTAACTCAAAGGCAGAGGTGGATGATATCGACCACTTGTCAAACCGTCGCGTTCGTACCGTAGGTGAGCAGTTGGCTAACCAGTTCTCGGTAGGTTTGGCTCGTATGGCCCGCACTATCCGCGAGCGTATGAATGTACGCGACAATGAGAACTTCACTCCAGTGGAGTTGATCAATGCCAAGACTTTGTCGAGCGTTGTGAACTCGTTCTTCGGAACCAACCAGCTCTCGCAGTTTATGGACCAGATCAACCCATTGGCTGAGATTACTCACAAGCGTCGTCTTTCAGCTTTGGGTCCTGGTGGTCTTTCTCGTGACCGCGCAGGTTTCGAGGTGCGAGATGTTCACTACACACACTATGGTCGTCTTTGTCCTATTGAGTCTCCTGAGGGACCAAACATCGGACTTATTTCGTCATTGTGTGTCTATGCAAAGATTTCAGATATGGGCTTCATCGAGACTCCATACCGTACAGTAGAGAATGGTAAGGTTGATCTTGATAACTCACATATCAAATACTATTCTGCCGAGGCAGAGGAGGGTCACATCGTGGCACAGTCAAATGAGCCTATCGATGATGAGGGTAACTTCCTCCGTCCAGACCGTATCAAGGCTCGTGAGGGTGCCGACTTCCCTGTGATTACAGACCAGGAGGTTACTCTTATGGATGTGGCACCTAACCAGATTGCCTCAATCGCTGCGAGCTTGATTCCATTCTTGGAGCACGACGATGCTAACCGTGCGTTGATGGGATCTAATATGATGCGTCAGGCAGTACCATTGATTACTTGCGAGTCTCCTATCGTCGGTACAGGTATCGAGAAGGAGATGATTTCAGACAGCCGCGTCCAGATTGTTGCTGAGGGCAACGGTGAGGTCGTGTTTGCTGACGCAACGAAGATTCAGGTTAAGTACGAGCGTACTGAGGATGAGAAGATCAGCTCATTCTTGCCAGAGATTACAACTTACGAGTTGCCTCGCTACCGCCGTACAAACCAGAATACAACCGTTACTTTGAAGCCAACAGTACTCACAGGTGACTATGTGACCAAGGGTCAGATTATGACCGATGGTTACTCTACTCAGAACGGTGAGTTGGCGTTGGGCCGTAACCTGAAGGTGGCGTTCATGCCTTGGAAGGGTTACAACTTCGAGGATGCGATTGTGATTTCAGAGCGTATCCAGCGCGAGGATATCTTCACATCAGTTCATGTTGACGAGTACATTATGGAGGTTCGTGACACCAAGCGCGGTGTCGAGGAGCTGACATCAGATATTCCAAATGTGAGCGAGGATGCTACACGCGACCTGGATTCTAACGGTATCATCCGTGTCGGTGCGAATGTTCACCCAGGTGACATCCTCATCGGTAAGATTACACCAAAGGGCGAGAGCGACCCATCTCCAGAGGAGAAGTTGTTGCGCGCTATCTTCGGTGACAAGGCGGGTGATGTTAAGGATGCTTCGCTCAAGGCTCAGCCTTCTTTGCACGGTGTTGTTATCGACACCAAGCTCTACAGCCACGCACAGAAGGAGGGTAAGAAGAGCAAGGCAGCCGAGCGTACACAGCTCGAGCTTATCGACCAGAAGTTCGCGAAGGAGATCGCAGAGCTCACCAAGATTTTGGTGTCAAAGCTCTGGCAGATTGTCGAGGGCAAGGTAGTAAACTCTATCACCGACTACTTCGGTGGCGAGCTCTACTCAGCTGGTCAGAAGTTCACTATCAAGATGTTGGAGGATATCGCTATGAAGGATATCGACGACAAGACTGGTGTTGTTTCAGGTTACTTGAACCTGGGCAGCTGCAAGTGGACAGGCGACGAGCACGCTGATAAGTTGATTGCCGATACAATCAATAACTATACTATCGAGTGGAAGAAGGCAGACGCACGCATCAAGCGTGAGAAGTACAACTTCAC
>JAFYOF010000153.1 GCA_017560305.1 Alistipes sp.
AACAGCACCACACAGGCTCAACAGATACTGCGTGAGAAGTTGAACCTGCTCTCGAAAGATGAGATTGTCAAGGACTACCTACGCAAAGATGCTAAACTCACTGACCTTGTTTTGGGCACTACCGAGGCACAGCGTCAGGTATGTCGCACGCTCGGTGCTGCGTTTGCTACGGACTATCAGCCACTGCTTGTAGATACAGGCTGGTTGCAGATGGAGAATAGCGGTCAGGGAACAGATACCCGCAACTTCTTTGTCCGTCAGATAGGTAACATCGTATCTATCCAGGGTGAGATTAACACCGCCAAGCGTGATGGTAGCAACTGGGGAGGTGTCATCGCAATGATACCAAATAAAATTCAACCTCCGAAGTATAGTGTACGCTGCACGGCAGCCAACTGGAATGATGACCACAAGTACAACCGAGGATCATCGTTCACCATCTATGGTGGCTCACGCAAGGTGCAACTCTACGAGCGAGGCTTCTACAATGTAGATTGTCAGTTAAACTTCACATACTTTGTCTAATGAAAAAGAGAATCAATGTAATGGGCGACATCGAGAGTCGCAGGCGTATTGCCGAAAGGCGTATTCCACAACATGTAGAACCAGTAAAGAGCACCCACGATGGAAGAGAAAAAGTCGAAGCGGAAGAGACGCCGCACCAAGAGAGTAAAGATAACAGATCGAGGAAGAGGAAGACCGAAGGGGACGCTTAGGCGTTTCCCCTTCGATGAGACACGCATCGGCTTTATGCTTCGCTATGAGATGCCCATAGTCTATGGCATTCTCAAACAACTTTGCAGTATGCAAGTACCCTTCGAGCCTGAATGGTGGGTTATCGACTCTGTTGCCAAAGCTTCAAAGGATACTTCGTATAAGAAGCCGAAGTTCCAGCGATACCTTAATGAGTACAAGGAGAAGGGGTGCTACTGTCTGCGTGGCAAGGTACTGACACCGAAGCGTCAAAAATACTATGATAGTGTCCAGCGGCATAAGACTCAGGAGTATATCCGCAAGAATCATATGACCCTGAAGCGTCGTATCCAGAAACAAGCTATTGATGAGGATATGACACTTGAAGAAGTTAATAATATCATTAAAACCAGAGCGCAAAGCACTGACTAACAATAGTATGTAAAACATTCATATAAAACTATTGTCGTTCAGCAAATTATACATACCTTTGTACTCCGACCGCTCAAGGTCCTTCTATTTGTCAAATGAGTATCCGCTCTTTTAGGATACAGTCAGCGAGACTTTTCTCCCAATTTTTTCAGTTGATAACGGATGGTGAAACCGAACCCGTCCGTCTGTTTCCAGATTCACGGTGTACCGTAAGGTGCATCGTCTTCGGGCATTTTTTAATCCATAAAACAGTTTTCAGATGCAAGAAGATTTGGAAAAAAACAATGGCATGGAATCGATGTCCATTGAGGAGATGTTCCTGAAGAGTCAGGAGTCGTATGAAGATGCGCAACTACGCGCACAGGAGGAGAATCGGAGCTTTGCCCGCACGGAGTTCTTCCGTATGGACAAATTTGGCGTTTACCGTCTGCGTATTCTGCCTATCGCCCCTAATCAGGATGGTACGCCATCACGCCC
>JAFYOF010000154.1 GCA_017560305.1 Alistipes sp.
CAGTCGGCAGACCATACTCCTCTAGCAAGGCACAGCCCGTGTTCCCCGAAGATAAATCGACAGGACCATTCAAGATCTACTTCAACGAGCATGTGGCGCAGTCATCACTTAAAGTTGTAAAGACCGACCCGAAGTTCTTGGCCGTTACAGGCAAGGCTATGGGCACGGACGAAAAATTCTTTGAGGTTACCATTCGCCTAAATCCCGAATATGACCCTGCCACACCAAGCAGCAAGCAATATCAGACGGTAAATGCTACCCAGATATCGAAGAAGTCGCATAAGGTTACGGGCAATACAACGGCCTCGGGAGCGGAAACCAAAAACAAGGTGGATCTCTCGACCTATACAGTCGTTCCGTATATGTCGCCACATATCGGCATCTCCTCGGACGAACTTGTCGAGGAGACAACGGAGTATTTCCGTAACTATAACCTGAACGGTATCACGGGAAGTCTCACAATATTTGGCGATTTCGGGCTTCCACCTGCGGTACAGGTTGAGCTAATCGACCACCGTAACCCCTCGAAGAATGGAGTCTATCTCGTGGAAGAGGTTACTACAAACTTTGGGGTTGGTGGGTATCGTCAGCAACTATCGATTCCGTATAAAATTACCAGGTCTTCCTGATTTCTTCGTTTTTTTGATTTTTATCATTCGTTTACTTTTGGTGCCATCCTTGGAGGTAGTTATGATTATAACCTTCCTAGGAAGACCTCCTCCACCAACACATGTAACAGCACTATCCCTTCTGTATGAAGGTAAAATATCTGCATGGGTGTGAGGAGATTCGTAGAGTCTCGAAGTAAGTTCATGCTCAAGGGAATGAAGTTTCCTTCTCGACTTTGAATCATTGTATACCTGAGCGAAAATAATTTGTGCTCTTGTTCTTATTCTCTGGTTCTGTTGACGAGTAGTTCTACCTACTCTTGTGCTTTTGCAGTTTGAAGCATTCATATGGCTATTTTATTAGATTAATTCCAACATAAGTAGATATAATACATAAACCAAGAATAAGAATAATCAGATTGTACATATTATATTTATGAGATTTGCTATTTCTTTTTTGCACAGTTTCAATGACAAATTTGTGAAATTCTGCTTCCGATAATTCTATATATTTTTTATGCTTTTTATAATAATACTCTGATATACCAGGATTATTAATAGATTGCAACCCATATGACACCTCTCTAAAAAGGTTGTACTCTCTTTGAAGTATCCCATTATACCAGACGAACGAGCATAAATTCATTATACAAGAAAGTAGGAGGATTACGAGTCCAACAACGAGTAACCATGTATAACATTCGTTCTTTTCAGCAAATACTAAAATTGCAGCAATAGCACCTGCTCCAAGGTATGTTATTTTATGCTCAAACTGTGTGGAATTTTCCATCATCAAGTGCTCGCTATTACTAGCTGGAATGTCTAATAATTTTTTTCTTTTTTCAATTTCTTCTTGCTTCATACTGCTTAATTGTTTTGTTTTTCCAAATATACAAAAAATAATCACCAAAGTCAAGACTTAAGCACTATTCTTTTTCAAAAAAACTATGTCCGTAGATAAGTCAAATCAGTTAGT
This sequence comes from Alistipes sp., assembly GCA_017560305.1. The sequence goes on from JAFYOF010000154.1 coordinate 1,585, forward strand.
CATTCGTGAGGCGATTCGCAAGATTGCATTAGGTCGCAGTATGGAGCGTGTTAATATGTCCCCGGGCGGTATGTCGGGCGTTGGTACTGCCCGTATGATTCACGGCTATGTTGCAAAGGTTCACGACGATCCTGCGGACTCGGAGTTCAAGGAGTATGGCGGCACTGTTGATGTGGGCGAATATCCCGACGAAACAGCCTCCACGGAGCCTATAATCCACAAGGGAGTTTTGCTCTCTGCAGCCACCAATAACGAGGGAGGTTTTCTGATTGTGCCGACACTCTTTTCCGATGTTACCATCTTTATGGATGCGGCAACAAAGTATGCCTATATCGTAAACTTCTCGCATGTCAATATCATCAACCTCACAGCTCACACCGAGACAACTATCGGTGTTACCGAAACCGAGGAGTTAGACACAGATAGCGACTCTTCGCCTGATTATGATGAGTTGGAGCCGACGGGAAATGAGACATCGACAAAGTACACAGCAAGTACCGTTACCACCTCTGTCAAGAATGACAAAGATAAGGAGGCTACGGTTGTTATGGATGCAGAGACAATTACGCAAACAGTCGATAAGTCAGAAGTTAAACAGACAGCAGATAAAGTTGTTCAGAAGGTCAATTCTACCACCATTGCATTGGCAGATAATAAGGTGACATTAGGCGATGAGAATGCCACAGAGCCTCTTGTTTTGGGTAATGAGCTTGCACAGCTGATGCTCGACTTTATGACCGAGTGCAGTAAGATAATGACACCTACGCTTATGGGCACGATGACACCTGTCAACTTCCCAAACTTTATTACGCTATCCACCAAGATTCAGAAGTTCCTCTCTAAAACCAGCTTTACGAAGTAATGAGTGTACAACTATATCCCGACATAGAGCAGCTTGATAGGTCGAGTCTTTGTTACTCGATCTACTCGCAGTTGTACCATAACTTCTTTAATGCCCAGCAGAAGAAGGATGCCGAGCATCCCTATGGCGTTGAAGAGGGAGATGAGACAAGTGTACGACTTAAAAATACAGCCTACGGATTTGCCTCTGCCATTGCCGGCGCTGTTACGGGCGAAGGTGGAGAGTCAGGTGGTGGTCTGCTTATAGACTACCTCAAGAAGACGGGCGGAGATATGACGGGTATCTTCCGTGCCAACTATGGTTTTGAGGCTGGTGTTGCCAATACCCGAATCCTTGAAACCTACTCGGAAGATATTACCGATGCAGAGGGCGTTGTCTCGGCTATCGAGTACGGTATAAAGATTACGGGCAACCTTAAACTCGGAGGCGATGCCCTCTATCTTGGTGATAGGAATATACTGCGCTACGACCCATATAAGGCAAAAGCCACCATAGATGCATCGAACATCGACTTCCTCAGTGGCTCTGTTCACTCCACAGGTGAATGGACCATTGGAGATAAGGAGAGCGGAATCTTCATTTCGCCAACATCATTGCAAGTTGGTGGCAAAGATGTCTATCATAAGGGCAATGCCAACCTTGTGAGTATTGATTGGGCAATGCAGAACGGAACAATTAACAAAGATCTAACCGTTCAAGGAGCAACAACGCTTGGTGGCGCATTGTCAGCGAAGTATGGCGTTCAATTGGGTGATAAGGGCAATACGCTACTCTCGTTCTCGGGCGAGGATGTCGCACTCAGTGGTTATCTCTCGTTCCTCGATGGCTTCGGCATTCGCATAGCAGGCAAATCGGTACTCTCTCGTGAGGGTGAGAGTATCCGTTTAGGCAGTATAGGCGGGGATTTGCTTTTAGGTAGTGATGACACTCCTAAGATTCGTCTATTCTCCGGCATCTCGGATATTGATGGCGATTGCCTGATGCTCTCGCCATACGGTAAGGCTTGCTTTCCCGGCTCGCTCACCGTAAGGCATAACTATGGAGCTGATCTTCTTTCGTCATATCGTGTAGATAGCAATGACGAGGGAATCGTCATCCATAAGAACTTACGCTTTGGCTCGGCGGATGGCATACTTATCAAAGGCGATAAAGAGTATATCTCACTATCATCTGATGTGGTCTACGAGAAAGATAGCGTGCAGACTTTCGTCCCTCATAAGACATCATTCAGTCATCGTGCTTCCACCAGCAAATATGCTCCGCAGAACAGATACAGCGAAACATTCTTTGTCAGCACCGATGCCGATTTTGTGTTGGCAAATGTTCCTATTGAGGCTATTGGGCATATAGGAATTGATGGTTCTTACACCCGTTTGACCGATGGAGTCCTATACTTAACAGAGAGCTTTCGTTTGCAGGCAGTCGGCGATGGTATCAAGCACTTTGGCAATAGTTAC
>JAFYOF010000155.1 GCA_017560305.1 Alistipes sp.
GATCTTCTTTGCCGTAATCTCGACCTCAATCACGCTGCTCGCCGTATTCTTCCCTATCGTCTTTATGGAGGGTATGACGGGACGACTCTTTATTGAGTTTAGTTTGGTGATTTCGGGTGCGGTGATTATCTCGACATTCGCCGCCCTGACCGTAACGCCTATGCTCGCTTCGAAGATTTTGAAAAAGCAGGAGAAGCAGAGTTGGTTCTACGAGAAGACCGAGCCTTTCTTTGTATGGTTGAATAATTTCTATAGTTCTACGCTCACCGCATTCCTAAAGGTAAGATGGGTTGCCATACCTGTCACGCTGCTGATGTTTGTCATCATCGGCTGGTTGTGGAGCACCATCCCTGCCGAGTTGGCACCGCTGGAGGACCGCTCGCAGATTAACATCAACACGATGGGTAAGGAGGGTGTGACATACGAGTTTATGCGTGACTACACCGAGAATATCAACCAGCAGATTGACTCGCTCGTGCCAGAGGCGAAGTATGTGACTGCGCGCGTAAGCAGCGGTCGCGGTAACATCCAGGTGGCGCTGAACGACATCTCAACCCGTGAGCGTTCACAGATGGAGATTGCCGAGGAGTTGTCTGCCGTGGTGAAGAAGCACACCAAGGCGCGAGCCTTCGTGCAGCAGCAGAGTACATTTGGTAACCGACGAGGAGGTATGCCTGTGCAGTATGTGTTGCAGGCGATGACCATCGAGCGACTGGAGGAGGTGCTGCCGCTGTTTATGGAGAAGGTTTATGAGAGCGATGTGTTGCAGATGGCCGATGTGAACCTGAAGTTCTCGAAGCCAGAGGCGCGCATCACAATCAACCGCGACAAGGCTAACCTGCTGGGCGTGTCAACGCGTGACATTGCGCAGACATTGCAGTATGGCTTGAGTGGTCAGCGTATGGGCTACTTCTATATGAATGGTAAGCAGTATGAGATTCTTGCCGAGATTAACCGCCAGCAGCGCAACAAGCCTGCTGACCTGAAGTCAATCTACCTGCGTAGTTCGTCGGGCGAGATGATTCAGATGGATAACCTCGTGACGCTGGAGGAGAATGTTGCTCCACCACAGCTCTACCACTACAACCGATTCCTCTCGGCGACTATCTCGGCGGGTCTTGCAAAGGGTAAGACCATCGGCGAGGGACTGGAGGAGATGGACCGCATTGCAGCAGAGGTGCTGCCCGATGACTTCCGCACAGCGTTGTATGGCGACTCAAAGGAGTTCAGGGAGAGTTCATCGAGCCTTATGTTTGCGTTCCTGCTCGCCATCGTGCTCATCTACCTGATTCTTGCAGCACAGTTCGAGAGTTTCAAGGACCCATTGGTGATTATGCTCACCGTGCCGCTGGCTATCGCGGGTGCGCTGATATTTATGACAACAACGGGACAGACGATGAACATCTACAGTCAGATTGGTATCATTATGCTTATCGGTCTGGTGGCGAAGAACGGTATCCTCATCGTGGAGTTCGCCAACCAGAAGCAGGAGGCGGGCGAGAGCCTTCGCTCGGCAATCGAAACGGCTTCGTTGCAGCGTATGCGTCCTATCCTGATGACCAGCGCCTCGACAATCCTCGGTCTGCTGCCATTGACCGTGGCAACGGGTGAGGGTGCAAATGGTCGTATCGCGATGGGTATCGCCGTTGTGGGTGGTCTGGTGGTTTCAACCATCCTGACGCTATACATCGTCCCTGCAATCTACACTTTTGTATCTACCGACCGACAGAAACTTTCCAAGAAGGAGTAAACAACACCTATTATGAGATATATACTTTCCTTAATATTGCTCTTTGCAGGCATCACCAACCTCTCGGCACAAAAAGTGCTTTCACTCAAGGAGTGTCTGGAGACTGGCTTGCAGAACAACTACGACCTGCTGATTGTGCGCAACCAGCAGCAGATTGCCGACAACAACGCCACACTCGCCAATGCGGGTATGTTGCCATCGCTTGACCTCTCAGCAGGATACAGCGGCTCGGCAAAGCAGACACAAATCACCCCTCGCGAGGGCGACTCATACACCGAGCCAGCGGCATACGACCAGGCGGTGGATGTGGGTCTCTCGCTGGGCTGGACCATCTTCAACGGCTTTAAGATGCAGACCAACTACAAGCGCCTGAAGGAGTTGCAGAGCATCGGCGTATTGCGTACACGCCTTGAGGTGGAGGACTTTGTGGCGAGCCTCACGGCAGAGTACTACAACCTCATCCAGCAGACCCTGCGCCTGAAAAACTACCGCTATGCCGTGGCACTCTCGCGTGAGCGTCTGCGCATCACCGAGGCACGCTACCAGATTGGAGACTTCTCGCGTCTGGACCTGTTGCAGGCAAGGGTTGACTTCAACGCCGACTCATCGCGCTATATGTCGCAGCAGGAGGCCGTCACAGCATCACGCATCCACATCAACGAGTTGATGGCAAACAAGGATATTACCGAGCGCTGCTTTGCGCGTGACTCGGTAATTGAGGTGAATGCCGCACTGCAATGGAATGCGCTGGAGGCTGATATGAACGAGTCGAACTCGGAGTTGCTCATCGCAGCACGCAACACATCAATCTCGGAGTTGGAACTCAAGGCTGCAAAGTCACGCAACTACCCATACCTCAACCTCTCGGCAGGATATGGCTACACTCGCAACCTCTACGGCAAGAACGACCCTATGGGCAGAGGTACTTTAGGCCCAAATGTCGGTTTAAAACTCGGCTTCAGCATCTTTGACGGCAACCGCCGCCGTGAGCAGAACAATGCCCGCATAGAGGTTGAGAATGCGCAATACACTCAGGAACAGCTGCACCAGTCGCTGAAGGCTGACCTCGCCACATTCTGGCAGGCGTACACCAACAATCTGGAGGTAATCAAACTTGAGCAGCAGAACCTCATTGCGGCGAAGGAGAATTACGAGATTGCTATGGAGCGCTACCTGCTCGGTGACCTGCCCGGTATTGAGATGCGTGAGGCGCAGAAGAGCCTTCTGGATGCCGAGGAGCGTATCCTCACGGCGGAGTACAACACCAAGCTTTGCGAGATTTCGCTGATGCAGATTAGCGGCAATGTGCTGGAGTATTTGAAATAACATAGCCCGAAAACCGAAAACAACCTTTACGAAAAGATTATGAGCAGACCGTTAGCGGAGCGACTGCGCCCGCAAACTATCGAAGAGTACATAGGACAGAGCCATCTGGTAGGCAAGAGCGGCGTCTTCACGAAGTTCCTCGAGACGGGAAATGTCCCCTCGTTCATCCTGTGGGGTCCTCCAGGTGTGGGCAAGACCACACTGGCGAAGCTGGTGGCAAACCACCTCAAGCGCCCATTCTACACCCTTTCGGCCGTTACGGCAGGCGTGAAGGAGGTGCGTGAGGTGATTGAGTCGGCACGCCGACAGAGCCTCTTCCAGCCAAAGGCGGCATTCCTTTTCATCGATGAGATTCACCGCTTCAACAAGAGTCAGCAGGACTCCCTGCTGGGCGCTGTGGAGCAGGGAATCGTCACACTCATCGGTGCTACCACCGAGAACCCTTCGTTTGAGGTTATCTCGCCACTCTTGAGCCGTTGTCAGGTCTACATCCTGAAGTCGATGAACGACGAGGAGTTGCAGACCCTGCTCACGCGTGCCCTCACAACCGACGAGGAGTTGCGCAAGCGAAACATCACCGTTACGGAGACCGCCGCACTGTTCAAATTTTCGGGAGGTGACGCGCGCAAGTTGCTCAACATATTGGACATCATCGTGGGAGCAAGCGATGGCGACATCAACATCACCGATGAGTATGTTACCGAGTGCCTGCAGCAGAACATAGCCCTCTATGACAAGAACGGCGAGCAGCACTATGATGTAATCTCGGCATTCATCAAATCGGTGCGTGGCAGCGACCCGAATGCAGCGATATACTATCTGGCGCGAATGTTGGCAGGAGGCGAGGAGCCTCGTTTCATCGCACGCCGACTGGTGATTCTTGCATCGGAGGATATCGGACTGGCAAACCCCAACGCCCTGCTGCTGGCAAATGCCTGCTTCGACACGGTACATAAGATTGGTATGCCCGAGGCTCGCATAACACTTGCCGAGGCGACCATCTACCTCGCCACAAGCCCCAAGAGCAACTCGGCATATATGGCAATCAACGAGGCGCTCGCCTTCGTAAACAAGGATACAACCAACCGCCCCGTGCCGCTGCATCTACGCAATGCACCGACAAAACTGATGAGCGAGGCGGGATATGGCAAGGACTATAAGTATGCGCACAACTATGATGGCGGTTTTGTCGAGCAGGAGTTTATGCCAGGGTCACTCTCGGGACACACATTCTACCACCCCAACCTGCAAAACCAGCAGGAGCAGAAGATGGCCGAGCGAATGGCGGCACTATGGAAAGATAAATATAAGTAAACGATGAAAAAGATTCTTACAATCATATTTGCGTGCATCTGCGTGATGCAGGCATCTGCACAAAAGAGCGACTTTGTGCCCGAGAAGCATACTCACCTCTACGCAGTAAAGGGAGCGGACTCGCTCTACCTCGACCACTACATCGCACCCGTGGAGGGCAAGCGCCCCTGCGTAATGTTTGTATTTGGTGGCGGATTTGTGCGTGGACAGAGAGATATCGAGCGAGATATACCCTACTACCACTTCCTCGCCCGCAACGGCTATGATGTGGTATCGATTGACTATCGACTGGGTATGAAGGGCGTATCTTCGCCTGGAATGTTCGAGTTTCTGCGTCACTTCGACAAGACTATAAACATCGCCGTGGAGGATCTCTTCTCGGCAACTAACTTCATCCTTGACAACGCCGACGAGTGGCAGATTGACCCCTCGCAGATTGTCGTGAGCGGCTCAAGTGCGGGCGCTATCACCGCATTGCAGGCAGAGTATATCATCAGCAACCAGCGCAAGGGTGTGGAGATTTTGAAGGAGGGCTTCAACTATGCGGGCATCATCGCATTTGCGGGCGCGGTGTTCACTCTTGATGGCAAGCCAAAGTGGAAGAACCCGACTGCGCCAATGCTGCTTTTCCACGGCAGTTCAGACACACAGGTGCCATACAAGAAAGTTTCGATGTTTGGAATGGGTATGTATGGCTCGAAGTATATCGCGGGCAAACTCAAGAAGGCGGGCAACCCCTACTGGCTCTACACAGTGGAGTATGACACCCACTCAATGGCTGGCAAACCTATGCACTTCCAGCAGAAGGAGATTCTAATCTTCTTGGAGGAGTATGTGGCACAGCGCCGCAACCTCCAGCGCACAACATTCACCCTCGATGGTGCTATTCCAAAGGCAAAGACCCACTTCCTGCCTACCGACTTCATCAAATCAAACTACTAAAGATGAGACGCATAGGTGTAATTTCCGACACGCACAACTGCTTTGATGATAAGTTGCGCGAGTTTCTGAAGGATGTTGACGAGATATGGCACGCGGGCGACTTCGGGTCGCTGGAACTTGCCGATGAGATTGCGGCATTCAAGCCTCTGCGTGGCGTGTGGGGCAACATCGATGGAGGCGTGATACGAAGGGTCTACAACGAGTTTTCATTCTTTGAGTGCGAGGGCAAAAGGGTGCTGATAACCCACATCGGAGGCTATCCAAGACACTACTCCGCCGCCGCCCTGAGAATGATTCAGTCGGCAAAGCCAGACATCTTTGTAGCGGGTCACTCGCACATCCTGAAGGTAATCTACGACCCAATATACTCGTTGCTGCACATCAACCCAGGAGCAGCGGGAAAGTATGGTTTCCACAATGTGCGCACCGCAATACGCTTTACAATCGATGGCACGGACATCCGCGACATGGAGATTGGCGAGTGGAAACGATAGCGGAGAATAATAAATCTGCGGCGGGGCGCGTTATCCTGTTGAAAACTCTTGCACGGGACAAGAGAGCATAATGATTAGTTGCGAAACCCGCAGAAATGAATTGAAGAATAAGGGACTGGTGGCGTCTGCCATCAGTCCCTCTTACTAACCAAAAACTACTATAAGAAAATCTTGTCGCTAACCCATTCTGCGATACTCCTTGGGTGAGACACCTGCCCTGCGCTTGAAATATTTGCCGAAGAAGGTCTGAGAAGGGAAGTTCAGCGAGTCGCTAATCTGCTGGATGGTCATCGTGGTTGACTTGAGCAGAGCCCTCGCCTCAAGTACCACATAACGCTCAATCCACTCGGCTGCCGATGCTCCCGTACACTCCTTCACAACGCGCGAAAGGTAGCGGGGTGTGATGCAGAGCGTGTCGGCGTAGAACTTCAGTTGTCGCTCAGTGCGGAAATTCTCCTTCACAAGATCCATAAACTGCTTGGACAATACATCGGCATTGGTGCGCACTCGCTCGCCATTGTCATTTAGTCTGCTGGGGGCATTTGAGGCGTAGAAGATAGCCATCATAATGTGCTGCATCACCTGCAGGCGGTATTGGCTGTTGCTGTGATTCACGATGTAGCGCGCCGCATTGAAGAACATCTCCTCGATTCGCAACTCCTCTTCGCTGGGGGATGAGATTACGGGATGGCTTATGTTCATACGGAACGGCATCGAACCGCTGATGTAGACCATCATCGACTCGATGAAGTGGCGCGAGAGAAAGACCACATTGGCATCGAAATCATCCGACACCTCCTCGATGGAGACAATCTGACCAGGGCTGAGTTGCAACATCCGTCCACCTCCCGAAAGTTCATACTCCTCCATATTGATTTTCAGGCGAATACTACCCGAAAGATGCTTAGCCACGATGAAGAAATCGTACTTCTGGGGCTGATGCACCTCAACCTTGAACTCGGGCGAAACCTCTTTTTTTACATCGGCAAAATTGAAGACCGACAACTCACCCTCGATGCTTGCAACGCCCTGCAAGCACTCCAAAAATGGTAACCAATCATTCTGCTGTATCATAACGCTCGTGTTTTATCAATTCAAAATTTGTGCTGGCAAAATTAGTCAATTTTTACCCTAACACAAGACGAAGTGTACTTTTTGACCAATTGCTCGCACTCTGCTACGAATAATTCCACTTTTAAGCAGAGATGCTGCACAAACCTTCCAACTCAAAGGATTTATCTACAACATTAACGCTAATGAATCAATTTTTCGTATCTTTGTAGCGCTATGAATTTTTTCACGAAATACAAACCATTTTACAAGGAGAATCTGCGTCTGGCTCTGCCTGTAATTCTGTCGCAGGTGGGACAAATCACTGTACAATTTGCCGACTCGGCTATGGTGGGTCGCTACGGCGGGGATGACCCTACGCCATTGGCGGCGGTGTCGTTTGCGTCGAGTTTCTTCTTCATCGTCTTTATCTCTTCGATTGGTCTCACATTCGGTCTTACGCCGAAGGTGGGCGAACACTTTGCCAAGGAGAACCACGGCTACCTGCGCCGCCTGTTAAGCAACGGAGTGATACTCTTCTCGGTGCTGGGTGTTGGGGCTACGGCCTTGCTCTATGCCCTGAGAGGGATGCTTCCCGTGATGGGAAAGTTGATGCTCGGCGATGGCAACGACGCCTCAATCGGCGAGGTGGTGGATATGGCGCTGCCCTACTACGACACGCTGATGTGGAGTCTGCTGCCCGTGATGATTTGGGGCACGATAAAGCAGTTCCTTGAGGGTGTGGGCAACACACGCATTGCGATGGTGACAATCATCATTGCCAACTCGATAAACATCCTGCTGAACTGGGTGCTGATATTCGGAAAGTGCGGCTTTGAGCCTATGGGCTCGCTCGGTGCGGGCTATGCAACGCTCATCTCACGCATCTGCCAGTGCCTGATGCTGGTGGGTTATTTCTTCCTCACGCCACGCTTCAAGGAGTACACGACAAGGGTATTTGAGCGCACAAAACTATCGCTGCGCACGATGGTCAGCATACTGAAGGTGGGCATCCCTATCGCATTCCAGATGTGGATGGAGGCAAGCGCCTTTGTGCTGGCGGGAATTCTCGTTCTGGCGTTTGGCGCGACATCGGTGAGCGCATATCAGATTGGTGTGAATATGATGAACCTCACATTTATGATTATCATCGCCATCGGCTCGGCGACAACCATCCTCTGCTCCTACATCTACGGTAAAAAGAACTACTCGCGACTGCGTCACACGGTAGATGCGGCATATCAGATGGGGCTCATCTGGAACCTCTCGGTGGCGACGATTTATGTCATTCTGCGCAAGGAGATTCCCGCCCTGTTTACATCAAATCAGGAGGTGATTGACATCACGGCAAGGATGTTGATATTCATTGCGTTATTCCAGATTTCCGACTGTCTGCAAGCCATCTCAATCAGCATCCTGAGAGGTCTGCAGGATGTGAAGATTATTATGCCGATTGTGGTGCTTTCTTACCTGGTGTTCAACATCCCGATTGGTTACTTCCTTGCATTCAACTGCGGACTGAAGGCCGATGGACTCATCATTGGATTCATCGTGGGTCTTACCATCTGCGCCACACTCACTTTGCTGCGCGTGAGAAGAGACATACGCACAATGGAGCTCTCGACCGAAAAAAGAGAGTAGAAAAAGAGAGTAAAAAATAAAATTTTTTATTACCTTTACCAAAATTTTGAGATTATTATGGATTGTCCTAAAAAACATATACCCGAAATGGGACGCGGTTTCAAGGTATGCGACTGCCACGAGGAGGTGTGCGTCGAGCCTGTAGAGGGCTGTTTCAAACTGCACGAGACACCCTGGTTGGAGGAGTACCCCGACAATATCCCTACCGATATTTTCGAGGTGCGCTTCAAGAATACGCGTCGTTCATTCTACAAGAATGTGAACAACCTTGACCTCAAGCGAGGCGACATCGTGGCTGTAGAGGCTTCTCCAGGTCACGACATCGGCATCATCTCGCTCACGGGCGATATGGTTGCAAAGCAGATTCGCCGCACTGGCTTCAGCCCGTTCAACGGCGAGTTCAAGAAGATTTACCGCAAGGCGAAACCTTACGATATCGAGCGCTGGCAGGAGGCTATCGCGCTTGAGCACGACACAATGATTCAGTCACGCCAGATTGCCGCAGAGATGGGTCTGGATATGAAGATTGGCGATGTGGAGTATCAGGGCGACAAGATCAAGGCAATTTTCTACTACATTGCCGAGGGTCGTGTGGACTTCCGTGAGCTTATCAAGGTCTTTGCCGAGCGTTTCCACATCCGCATCGAGATGAAGCAGATTGGTGCTCGTCAGGAGGCTGGCCGCATCGGCGGTATCGGTGCCTGCGGACGAGAGCTCTGCTGTGCATCGTGGATTTCATCGTTCTCAAGCGTAACGACAAACGCAGCTCGCGTGCAGGATATCTCGCTCAACCCACAGAAGTTGGCGGGTCAGTGCTCGAAGCTCAAGTGCTGCCTGATGTATGAGTATGATGTATATGCTGACGCACGACAGACATTGCCTCGTGTGCGTGAGCCGCTGCAGGCGATGGATGGCGAGTACTTCCTCGTGAAAACCGACATTCTGGCTCGCACAATGTCATTCAGTTCAAGCAAGGATTCGATGTCAAATGTGGTTACAATCCCAACTTCTCGCGTGAGAGAGATTATCGCAATGAACCGCGCGGGCAAGAAGGTGGACTCTATCGTGGATAAAGATAGCGTTGTAGTGGTTGACGAGCCTACATACCGCACCGAGGAGGATAGCATCACACGCTTCGACAACCAGAACAAGCGTCGTCGCAACAAGAATAAGAAGTCAGCGGGCAACCGCCAGCAGAGAAACAATGCTCCTGCGGGCGAGCAGGCTACCGCAGCAGAGGGTGCTGCACCAGCTGAGCAGTCGGCACACAAGGAGGGTCGCGAGAACCGCGAGGGTCGTGATAATCGTGACAACCGCCAGCGCCGTGACCGCAACAACAACCGCCGTCACAACAACCACCGCCCAGAGGGCAATGCGCCACAAGCGGAGGGTCAGACTGCGAGCAATGCACCACAGGCAGGCAACGCTCCACAGGAGAAGCAGGCAGGTGAGGCTCCACGCCAGAACGAGAACAATCGTCAGGGAGGCGAGAACAATCGTCAGGGTGAGAACCACCACCAGCACCGCAATAACCGCCGCAACTTCCGCCCTCGTCGTGACAACCGAGGCGAGCACCGCGATGGCAACAAGCCAGCAAACAACCCAGCAAACAAGCAGGAGTAAGCGATGCGAAGAGTCTTTATCGGCATAGTTGCGTGCACGATGACGCTGCTGCTTTCGGCGTGCAGGGTTGAGCCCGATATGGTGGTGATGAGCGATGTGAATGTAAACGGCTGGAGCGACTGCACCACGCTGACCTACCACAACACGCTCACCGAGAAGTGCGATGTGAACATTATGCTCCACATCAACAACCGCTTCAACCACGAGAGCATCTCGCTGGAGATTACCACGCTCACGCCCGACTCGTTGCGCCATACCGAGCAGGTGACGCTCCCCGTAGAGTTCAAGTGGGAGCAGCCTACGGCGACAACTGCCGACATCACGCTACCCTACCGCCGCAATGTCGTTCTGCGATGCGAAGGCGACTATGTGTGGCAGATTACGCCACTCGGGAGCATTGATGGCGTGGAGGCTGTGGGCGTCAATTTCAAGATTAATAACTAACGGGCGTCAAGCCCAAAGAACTATACTACATTGGGAAAGGATAAACTCAAACGATTTGCAGAAAACCTCACATTCAGCTGTATGGTGCAGCCCGAATTTGATGAGATTTTCCACAAGCCACACGCCTTGAAGGGTCGCTGGCACAAGGATTTCTTCCACAACGACAACCCAATCATTCTGGAGCTCGGTTGTGGCAAGGGCGAATATACTATCGCGCTGGCAGAGCGCAACCCCAACGCCAACTACATCGGCGTGGACATCAAGGGTGCGCGTATGTGGCGTGGCGCAAAGACTGCGACAGAGAATGGTATGACAAATGTGGGCTTCCTGCGCACACGCATCGAGTTCATCAACTCGTTCTTTGCCGAGGGCGAGGTGGCTGAGATATGGATTACCTTCCCCGACCCTCAGCTCAAGACCCGCCGTGCGAAGAAGCGTCTCACATCGCCAATCTTTTTGGAGTACTACTCGCAGTTCCTCGCTGCCGATGGCTGGATTAACCTCAAGACCGACTCACAGCACCTCTACGGCTATACCAACGAGGTTGTACGCCACTTTGACCTGCCTTGCGAGGCATCGAACAACGACATCTACGGCACAGGCTTCGCCGACGCAGAGCTTTCGGTAAAGACCGCCTACGAGACCAAGTTCCTGGAGCGTGGTCTGCCTATCACCTACACCCGCTTCTCATTGGCTGGCGGCAAGGTGTTCCCGATGTTCGAATGGGAGGAAGATGACAAACTCAAACTGGAGAAGGACAACGAGGAGGCACGAATTGGAATTAGCAAGTGCTAAAAGGTTTGTATACGAGTCAAAAAGTTTGCCCAACATAGACAACACCCCGCCATTTTGGTGGGGTGTTTGTTTTTATTGCTAAAAAAACTTAAAAAAGTTTTGTTTATAAAATATTTTACTTTATCTTTGCACTCGCAATCACGAAGGGAGTTTAGCTCAGCTGGTTCAGAGCATCTGCCTTACAAGCAGAGGGTCGGCGGTTCGAATCCGTCAACTCCCACAAACCAACAAACGCGAGAAGATATCATTTATGATATCTTCTTTTTTTATGCCCTGACGCAAGTTTACTTGCAGGCAGAGGCTTAAATAAAAAGAATTTGTTGCGATAGCAACTTCTTGCGGTTGTGGTTTGAATGCGCCCCGCGGCGAGCGCAACGGAAAAGCGTTAAGCGGAGCAGACTTTAGTCTGCGCAGTAGCCAATCCATCAACTCTCTAAACACAAAAACCGCCACGACATTAGCCGTGGCGGTTTATTTATTGAGCCTGAAAGGACTACTCCTCTACCTGCTCCTCTGGCAACTTGAACTCGGTCATACCTGCACCTACGAGGATGTTGAACCAAGTTACTGCCTTCTTGATGTCAGATGCGTGAACACGCTCACGATCCCACTCTGGCAATACCTCGCTGAAGAATGCCTTCAACTTGTCAGCTGACTCCTTGTGAGAAAGCGCCTCCTTACCCTCGGTGTGAGCGTACATACGAGAGAATACATCAGCCAAAGGAATATCCTCACCCTCGGTGAACATTGAAATCTCAGCCAATGCGCTCACGCGTGATGTAGCCGATGCGTTCATACGGCGACCATCAGCCAACGACTCAACGATGATGCCGTTCTTTGACTGCGCTACATACTTATACAGACCTGGCATACCTGAAATTGCCAAAACATCTTTGAATTCCATAATTGTAGTTTTTTATTGATTAATATGATTTTACTATTCTTATTTTGTAATATGTACATCCAACTGTGGGAATGGGAAGTTTGCACCGTGCTCTGGCAACTCCTTGTAGAATGCCTCGGTCACTGAGTCATACAGACCCCAATAATCTTCGTTCTTCACCCACGCACGAGCCTCAATCACCACTGCGCTATCGGCCAATGAGTCGATGCGGATGTATGGTGCAGGGTCGTTCAAGGCGCGACCATCACGCTGGATAATTGAGAGCATAGCCTCGCGAATCTGGTCGTAATCATCGCCATAGGCAACAGAAATCTTCCAACTGCAACGGCGGGTTGTAGAGGTTGAGTAGTTATTGATGATAGATGTAGAAATCGTGTTATTTGGGATGTAGATTGTCTTCTTGTCGCCTGTAAGCACAACAGTATTGAACAAAGTGATGTTTGACACAGTACCGCTCACACCCTCTGCCTCGATGAAATCACCCACGCGATAGGGACGCAACACAAGAATCATCACACCACCAGCGAAGTTCTGCAATGTGCCGCTGAGTGCCATACCAATAGCCAAACCCATAGAAGCGAGCACGGCAAGGAATGATGAAGAGTTGAAGCCCAATACAGAGACGATAATCAGCACTATGAGGACATAGCCCAACACCTTCACCGCTGTGAGCAGGAACGAGTGGAGTGACACCTCCACCTCGCGGCGAGTCATCACCGTATCAACAACCTTGAGCAACTTGTGCAACAACCAGCGGGCTGCATAGAAAATGGCGAGCGAGATGATGGTCTTGATACCAGTCCACACCAACCAATTGAGCATATCAACCCATATATTCTTCACGAACTCGACATCGGTCATTCTGTTCACCGCCTCGGCAAAACGCGCCTTCTGCACGCTGTCGGGGACAATCAAGTTCTGAGCCTGCTCTGCCTGTAAAAAATTCAGCATCGTAGTAATCTGCTTTTCTTAAATTAAACTTTCCTATCGAAGTGCAAAAGTAGTGATTTTATTCGAAAAAAACATTATCTTTACACTACAAAAACCTAATAAACTGACCAACGGCAATGACCCGAAAGTCACATATCACTCTGCTCGCGCTCCTTGCGGTGGCGTTGTTCACGGCGGGATGCAACCACTATGACAATCCCACAGAGGAGCAGACAACACCCATCAGCACCAATATTTCCATAGCAGAACTGCGCCAGAGAGCCGAAAAGAGGGCTTTGAGCATCGACCAGGAGTTGATCATCGGCGGCTATGTGACCTCAAGCGACGAGGCGGGGAACTTCTACCGCACATTCACGCTGGAGGAGCCTACGGGCGGCGTGGAGGTGATGGCGGGGATGTATGACCTGCACAACCTCTATCCGTTGGGGCACTATGTGGTGGTGAAGTTAAGCGGTTGCACCGCAGCCATCCACGAGGGTGTGTTGCAGATTGGCAGGGCGGCAAAGAGTTACAGCACCTACCCCACCGACTATTTCGCCTCACGGCAGGCGCTGGACAGGCATATCATCTGCTACGATGTAAAACGCGAGGTGACGCCATCGGCGCAAAGCATCCCTTCGCTTGAGGATGCGCTCTGCGGGCGATTGGTAAAAATTTCGCACCTCAGACTCTGCTCTGCCGAATATTCGGGAGCGTGGCAGGTGAACAGCGAGGGCAGATGGGAGGGATACAACCTCTTTTGCGATGCCGAAGGCAGGAAGATAGCGGTCTACACAACGGAATACGCCAACTATGCCGAGCGGGAGATTCCTGCGGGCGAGGTGGCGCTGACGGGAATTCTGCATCGGGGCACGGTGGATGGCGAGGAGTATTATATGATAAAGATGCGTGATGAGAACGATTGCCAAATACTTGATTAGTGCGGCGCTGTTGCTTGCGGGATGCAGCTACCCTTCGCACGAGGAGTTCGAGGAGCGCCCGCACGGCACAATCAGCGTTGCGCACCTGAAGACCCTCTGCCGCGAGGGCTCAACAACCATCACCGATGACATATCAATCGAGGCGTATGTGGTGGCGAATGACCTCTATGGCGAATACCTGAACGCCGTGATACTTTGCGATGAGAGTGGCGGCATAGAGTTGTCGTTGGAGTGCGACAATACCGCTGCGCAGTTCCCCATCTCGGCGCGCGTGGTGGTCCACTGCACGGGGTTGGCGCTGGGCAGTTATGGCGGGGAGATTACTCTCGGTGCGCCACCTACGGGGAGTTACCGAGTGGAACGCATCGCAGAGCGGGATTTTGACCGATACCTGATGATTGACCGCGAGCAGGCAAAGGAGATAAAGCCGAAAAAGATTACAATAGCGGAACTTGCACCGAGCCACATAGGCAACTATATCGCACTGGAGGATGTAACCTTTGGCGAGGAGGCGGGGCTATGCTGGTGCGACACCGATGCCGAAACGGGCGAGGCACACACAACCATCCGCACCCTGCGTGACCGCGAGGGTAACTCTTTGCAAGTGCGGGCAATGGCTTCGTGCACCTACGGCGGCGAGGAGATACCCGCGGGTTACGGCACGGTGTGGGGCGTAGTGGAATACTCAAGCGGGAGTTACCTGCTGCGCATCGTAAACCACAGAATAGATTTTTAGAAAACGAAAAGGTTGCTCAACCGCTTGGGTTAAGCAACCTTATTTTTTGTATTCTATTTTCAACTTTTGGAATTACTACTCTGACTGCAACGCCTCCCAAAGCATATCCTTTAAGCGCGTGATATTCATATTCGCAACTGACGAGATGAATACCGATGGGATACCCTCGGGGAGTGATGGGCGCATCTGCTCAATCAACTCATCATCGAGCATATCGCACTTTGTCACCGCCAGCAGACGCTGCTTGTCAAGTAACTCGGGGTTATACTGCGTGAGCTCGCCGAGCAAAATCTCATAATCCTTTGCGATGTCGTCGCTATCGGCTGGCACCATAAAGAGCAACACAGAGTTACGCTCGATGTGGCGCAGGAAGCGTGTTCCAAGACCCTTGCCCTCGTGAGCACCCTCGATGATACCCGGGATGTCGGCCATAACGAATGACTTGTGGTCACGCACCTCGACGATACCGAGATTTGGTTCAAGCGTAGTGAAGGCGTAGTTCGCAATCTTTGGCTTGGCTGCCGACACAACCGACAACAAGGTACTCTTACCCGCATTTGGGAAGCCCACCAGACCAACATCTGCCAACACCTTCAACTCAAGTACGAAAGCGCCCTCATCGCCCTCCTCACCTGGCTGCGCATAGCGCGGAGCCTGATTTGTAGAGCTCTTGAAGTGCCAGTTACCCAAGCCACCGCGACCGCCCTTGAGCAGCACCAACTGTTCTCCGTGCTCGGTCACCTCGCCCACTGGGACCAACTCCTGTGTGCCATCCTCGTTCTCAACAAGACGGCGCGCAACAGTACCCAGAGGCACTGGGATGATGATATCGGCAGCATCCTTACCTGTCGAACGAGCACCGTGACCACCCTCGCCATCCTCGGCAAACTGGTGACGCTGATACTTCAGGTGAATCAATGTCCAATACTGACGATCGCCCTGCAAGATGATGCTACCACCCTTGCCGCCATCGCCGCCATCAGGACCACCAAACGCCACGAACTTCTCACGACGGAAGTGGCACGAGCCTGCACCACCGTGACCCGAACGGGCAAAAATCTTCACATAATCAACAAAATTTGAACCTGCCATATCTCAATATATTTCTAATTCCGACTGCAAAGATAAGAGTTTTGCGCCAAAACGCCAAATTTAAAACTTCCACGACACAACAGCATAGAATGTGCGGGGATAGGAATAGGTGATAATGTCATCCTGAGGAGCATAAATCGTCTGCGCACCGCTGCGATAATGGCGTATGCGAGTCTGCTCGTAACCGCCATAGACGATGTTATCCTCGCCAAGTAAGTTTCTCACCATCAAGCTCAACGACATACGCGAAGCACCCACCGAAAACCATTTCGCAACGGAGCAATCCACAGTCACGGCATCGCCCAATCGTTGCTGGCTCAAAAACCGCTCATACAATTCCGCCGAGGCAGATGACTGACGCGCCACGCGCTCGGTGCGACGCACAATCGAAGGCTCGACATATCTGCCACCCGCATAGTTCACTCCGCCCGAGAAAATCCACCCACGGCGAGCGAAGTAGTCAAGTGATGCCGACGCTGTAATCTGCGGAGCACCGCCCACACGGCAGCCGCTCATATAACTTGGCGAGGAGATGCAGACCTCGCTGTTATCCACATCAGCATAGTGGCTCACAAGCGGGTTGTCGGCATAGTGGTAGCGACCCGCCGAGGCGGTCACCTCCGCCTGCCAACTGCGTGAAAGGAAGATGCGGGCAGCAGCCTCCACGCCATAGCGCAAAATGCCGATGCTGCTGATGTCAATATCACAATATATCGCCGAGAGGTCATCGTAACCACGCAACACCATCCGCTCATCGTGGCTTCGCGAGGCAAACGCCGACACCACCATATCTACCGCCGAGGTGCGAAACTTGTAATTCACATCCACAGCCTCACGGCGCTCAAGGCTCGGGTCATCGACCATACGGTTGTTATACTGCGGATTGAGGAATATATCATCCGCCTCGGGCGCACGCCGTGACACCATAGCAGCCACGCCGATGTGATGGTTTGGCGAGATGGCATAGCCAGCCGAGAACTTGAATGTGTAGGGGTCAAAAGACTTTCTTGCAGAGCAACCCAGCGAGCGAGAGCCAGAATACAACTCCTTCTCGAAATAACCCTCACGCACCACCTGCTGACGCCCCGCCTCAAGTGCTGCGAGAATCTGCCAGCGCGAGGTGTTATACTCAACGCCCACATTAAGTGACACGGAGCGGCGGCGCAACTCATAGTCGTAACCAAAGCGGTCACCCTCACGCACGATATCGTCCGCCGAGAGCAGGTTGTTGCGAAGGTTATTGGAGTAGGTGTCGTCATCAAGGAGGTAGTAATCGACATCACGCAGATGGGTCGCGCCGAGCAGGTCCTCCATCTGCTTATATCTTCGTGAGCCGTTGAAATCGGCACGCGCGCCGTAGTTGAGCACCACATCGCGCCCGATGGGCGAGGTAAGTTGCAACGAGAGTTGCGCCCTCGCAATGCGCTCCACACGGCTCTCCAGCGCATAGACCGCGCCATCGGCCGACCTGCGATTCTGGGCATACATATCTGCCCAGTTCACCTGCGTGTAGTTCTCATTGCCCGCGCGCCACTCATAGGCAACCTCGGCAGCGACCTGCTCGTCGGCGTAATAACTCGGCAGATAGCGGTAGTTGTCGGGGCGGGGCGTCATCGCATCGTACCACCCCAGCGCGCTATATCTTCTGTGACCATAATCGCCACCCACGGCAAGGCCCATACGCGTATCACCCCACAGCGGAGCATCCAGTTCGACCGCCACAAAAGGTACGGCATCGTGTCGTGTGCGCGAGTTACGCACCTTGTCCGACTGGCGACCCCACGAGGGGTTGTAGAGGTTGTCGCCCGTGAGGGTGAAGGTCTCCTGCGTAGTACCCGAGCGCAAACCCTTCTCGCCCACCGTAGAGAGCGCCAAAAGCGAGAGCGTAGCGCCCTGCTGAAACTCTTTCGTCAGGCGAAAACCGACATCGAGCGAGTTATTGTTCACGCCCTTAACATAGAGGTCATCGCCACCCTTTGCCGAGGCGTAGGCCGACATACTCAAGCCCCGCTTCAGCAGCGAATGCACCGTAGAACGCACACCACCAAGATAGCCCTTGCCCGAAAGGAACAGAGCCACATTGCCACCCGACAGAGGCACACCATCCTTTAGCGAGAAGCAATCCATACCCGCCTCGCCACCAATTACGCCATCGGCGTGCGCAAGAGCAGCATAGTCCCGCTCAGAAACCGCCAAACGGCGCAGAATGGAGATATTTGAGCGTCTTAAATCAAGACCCGCGACAGAGGCCAGCCGCTCGGAGTAGTGCAGACCACGGCGGGCATAGTCGACCATAGAAAAGCGAAACGCCGCCAGTTCATCGTACATATCATCTGCGTGATGCAATGCACGATAAAACAGCAGCGTGTCAGTTGTGATTGAAAACTCTGCGTAAGGCTCCGACTCAAACTTGTAAAGCATATAATCC